>CAZNYB010000101.1:0-13447 GCA_964577155.1 uncultured Thermomicrobiales bacterium | reverse complement strand
AATATACATTTCACCTGCGTGCGCTCCTCCAATGAACTTGAGAAGCTTCGGCGGAACGTTTCCGGTACTCTCGACAACTCTCAAGACTTCCGTTCGTTGTATCGAGTTCAAGTCGTCCCTGTCAACATCGTTCATCTCAACGATCCTCGATCTGACAATGATGTTTCGACGACGAATGCGAGCGTTCCCAATGATTTGTACGTTGACGTGATCCACAAATCCGAAGCCACGATCTGAAGCCAGATCAATAAGCCAGTCTTCCATCTGGGTACAGAGTGCCGGTATGAAATCAGAGAAAATCACCATGTCCTGAGGGTTCATCAGGACGGTATAGTCGTTCGGTACGATAACTCCATCAACTGACACCACCTGGCGGGATTCCATCGAACGCTCCAAGCGTCTTCCTATTTCGACAGGTTGAATCGGTGTCCTGAAAATGCGACCAACCGAATCTTCCATGATTCGTTCGAAAAAACGCTCAAATGAGTCGAGTCTATTCATCTCAATGCCCGCTGACATGCCGCTCTACTATCGTACGTACGTACGGTTTGGTTAAGGTCCCAGGTCCGATTATAAAAGTCAGTATTCGTGATGGTCAATCGCCGGTTGCTGGCGACATCGTACACTTCGGTGACGTTGATTCAGCTTCGACAAACAACATGCAGTCGAGGCGCCACACTTTCGGACTTCCTTTTAGATGCCGTAAAAATGACTTATACCGATTCTCTTACAAAGGGGGAGCACATCAAACCGATAGCAATCGCCCCATCCATCCTGGATTCAGATCTCGCGAATATAGAGTCCACGCTACAGATGCTTGAGAATGCTGGTATTCGCTATGCACATATTGACGTTATGGATGGGCAGTTTGTTCCGAACATCTCTTTTGGGGTTCCGGTGCTTGCTTCAATACGCAAGAGCACAGATCTGATTCTGGACGTCCATCTCATGATTGCGTCGCCAGAACGTTTTGTCGAAAGTTTCGCCGAAGCTGGCGCGGATATTCTCACTGTTCATCCAGAATCGACGCCTCATATTCATCGAGTGCTCCAGCAGATTCGATCCCTGGGGTTGAAGTCCGGACTTGCCTTGAACCCTGGTACTCCAATAGATGTTGCCACCAATCTACTGGAGGAATGCGATCTGATTTTGATTATGAGCGTGAATCCAGGTTTTGGTGGCCAGCAATTCCAATCTACAACCTACCGTCGACTTGATCAGCTCATGCAGGCAATTGAAGCTTCGAGGTATGAAATACAAATCGAAGTAGATGGTGGCGTCGGAGTTAGCAATATTCGCCAGTTGCAGGAAGCCGGGGTGGATATAGCGGTGATTGGCTCCGGGATCTTTTCATCTGACATCACTCCGTCTGAGGCTATTGGCAGGTTACAGGCTATCGTCGGTCCGAGTTAACAGCTCGCATCAGGGCTATTGCACCAAGGGTCAATAGACAGACGAAAGCTGCGATGAGAAACGTTTCTGCCACGATATCCAGAGTAAGAGGTATAAGAAGCTCGGTTAGTAATGATTGTTGTCTCGCAAAGTATGCTGATGTGGATTCGCCTGCTTCTGGAACGATTGGCGGTAACTTCGCAACCTCAGTACCGAGTCGTTCGATTGCAAATCTGGTAATAGCTGCCAACCCAAAGGTCATTCCAAGAAGTCGTGCGAGCAGAACAAGACCTGATGCAACTCCATAGTCCACCGCTCTAGCTGCTGAAATCGCAGCATCCGAGATCGGCGCGATGACCAGACCAATACCAAATCCGGCGATGCCTATCGACATCACCATAAACAGTAGCTCAATGTCGTTGCTCCAGTTACTCATAATCAGGTAGCCTGCCGTTGCGATCATTAATCCAAACGCCGCGACCAGACGGTTTCCGAATCTGGCCACGATACTTCCACCGATCAGAGCACCCGCAGTCATCAGCAAGGTAAAACTGCCAAGCACGAGCGCGCTGTAAGTTGGTTGATCTGATTCGTCGGCCAGCAGCGTGATAAAAAGTGGAGCGTTTACCATAGCAACAATCAGCACCGCGCCAATGAGTATATTGGCGATTCCCGCCGCCTGGAACACACGCTGTCGAATGAGCGTCCTGGGAAGAAGAGGATCCTTTGACCGAATCTCATTGATTACAAAACCGACAAGAAAAACTGCGCAGATTAGTAGCAACAGATTCCTGTATTCCGCGACTGGGTTTTCAGAACCGCCAAGTGCTCTAGTCCCCTGGCCGGCACTCAGACCGCCTTCATTGCCCGATGAAAGCGCCAGTGTAACCGCAACCAGGAATACTGCGCCTAGTGCTGCGCTTAGAAAATTCGGTCGAGCAGACCAGCGAATTATCGGTCTGCGCCAGTTGCTTGTAAGAAGAAAAATTAATGCTGCGGTGGACAGTGGGATGTTTAGCCAGAAAATTGCTCGCCAGGTTCCAAACAACGCATTGACACCAACTCCCCAGACCGGCCCAAGCACCCAACCAAACGTATCTACCGCCGCTACCAGGCCGAGAACTGAAACACGTCTGGCGCCGGTTATAACATCGGCAACTAGCGCCATCGAGACCGGCAACATCGCTCCTCCTCCGAGTCCCTGGAGCGTTCGCCCGGCGATCATCTGATTGAGACTGTCGGCGCTTGCAGCGATGGCGGAGCCAACAGCAAACAACACTAAAGCAGCAGTGAAGATCGGGATCCGGCCAGTGAAATCAGATAGCCGCCCTGTTATGGGAACCGTGACGGTGTAGGCAATCAGGTAGGAAAGCACTATCCACGCATACCGGTCGGCATCGACGGTATTGATTTCGAGATCGGAAATCATCTGAGGCAGGATTGGCGCGACCACCGTTAGATCAAGCGCCGCAAGAAAGACGATGGCGAGAACAGGTCCGAGGGTCAGCGCCTGCCTACCACCAAACATCGTTTCAATCCTGTAGGCGATCAGGAAATCGGCCGCTCAATAGTAACGGGTTGGTTCTGATCGGAGAGCGTTAACGTCCAGATCGTGGCTTCATCGTCTCCGCTCGGCGGAGCAGTTAGCACAACCTTCAAGACATCGAAGTTACCCTCGTCGATCCAGATGTCTACGTCGATCTCGTCTCCTTTTAGACCACCTGAGGTCATATTGTTAATTTGCGAGTCAGCGACGGTCCCGGTGATATGAAAAACAGGTTTCCCGCCGACGACCTCTTCTCCAACCAAAGAAGCATTATCGAGTTGGGTGAGAACTGATGTTACCCCGGATTCATCGTCCATAATCACCCCCGGGTTGTAACTAAAGTCACCCGGCGCTTCGCCCCAGGATCCTGACAAGACATCGGTCATATATGCGGCTTCACCGATAAAAACAAGTGAAACTTCAAAATTTACAAATCCAAAACTGACGTTGGCGGTGGCGATAGCCTGGTCAGGTCGTTTGATCTGACCTTCCGCGGAACGCAGCTCAATGGTTTCGCTCTCATCGAGGTAAGTTTCACCTTCGATCTGTAAATCGAATGCCACGGTGTCGGTTTCATCCCACCTGATGGCGCTCTCTTCAAGGATCTGCTCGACATCCAGATCTGGTTCCGTGGTCGATGCATTATCGTCCCCACCGAAAATACATCCGGTAAGCGAGAGAGGAATTGCAAGCAGCAAAAAAACATAGAAAAGTACTGAAACACGCTTAGTGAAACTCAAAATTAGCATGTGATCGATAACACTCCGATTATTCGGCGGTATCCCATATAAAAATTAAGATAGGAACGGCACGTTGCACTCGATTATTGTCGTATCATATCTGAGAATCGAGTTGGACTTTTGACGCTGGCGGTCAGTCTACGCACTGACAATACGAGCGTTGAAAATCCGGCACGCTGTGACCGGCATCAAGTAGCGTCACAGGGTGAAGGCGCTTCGAGGTGGAACCATAAGGGAGAGTTGCCAGGGTGGAAGAGAGCCGGCTGATTGTAGATGCGGCCACCGATCCCGGAACCGTTCGCGAGCGCAACGAAGATCTTGTTTATCATGCACGTTTGCCATCCGATTCACCCGATGGTGCGTTTGTCCTCGCCGTCGCCGATGGGATGGGTGGATATGATCGCGGTGAGGTCGCATCACGTATCGCCATAGACGCGCTCGTCGACCGGTTTGAAAAAGCTGATACCGATGACACTGTTCTGATGATTCGCCAGGCGTACCGAAGCGCAAACGAGTCGATTTATGACGATGGTCTGGCAAAAGGTGACCACAACATGATGGGCACCACACTCGTTACCGCCATCATCAACGACAACGAGCTAACTATTGCCAATGTTGGTGACAGTCGAGCCTACTTGCTGCGAGCTGGAGTCCTCAATCAGATCACTGAAGATCACTCATTGATTGCCGAGCAGGTGAAGGTTGGCGTGCTGACGGAAGAAGAAGCTCGGGAAAGTCAACACAAGAACATCATCACCCGAGCTGTTGGCTATAAGCCACGCATCGACGTCGATATATTTGAGTTGACCTTGTTGCCAGACGACCGACTACTGCTCACCACTGACGGCGTCCATGACTACATTGACGAGGATGACCTCCATCAGATCGTCGCTGAAACAACCCCGGATCAAGCGCCTGGGATCCTTGTTCAGCACGCGCTTGCCGCCGGGTCCACTGACAATCTGACCGCGCTGGTTGCCTGGTATGCCCCGATCAGTTCACTCGAAGCGCCGACGCTTGTCGAACAACCCGCCGGTTCTTCATTTGACTACGCCTGGATTGCTATTCCGGCATTGGTTCTGGTTGCCATAGCAATTGTTGCCGTAATCATTGCCTTGCTCGTGCTTTTCGCCTGACAATGCTTGTTGTAGACGGGCATACGCATATATTTTCACCTGATATGATCCGTCAACGAGCCCGACTCGCCGACGCTGATTACTGGTTCGGTCACTTATACGACAATCCCAACGCTATGCTGGCAACGGATGATGATCTCACTGAGAGCATGGATGCTGCTGGGGTCCAGCACTCAGTAGCCTGCGGATTTCCCTGGTCTGACCCGGGGTTGTGTCGAGAGCATAATGCCTGGTTGGCTGAGGTCGCTAGCCATCAACCAGGCCGGATATCGTTTCTGGCCACTGTCGTGCCTCAGGACGCTTCAGCGGCAAGAGACGCGGAACATTCGCTTCTGGCTGGCGCGGTCGGCGTCGGTGAACTCAACGCAGACGGCCAGGGATTTGATCTCGAAGAGTCGAAGAAAATGCAACCATTAATGGAGATTTGCAAAGAGTTCCAGAAACCGGTGATGCTTCACGCCAGCGAACCGGTGGGTCATGGCTATCCCGGGAAAGGTACGGCGGTTCCCTCGAAACTCGTGCGATGGATACGGGCATTTCAAGACCAGCCTCTGGTGTTAGCGCACTGGGGAGGCGGACTTCCGTTTTACGAACTCATGCCAGAAATCGCGGAACTGACCAGATGGGTGTTTTATGATTCCGCCGCTTCGACCTATATCTACAATCAACGAGTGTTCTCAGTTGTTGCATCTCTTGTTGGCACAGACCGCATTATTTTCGGTACTGACTATCCCGTGCTCAGCCAGCATCGGCTAATAGCCAGAACCCGGAAAACATTCATATCGAAGACCGATCTGAATCAGATATTCAACGGAACAGCGCGGAGAATCTACCAGTTACCGGTCGGAGCGACATGATAGCGGGAATACGTGGGCAGCTAGTCAAAATCGATACCGATGCGGCAATCATCGATCTACATGGCCTGTTGATTCGAGTGCTTTCGTCGTCAAGTTCCCTGTCGGATCTTGGCTCGCCGGGTGATTCGGTCGAGCTTCAGACCTACCTGCAAGTTCGGGAAGACAGTCTGACGCTGTTCGGCTTCACGACTTCCCAGGAGTTGACCCTTTTCGAGCTACTGCTCAGCGTCAACGGGGTTGGACCCCGAGTAGCGCTCAACATGCTCTCGTTCAGCGATCCCGGCAGCCTTTATGACGCCATCGCGAACGAAGATGTGCAATTTCTTTCCAGGGTGCCAGGTATTGGGAAAGTCACGGCTGGTCGGATTATCCTGGACTTGAAACGAAAACTTCCCGACGACTTCGCCGTCGCTTCGGTCCAAACCGACGATCTTGATCGTGATGCCCTCGATGCACTGATGGCTTTAGGGTATTCAGCAGCCGAGGCGCGGGCAGGACTCTCCGACGTGCCTGATCGTTCAGGCATGTCCGTGGAGGAACGAATATTTGCAGCACTGCAGCAAATGGATCAGAACTAGGATTACGCAAATTATCTGTGATCAGCCTTCGGATCAGGAGCGAATCACACCGCCAAGTTCCTGAAAGACGTGCTGCTCGATCTGAGACCTGAGATATTCTAGTTCCCGTTCATCGATTTGCCGGGTCGGAGCCGAAAAAGTTACCCGAAATGCCAGGCTTTTCTTCCCGGCCTCGATGCCTTGACCGCTGTACACATCGAATAGCTCGATGCTAGTCGCTGTCTGGCCGGCGCCATCCTTGATCGCCTGCTCGACAGAACCTGCTGGAACAGGATCATCCACGATAAACGCGAAATCCTGACGTATTGGCTGGAATCTCCCAATTGGACTGACGTTCCAGGTTTCCAGGAGCGTCTCCGTGAATGATTGCAGTATTAACTCCGCCACCGCAGTTCTGGAATTAACCAGAAACCGAGCAGCAACCGTTGGGTGCAACTCGCCAACAATGCCAATGTGCAGACCGTCTCTGACAATAGCTGCAGTACGGCCAGGATGCATCGAAGGATGCTTTATCCGTTCAAAGGAGACGTCTTGTGCTCCTAGCCGCAAAAAGAGTAACTCGAGAACGCCTTTAATATCGAAAAAGTCGAACTCTTCTCGCTGACTCATCCATGGACTTAGCGCATCTTTCAATCCACTAAGCAGTACTGATACCGTACGCTGTTCCTCCGGCAACTGATCGATTCCGACCGGCTGATAGGTGAACGCGGTCTCGAAAATGGCTACTCGTTCACTGAATTTCAAATTTTCACTCGCGATTTTAAGCAGCGATGGGATCATCGTCGGCCGCATGATGGTCCAGTCAGATCGCAGCGGATTGGTGGCGCGTACGTAGTCAACTTCAGGACGTGGATATCCGCCGAGAACGTAAGGTATTTCATCGTTTGCCGGGGAAAGTAATCTCAAATCGTCGTCGTTGATCATGGTGTAGGTTTGAACTTCGAAGAGTCCAGCCTCTACCAGTGCATCCTGGACAACCCGGGTAGTCAGTCTTGAAGAGTCGCGAACGACAGGAGGCGTCTGACCGGTGATGAGCGTTTCAGGTAACGCATCATACCCGTAAATGCGCGCGATCTCCTCCACCATATCGGCTGGCAGATTAACGTCGTTTCGATAGGTAGGAACGGTAACTGCGATACATTGCTCCCCGTCGGCAGTAACAGCCCGTGGGGTGAAATCCAGTCTGGTCAGGATCTCCATGGCACTTTCAAACGGAATCTCCATCCCGAGCAACCGTTCGATTTCTGAAAACTTGAACTGCAACTCACGAGGAAAGCGTTGGTTGACGAAGACATCCGAATACTCGGTTACCCGGGCGTCAGGATCAATGGATTTAGCAAGTTCAATGATTCTTGCCGCCGCGATCGATGCGCCATTCGGATCGATGTTTCTACCAAACCGCGCCGACGCATCGGTGTTGATCTTCAGTCTTCTTGTCGTGGGACGAACAGTGTTTGGTTCAAACCATGCAGATTCCAGCAAAATGCGTGTTGTTTGCTCGTCGACTTCGGTGTGCGCGCCGCCGATGATTCCAGCGATGCCGACTGCCTTTTCTTTGTCAGCGATTACCAGCGTTTCCTCGTCTAGCTCGCGCCAGACGTGATCGATGGTTTCCATTGTTTCACCAGGGTTCGCCACACGGACGATAATCTCATCACTGGCCAGCTTGTCTGCATCAAACGGGTGGGTGGGATGGCCGACTTCCAGCATGACATAATTAGAAAGATCGACCCAGTTATTAATCGGACGGAGTCCTGCATCAAGTAGACGTCGCTGTAACCAACCCGGCGATGGTTTAATCGTCACATTCTCAACGACGGTTCGGGTAAATCTGCCGCATAGTTCGGGTTCACAAATGGTCACCCGGTGATCGTCCCGTGGAAACGCATCGAGATCGGCCAGTTTCAGGCTGGCAGACGGTCTATCGAGAACCGCGGCAAGTTCACGAGCGATACCGAAAATAGAAAAAGCGTGCACGAGATTGGGAGTAATTTCAAACTCAATGATGTCGTCTCCAAGGTATTCGGAGAGGGGAATGCCAACTGGGGCATTGGCATCCAGGACCAGGATACCTTCATGCTCGTCGGAAAGTCCGAGTTCTTTCTCAGAACAAACCATTCCTTCGGATCTCACTCCTCGCATGGTCCGTCCTTTGAGGCGTCTGTAGGTGAGTTCTTCTGCATACGGGTCGATCAGATTTGCACCGAGTAGCGCGAGGGCTACCTTCTGCCCTTGCTGGATGTTTGGCGCGCCGGTCACCACCGTGAGTTGGTGCTCGCCAGCATGGACCGTTGCCAGCACCAGTCGATCGGCATCTGGGTGCGGTTGGATGTCCATCACCTCACCCACAAAAATGCTCTCCCAGTCGGCTCCAATCCGAGTGATTTTCTCCGCTTCGAGACCGGCCATCGTCATTCGATGGGCAATCTCCCTGGTGGAGAGATCGGTGTCTACAATTTCTTTGAGCCACTTAACCGATACGAGCATCCGGGATCACCGCCTTTACAGTCTCGCCCGGCTGAACTGTGACAGAAATCGCAGATCGTTCCGGTAAAAATTCCTAATATCGTTGACACCATATTTGAGCAGCACCAACCGTTCGATACCCATACCAAATGCCCAACCAGAGTACTCATCGGTGTCATATCCAACACCGGTCAAGACGTTTGGGTGAACCATTCCAGCCCCAAGAATCTCTATCCAACCGGACTGGCTGCAGACCCGACACCCTGAACCTTTGCAGAATGGACAGTCGATGGACATGTCGACCCCTGGTTCAACAAAAGGAAAATAATCGCATCTAAATCGTGTTTTCCGTTCAGCTCCAAAGAGCTGCCTTGCGAACTCTCCGAGCGTTCCTCGCAAATCCGCCATGGTGATGTGACGGTCAACTGCCAACCCTTCAACCTGCTGGAAATGCCACTCGTGGGTTGCGTCCTGGGCTTCGTACCGGTAGGTTCTACCGGGCACGATGACTCGCACCGGAGGTTCCTGTTCGAGCATGACCCGTATTTGCATCGGGGATGTGTGCGGGCGCAGGGTAATTTCTTCCTGATCAGATTCGATAAATATCGTATCCCAGACATCTCGAGCCGGGTGATCTTTGGGGATGTTGAGCATATCGAAACTATAGGTTGCGAACTCAACCTCCGGACCTTCAACCGTCTGGAAGCCGAGGTGAGCGAATATATCAGTGACCTCACGGAGCATCGCTGTAAGCGGATGCAGTCCGCCACTTGGTTGCCTTCTACCGGGCAAAGAAACATCGATTGCCTCATCGGCAAGTTGCCGGTTGAGCAACTCAAGCTGGATTTCTTCCTGCCGGACAACAAACGCGGCTTCAAGTTCAGATTTCAACTCATTGAGACTCCTGCCGGCGTCCCGCCGTTCGTCAGACGGCAGCTTCCCAATCTGCCGCATTGCCAGGGTTACTGCGCCATTTCTGCCGAGGTAGTCGGCATACCAGCCTGATAGTTGATCTTGATCTTTCGTGCCTGAGAGCTCCTTCAGGCCTGCTGTTCGGATTGTCGTTGTCTGAGACACGTTTCGCCTTCTTCTTTTTCCTGTCATTTCAGGTAAGCGCAGTTTCCGCAGTAAAAAACAAAAAACCCTTCGCTCAGGGGCGAAGAGTTCTACGCGGTACCACCCTGTTTTAACCCGAAACGGGCTAATCTCATTCAGCTAACTCAGGTTAACTGAAGTGCTTCTGTAATGGGAAGCGCCCAGGTCCGGCTACGTCGTATTGGTTCACCGGTCGGCTCGGGAGTGAATGTTTTGGTCTGCCCTACACTGGCTTTCAATCGCGGCAAGTGTTCCCTGTTTGAGCAGATGTACCGAACGAATCTCCGTTATCGCCTGTCTCAATTTCAGCTTCAAAGTATAACAATATGGAGATGAACAATTGTCTTCATCAGTGTGATATGAAACAGGGATAGGAATAGGGAATGCATGCAGTGACGATTTCGTCGGTTTGGAGTCGTGAGATTCTGGATTCCAGGGGGAATCCAACAGTTGAGGTGGACATCGTACTTTCAGATGGAGCTGTTGGCAGGGCAGACGTACCCTCGGGAGCGTCCACCGGCGCCCACGAAGCGGTTGAGCTTCGGGATGGCGATGCAAACAGATATCAGGGAAAAGGCGTACAGCAGGCTGTTTCAAACGTCCGTGAGCAAATTGCCAACGCTATTGTTGGGTTGAGTCCGTTCGATCAACGTCGAGTTGACTCATTGATGATTGAGCTTGACGGTACTCCCAATAAATCGAACCTGGGCGCCAATGCGACTCTCGGGGTATCGCTGGCAGTAGCTCGCGCCGCCGCAGCCTCAACCAACCAACCTATGTACCGCTATCTCGGTTCACCAGCGTCAGCAACGTTGCCGGTGCCAATGTGCAACATCCTCAACGGTGGGAAACACGCCGAAGGCTCAAGTGTCGATATGCAGGAATTCATGATCATGCCAGTCGGCGCAGCATCGTTTCGAGAAGGTCTACGCTGGTCGACAGAGATCTTTCATGCGCTCAAAACCATTCTAGCTCGAGAAGGGTATGTAACTTCGGTCGGTGACGAAGGTGGGTATGCGCCAAGTTTAGGTTCAAATGAGGAAGCGCTACAGCTGGTTTCAGCCGCAATCAACTCGGCTGGCTACGAACCAGGTGCAGAGATCTACATTGCACTCGATCCTGCTTCGACTGAGTTTTACGACGATGGGCAATATGTGCTTGCTGGTGAAGGCAGGTCACTCAGCTCGGATGAAATGATTTCCTGGTACAGCCAGGTTGCCGAAGAATATCCGATTATCTCGATTGAGGACGGATTGGCAGAAGATGACTGGGATGGCTGGGCTGAGATGACTGCCCGTCTTGGCGAATCAATTCAACTGGTCGGCGATGACATCTTCGTTACAAATCTCAACCGGCTTGGACGTGGAATACGCGAGAAGAGCGGCAACTCAATTCTCGTCAAACTCAATCAGATTGGCACGCTGACTGAGACGCTGGATGTTATTGACCTGGCCCATAGAGCAGGCTTCACTACAGTGATCTCCCACCGTTCAGGTGAGACATCCGATACTTTTGTTGCGGATCTGGCCGTTGCGAGCGGTGCTGGACAGATCAAGACCGGTTCGCTGTCGAGAATGGACCGGGTTGAAAAATACAATCAGCTGTTACGCATCGAAGAGCAGCTTGGAGAAAGCGCCAGCTATGCAGGTAGGAAGGCATTTCGCAGACTTCAGATCTAAGCGTCACCTATCAAGAGGGACGTTCCAGTCATAGCATCAGGCTGCTCAATGTTCAGAAGCTGAAGCAGCGTTGGCGCGATGTCTGCAAGTCGTCCGCTTGATCTCAGCTGATATGTGTCCAAATCTGTAAACCTGGACCCGACCAGAATACACGGGACCGGATTTGACGTGTGGGCAGTCATCGGCTGATTCGTCCCAGGCACCAGCATTTGCTCGGCGTTGCCGTGGTCGGCGATGATGAGCAGGCAGCCGCCGGCTTGTATTGTCGCATCGACCAGTTTCCCGAGGTTTGAGTCGACGGCTTCTGTCGCGGCAACCGCGCTTTCGATACTTCCTGTGTGTCCAACCATGTCGCAGTTGGCGAAGTTGACAATGACGAGCTCGTGGTTCCCTGTTTCGACGACGTCTGCCGCGGCAGTGGCAACTTCGGAGGCGCTCATTTCCGGCTGGAGATCATAGGTTGCAACTGGCGGTGATGCCACTATTTGCCGATCTTCTCCCTCAAATGGCTCTTCTCGTCCGCCATTGAGAAAATAGGTGACGTGCGCATATTTTTCAGTTTCAGCGATATGGAACTGAAGCAGACCGGCCTCTGAAACTACCCTGGCTAACGGGAAATCAACACTTGTCGGCTCAAAAGCAGCTTCCATCTCTATGTCAGAGGAGAACGAGGTCAATCCGGTGACCTTGATACCAGTTGGCCGATTTGGAAAAAGATAGCCTTCCGGATCCGGTCCAACAAGTGCCTGGGTGAGTTGGCGTGGTCTATCGGTTCGAAAATTGAAAAAAATGACGTAGTCGCCTGCTCTCACAAGGGCCTGGTTGGGATCAACGGTGTCGATTCTAACCGCAGGCATGAACTCATCTGTCGTACCTGATTCGTACTGTTTGAGTACCGTGCCGATTGCATTAGAAGTCAGAATTCCGTCACCTTCTACGAGTAGATCAAATGCGATCCTGGTCCGTTCCCAGCGACGATCCCGGTCCATTGCGTAGTAGCGCCCGATGATCGTAGCGAGTTGTCCGACCTGCAAACGGCTGCAGGTCTCTTCGACGTGTTGAAGAAATCCTGCTCCAGACGTAGGCAGTGTATCTCTGCCATCGAGAATGGCGTGAATGACAACGCGATCCAGTTGCTCACGGCGGCAGAGCTCCAGAAGAGCGTCGAGATGTCTGATATGCGAATGAACACCTCCATCTGAAACCAGCCCGAGCAAATGTAGCGTTCTTTGCTCATCTTTTACGCTTCGCACCGTCCGAACTAGCGCCTGATTCCCAAAGAGCGACTCGTCTTCGATCGCAAGATCAATCGACGTAATAAGTTGGTTTACGACAAATCCAGCTCCAATGTTGAGATGCCCGACCTCAGAATTACCCATCTGTCCCTCGACAAGGCCGACATCGCGCCCGCTGGTTTTGAGAGTAGTGGAAGGGTAATGCTTCAACAGGAAATCAAATACCGGTGTTTTCGCACTTTCAATCGCGTTCCCTGGACCGGATGGCGCTATTCCCCAGCCGTCAAGGATGACGAGGACGACAGGTCTGACGCCGGACACTAGTATCAACCCGCTTCCTGTTTTCCGAGTTTTCGATTTAGCCTGTTGACACGATGCAAATGTTCTCTGGCTGAATTTTCGTCACGTCCAATCAGCGCTGTGTTCAATGCAGCTTCTGCATGAAACAGCGCACAGTCGAGATCTTTTTCTCGATGCTCGTGATATTTCGCCAGTTCAACTGCACAGTATTCGCGGATCGCCCGGCTGGGATCGTGGGTTCCTTTTTCCCATTCCAGTATCACCGCCTGGTAGTTCTTCTGGCGTTTGTGGTGATTCGACAACTCCTGGAGCAGTTGTCGCCGTAGTTCAGCTGGCGCGCGACGATCGTTCCATAGCTCATGATTTCCATTCAGATGGCTACCAAACCCATGCTTTTTCATTCTGTGGAGCTGGAGTGACATT
>CAZNYB010000100.1:0-13550 GCA_964577155.1 uncultured Thermomicrobiales bacterium | reverse complement strand
AAGATGTGCCTTCGATTGCGAGAGTCAGGAGACGGCAGATGCCAGCCGAGAACCATGCCGATCAGATAGTTGACGCCGACCGGCAACCGATCAGCGATGAGGAACTTCGGGCCGTCACTATCGGCGAGTTGACGCCGCTGACCGAACCTATCCTGATCGCTGAGTATGACCCGGAGTGGCCGCACCTCTATCAGCGTGAGGAACAGCGGATCAGAACCGCGCTCGGCGATCGCGTCTTGCTGGTTGAACATGCCGGCTCCACATCGGTTCCCGGGCTGGCCGCCAAACCGCGCATCGATATCGTGCTAGCGGTGGCAGACACCGCCGACGAGGCCAGCTACGTGCCAGACCTCGAAGCGGCCGGCTACATTCTCCGCATCCGGGAGCCGGACTGGTACGAGCACCGGATGTTCTACGGTCCAGACATCGAACTCAACTTGCATGTCTTCTCAGCGGGGTGCGAGGAGATCGACCGTATGCTGCGCTTCCGGGATCACCTGCGCCGGAACGATGCCGACCGTCTCTACTACGAACGGACCAAGCGAGATCTGGCCAGCCGGGACTGGAAGTACACCCAGAACTACGCTGACGCGAAGAGCGCCGTGGTCGAAGAGATCATCGCCCGGGCGATGAACGACGACGGTCAGCCAGCGTCCTGATCGGCGCATGAGCTGCCCCGCACATAGTAATCCAAGAGATCTGAAAACCCTGGTAAAACCAATTTAACTACGTAGAGGCGAACCTTGTGTTCGCCCGATTTATGCGCAATGACGTTATCAGGGCGAACACAAGGTTCGCCCCTACCGACATACCATGAAAGTAGATGGTTTCGCTAGTTGCTGTTGTATGGTTTCGATCCGATAGCGCAGTGAACTGGAATAGCAAACATCAATGTTCCATCTTCCTTTGCCTCTGTCGCAATTGTCCTCCACGTTTCGGCTTCTTCGCCCTCTAGTGCCGCGAGTCGGCTGGATTGGAAGACGATGAAGGGTTGCTCATACCGTGGATCGGCGTGGAACACTGCGAGTTGAGGACCCATCGTCATATCCGTGAGGCCAATTGCACGTAGCCGGGGATAGAGGCTGGCATCGGCGCAACCAGTGGAATCGGAGCCGAAGGGTGAAGCCGGGATACCTGCGAATTTCGCCTGGATCGATTTCGGCAAATCTAGATTATCCCAACCCGCCACATCGAGGGCGCGGACGATGACGCCAATCCGTCCGCCTGGTTTTGTAACCCGGACCAACTCCGCGAGCATCCTGTCGGCGTTGCCCTCTTCGAGCACGGTGAGTGAGAGCGTGAGATCGAAGCTACCATCCTGGAATGGCAGGCTCTCCGCGTCTCCCTCCTGAAACTGGACGGATGCTTCGAGTCCCTCAGCCGCAGCCAGCACTGACGCTTCCCGGAGCAGGTACGGGTTGATATCGACGCCGACGACTGGATCTGCCGCCTGGCTGTTTTGCGCCAGCCAGCGAGTAATCACGCCAGAACCGCAGCCAACATCGAGGACGCGATCACCGGGTTGCGGCGCGCAACTCTTGAGGAAGGATTGGACTACTTCAGTCGCGTAAAAGCGTTGCTCAAATGCCGACATTGGCCAGAGGTGCGAGCCACCGAGAGTGTATGTGCGGTAGTGCTGGCTCAGCGGTGATATCAGCAGCTCCCATTGCGATCGCGCGAGATTGAGCGGAAATAGCACCAGCGGCGGACCGTTGCCCTGGACATGATAGGTGATGCCGGCTATCTCTCCCCGCTCCTCGTCTCCATCCAGTGAAGCGACCGGTGCCTGCCGGTCCGCCTCAGCCAAGAACGAGTGTATGGCCTTTGCGATCTCCGGCTGGCGGTCCGCAACCGGGTCGGACCACAACACGTCGACGAAATCTTCCAGCACCACTTCGGTCGCCTCCGGCAGTTCAGGCAGTGCGCGGGGCACCAGCGAGGAGGCAGGTCCTTTGTCCCCGTGGATCAGCAGCAGCGGCACGGGAAGCGAGCGCAACCTTCTCGCATCGAACTGAGACGGGCAGACGAACGTCAGGGATGCGATCAGCTCCGGGTGTGCCTCTGCCAGACCGGCTGGCTCCAACCCACCGGCCGCGGCAACATGCGCTCGCTGGATCCCCAGATGCTGGAAGAGCCGGGATAGCCGTTCGGTCACCGGCAGGTAGGTTTGCTCAGACATAGAATCTTTCCC
This sequence comes from uncultured Thermomicrobiales bacterium, assembly GCA_964577155.1. Lineage (GTDB taxonomy): Bacteria > Chloroflexota > Chloroflexia > Thermomicrobiales > CFX8 > CAZNYB01. The sequence goes on along the minus strand of CAZNYB010000100.1, from coordinate 11,359 downwards.
ATCTACGGTCGTCTGATCGAGGGCATCAGGCGATCTCGAAACACGGCGTCGGACAGGCCGACGGTATGAAATGTGTTGTCACCAAACGCAGAATGCTCAATGTTACATTACTGACATGAATTTCTGCCTGTCCTGGCAGCGCAGGAACATAGACAGAGGTTGAGTGGTTAGTTGTCGTGGAGTAACCGAACGTTTTATGCTCGAGAAACCTGAACTCACGGATGCCGAGATCGCCAGCTGTCTCCAGACTGGCTACGGGTTTCAGCCTGCCTGCATCAGGTTCCTGCCGCTGGGTCAGGATGTGCGCGCCTGGCGGTACCGGGTTGATGGTATCGATGGGCAGTCCTGTTTCCTCAAAGTTCGACGCCTGCCGGTGGACGAGCTGAGTCTCGCGCTTCCGCGCTTCCTGAACGACTGCGGCGTCAGCGGGGTCGTAGCGCCATTGCCAGCTCGCAACGGTCAGCTCTGGAGCATGGCTGCTGGCTTTACCGTGGCGCTCTACCCGTTTATCGATGGCCGCACCGGCATGGAAAGCTGCATGACGCCCGATCAGTGGCAATCGTTGGGCGCGGCGTTGCGGCAACTTCACGCCAGCCAGCTTCCCGATGCGCTGGCTTATAGTGTTCCAAGAGAGCAATTTGCTCAACCCCCGCGGCTACTCGCTATCATGCAGGCAGTGTTGGCCGGACAACACGAATCAGCGCTGTCGAGCAACCTGGAGCGCGAGGTGTCCGACTATCTCCGTAACTACCGAGACGAGATTCAGCATATTCTCGACCGGACGCTAGCGCTCGGGGAGCAGTTACAGGGGAGATACCGCCGGTTCGTGCTCTGCCACGCGGATATCCACATCAACAATGTCCTGATCGACGGCGATGGCGAGGTGTGGATCATAGACTGGGATCAGCCGCTGTTCGCGCTTCCCGAACGCGATCTGATGTGCGTACTTGGCCCGGCGATGCGGGGCGTGCTGCCTGGCTCTGCCGAGGAAGCGAGCTTCTATCAGGGCTATGGACCTGTCGAGATCAACGGGTTGGCATTGACCTACTACCGCTATGAACGGGCCTTGCAGGACATTGCGGAATACACCGAACAGATCTACTGGATGCCGGACCAGGGCGAAGAAATACGACGCCATGCGGCTCAGCGGCTGATGCGCTCGTTTATGCCAGACAAACAGGCTGCCCAGGCGTTTCGCGCTGATGCGCGTTTGTCTGACAAGAGCTGACAACGACCATGCCGTCTGTTTAGCAGTAGGGGCGAACCTTGTGTTCGCCGAATTTATACACAGTGCTGTTATCAGGGCGAACACAGGGTTCGCTCCTACGAAACGTGGTTATTGACACCGTTTCTCAGCCCTACTGGCGCACTATGTCCCAGAGAAGAGGAGAAGGCACTGTTCTCCTGTCCCTCTTTACGTTGGACAATTGCGAGCCGGGCAGAGGTTCGCTCCAGCGACTGCATCGAAGGCGTTAGCGGACGCCGGTGTCGTAGACGAATTCGATATTCAGATCCTCATCAGCTTGATCGTCCACTGTGACGATGACCGGTTCAGGCAGCCCGAGGTAGCCCTGGACAGGCCGTGGTCGGAGTTCGTACTGGCCCGCTGGCAGATCCAGATGGAAATGCCCCTGGCTATCTGAGTGTGCCGTCTGGATCATGTTGCCACCGGAATCTACAATGACGACCTCCGCGCCTTCGACAGGAGCGACGTTCAGGGCATCATCAGGCTGATCGATTGTCGGAGGACCGGTTGGCCCGGCTACTGTTCGCCCGTTAATCATATTCTCACCTCGGCTGGTATCTCGACCGCCATGCGTCTTTCTAGCGTCAACGGCCGACATGATATTCACCGTCTTCCGTGGCAGGAGAGATCTTCTGTTTCCCCTGCCACGCTGCCAAGTATATAGCTCCTAGGCGTTGCTCCAGCGATCGACCGCGCGCTGATCACGCCGCCGTCCGAAATGGACGACGCCTGGCATGATGTCCTCGCGGTCGGTTCCACCGCGGATGACATACCCGGAGGCGATCCAGGTCAGATCGTCTGGCGTATGCCGCCGGCAACTGAGGTAGTCGCCCCAGCGACCGCCGGTCGGTCCGTTGGTGCTGTAACGCGCCACCCGGATGTCCCAGCCATTTGAATAATCATCCCAGATGCCAACGATGTGTGCCGGGTGTCCCCAGCTGCCGCCGCCGAAAAAGGCGCTGATCCCGACATGACCCCGGCTGTTCGCCGCAGCTGCCGGATAGGCCCATGCGCCGCTCGCGCTCCAGAGATCTGGCTGGTTGATGACGCTCAATGTCCGTTGATCGATCCGCACCACCCGGATATGAGGAAACGGACGGTTGCCCCGGCTGTTTGCGGTCCACATCAGGCCGATTACGCCGCCGCCGACCCATGCGCCGGTGATGCGAGGATCGGCGCGGCCAAGCCAGTTGAGACCATCCGGGCCAGGCGCGTTGTAGCTGCCGCCAGACCAGGCGTTTACGCCGATGTTATTCCAGTAGATCGTTCCCGAGTCTTCAGCCCACTTGAAGAGTCGCACTTCGCTGCCGCTGTTGTGGCTGGCGAAGTACATCGTGTCGGTAGCGCCCTGGCTAAATCGCAACGATCCATTGGCGGTCGTATTGAAGAAGCTGTAGCCAAATCCGGTTCCCGCCGCAAGAGGATCGAGCGGCAACCGCAGTACCGACGCTCCCTGCCACTGGCTGCTGGCGTTGAACACATTGCTCGACAGCCAGAGGAAGTCGTTGCTCAAGGCCAGGTCCGGATAATCGAACCAGTTGCTGGCCCACTGGCCATTGACGTTTGCGGGGCTGAAATCCCACCAGTACCAGGAGGAGTTGTCTTGCAGCGTTGGTCCCCGTTTGACAGCCACCCGCAGCACGTTGCTGCCGCTGGCAGCCCGGATATACTGCAGGAGCCAGATAAACAGATCGCGGCTCTTGTCATAGATCACGACCTGGTCGCAACAGAAACCGCCGGCCGCGGACGGCAGCGTGCTAAACGGATTGACATACTGCCAGGTGTTCCCGCTATCCACGGACTTCGTGGCATACCAGTTCCCGGTAACGAAGATCTGTTTTCCGTTGTTTGCAACGGATGGTTCACCGACCGATGATGTCTGGACGCCAGTGGCCTGGTCGCCAAGAGCGATATTTTTGAAAAGAACAAAATCTCCAGCGCTCATATCTTGCCTCCATGATTTGTGCGATGAGATACGGTTCACCAGATTCGGTGGTACTCATGCCGGTTTGAACGTCTGTGCGAGTAACGGGGTATGCCGCAGCGGCCTACTGCTGCCCCGTCGGCGTGACTTCAGGGGAGTCTTCATCATCGGAATCATCTGTATGGTCGGGCTGCGTATTGGTTGTGCTCGAATCTACCTGTTCCTGTACCGGCGTGATCTCAACTGCGCCGTTGTCGTCATCGTCATCGATGGCGCTAGCATCGTCCGAGTTTGATGGTTGCTTGCTCAACGTAATTTCGTTTCCGGACTCATCCTCTCCCGGGATTGGCGGTCCCATCGGTTTTCGTTCTTTGAGGGTGGCTTCCCGGGCATCGAGCACCGCCTCCAGGGTGGCGTCCGGCAGGTTGGCCAGGGTCAGTGCGCCGGCATCGTCGTCCAGGCGGGTGGCTGCTGCTGCGGTGACTTCACCTGCCCTTGCTTCGCCATCCGCGCGCGGTTCATCAAGAAGAGCATTGTTGGGCATGTTGAAAACCTCCCGGTTTCTACCAACGGTTTCGTGGCTCTAATGAATGATTATCAGTAACTCTATAGTAAGCGATCCGTGCCTGTTTGTAAATCCGCAAATCTACGTATCTTCCAGGCAAACGGTCGTTCAGGTGCCGCGCTTGTTCAGGACGCCGCCCAGGAGCCGGTCCCAATATGCATCGGGACCGGCAACGCCAACGCGACGCCACTCTTCTGGAGATAATCCCTGGCAATAGAGCTCTCCGAGCAGGCCGGGGATTTCACTGTACTCCTCCAGCGGTATTGCTGTGATTCCAAGACTGTGAGCGTGTTCCAAGGCTGCTGAACCGCTGCGGCTGATCATAACGTGTGAAGCGGCATTGACATCCTGCCGCTTGAATAGCGAACGCAGGTGCGGATCATCGAATGAGACGCCGAGGAAGAGCAGCCGATAGCGTTCGATAGCTGTCTGCAATACCCGAGTTGCAAATCCAGACGAGGAGTACGCATCTTCAAAGCTGCTCCGCGTGAGGACCACATCTCGTTTCTGGCCGGTTGCGTAGGGAAGATACCCATGCACGTAGTAAACCGGGCGCTGACTAGCCCGCGGAGCCTGCTTGCTGAACGGGGTTTGCACCTTCCAGTGTGAAGGGAACGCCTCATATCGCGTCCAGCCAGCACCGAAAAAGAAGTCATAGTTTGTGGTGATCACCGCGCCAATCTTCGGGTTGCGTTCAAAGGTCCACGAATGAGGTGTCTGCTGGCGAACCCTGGCTGTAAATGCGATCGCTGCCTGCAAGGCGGGAGCTTGCTCAACGAACCGTTTGCTGAGTCGCCGGTAGCGATCTGAACGTGGCAGATCGCTATAGATGACGGCTTCCAACTGATCGACGAAGGTCTCAATCCGCATGTTGCCGATCAATGCGGTAGCGAATCCCTGCCAGTCATCTCCGTACTCGTTCCGCAGATAGTCGAATGACGTTGACAAATGCCGCTGGTTGCGCTCATAGAGCGCCTGGAGCAATGCATACCATGAATAGGTTGGGTAACGAATTCGACCAGCCGGAGTATCTTCTGCCGGGAGGTTCGTTCCTGCCCCCAGGAACAGGGCAAAGGCATCATCTGGCGCCTGTTGATAGGTCTCGATGAGTTGTGAGAGCGGGTTGCTCGTCATCTGGAACCTGGTTTCTGGCTACGGGACTGAAACCGGTGTGATTCAGCGTCGCCGCGCTATGGTTTCAGATACTCGCTCAGGCGGATGTTTGAAATCCAGCCGGAAAGCGGTTCATTATTCGTGCCGAGCGGCGTGATAAATATGTCCTGAACGCTCTGGACACCTTCCAACACCGCTTTCGCTTCTCCGATGGTGGCAGTTTCGGACACGACGACATACCCGTGATCGTTGTCGTAGCGTCGATTGTTTGCTAGCTCATTGTCGAGGAACTGGCGCAGGGAGTCGGTTTCTTTCTTGCCATCGCCGGTCAGGTATTTATCAATCACGCTATCGTGAATCATGTAAAGCGGTTTGTTCTCCGCATTGAGGATCGGGGTGCGGGTGATGTTGGCGTTCGGGTGGCTGGCGATAAAGGCGTCGCGCAGACCACGCATCTCCGCTATTGAAATACTCGTCTCATCCTGGCCCGCGGCAAGAGGAATGGTAAACATATCATTGACCGATCGCATGATCGTCGAAGCAGTCTGTTGAATGCGTTCTTCGAGGCTGAGTTTGACCAGTTCAATGGCCTGCTTGTTCATCTCGCGAACTTGCTGATTGGCTGCCGCAGTGATCTCGCGAACGTTGTTGTTCGCTGTCTCGAAGGTTGCGACGCCATAATAGAATGTCAAGACCGTCCCCACCCAGCCCGCAAAGACCGGCACCAGAACATTGAACACGAGCATCGCGTTGCTTCTGTCAGCCCAGATTGTGATGCCACCCACGATCATGACGCCAAGCCCGCCGCCAACGGTTACTCCGACCGTTAGCCACTTTCGAATGCGGATGCCTTCTCTGACATCGGGTTGATTTGCAGGCGGAGCGTTGGCTGACATCTCATGCCTCCGACCTCATTAATATGGAATATCATCGTAGTTAGTAAGTGTAGCCGGAGTCTGAAAGACGAACATCCGTAAAATTACCTGTTTATACCTGGTTACAAATGATTCGTGAGTAAGCGTTCTGCAGCGATATATGCTGAAGCGAGAGAGTCATGAGCGATTGGAAACTGGACCGCATTCGGTCGGCCGGGTTATTCGATCTAGCGACCGTTCACCCGCCGGTTATTCGAGCCAGTGTGCTGAGCGCCCAGCCGCCATGGGCGACTTCGGATCGCGGCGGGAGATCTTCGACTGGAAACCATTGTGGTTTCGCAAGCTGATCGGCAACGTGGAGTTCAAGTTCGTCATCACCGCTGGCGGTGTAGTGGAGCGCCAGGTGCCAGCTGCGGTCGCGGCCGGTAAATGACTCGGCGAACGCAATCCGCACTGGAACCTCACTGATTCCAAGTTGATCTCGGAGCACCCGCCGGGCAGCGTCTTCGGGATCTTCGCCGTCGCGCAGCAAATCGTTTGGCAGAAACCAGCCCGGCTGGCTGTCATATGCCTCGGGATTCCGGTAGCGTGTCAGCAGCACGTCGTTTCCGCGAAATAGCGCGACATCAGCAACCAGCTTCACGTTGTGGGGACCTTCCATCAGATATTGCTCCTTTTCTTTATGCTTCATCAACTCGTTGACAGATATATTCACGGACTGGCCAGGATAGCTCGGTCCGGTACTCTCTTGGATCAAGACCCTGGCCTGGCGACGTCAGGTAGGTTTCGCGTGGCGGTCCGGCAACCTCCAGTCCCCGCCGCACCAGCCAGATACCGAGCGCGCGGTAAGCTGCACCGAGCGACTCGTACGGGCCGGTGTGCGTCAGCGTCGCGTGACTGCCGCCGGCTATCTGCCGTTCGGTAACCGAAGCTGGTGCAGAAACTGTGCCGGTGATCGGCAGGCAGATCTCAACCTCGAAGGCATCGTCACCGTCATCTGGCGGCTGGTGAATGACCGCGAACGGAGGACCGGTCGGTTCATTCCCCGCTTCGCTGGCTGCCACATAGAGCTGCCCGATCGTCCGGCCAGTGTACACACCGATGTCGTCGAGAGTCCGGCGGTCCCGGCGGCTGATAATCCGTCGTGGTTCAACCTCCTGCATGCTGATCTCTCCATGGGGGAAATCATGCTCTTGCGCTACATAGGAGATGAGTTGATCGAGGTAGGCGAGGGAACGGCGTCGCTCGGCAAGCTCGGCCTCGATTCGGTCACGGTGGTTTGCGAGGAGGTCTGGCAGGTCGCCGGTCCCGATACTCTCCAGCACCCGCGCGATCTCGTCGAGCGGCATCTCAAATGCCCGTAGCAGTCTGATGACTTCGGCAGTCGCCGCCTGGCTGGTGTGGTAGTAACGGTAGCCGGTCGTATCATCGACATGTGCCGGGCGTAACAGGCCGCGCTCGTCATAGTAACGCAGCATCCGTACCGATATGCGGGTTATCGCCGCAAATGTGCCAATCTGCATCAGGTCTGCCATCGACGCTCCTGTCATCTGTTCCAGTATCAGCTATAACACGGTGTGAGAGTCAAGTGGCGTCGCGTCCTGGACCTGCAATGTCCGTGGCTGGCGCTAAATTAATTTCTCCCAGATCGATGCAAGGGATCTCATTTGATGAACATACCGACGGTAACAACCGAACGGCTCCGGTTGCGTCCGCTGAGCAGAGCGGATCTCGATGACTGGGCTAATCTGATTTACGGCGATCGGGAGGTGATGCTGTATATACCCGAATCAAGTCGCCCGGCGCGGGAACGGGCAGAGCTTTCGCTGGCCCACACGACCGAGGTCTGGGACCGGTTTGGCTATGGAATGTGGGCTGTCATTGGAATCGAGTCCGGTCAGTTTCTTGGCCACTGTGGCCTCAACCATATCCCGGAGACAGATGAAGTAGAGGTCCTCTATGCGTTCGCGAAATCGGCATGGGGAAGAGGTTACGCAACCGAAGGCGCAAGAGCCAGTGTCCGGTTCGGGTACCAGCAGACCGCCATTGATGAACTGATCGGTCTGGTTATGCCGGAGAATATCGCCTCTCGAAAGGTGCTGGAGAACGCCGGGCTGCAGCTTGACCGGCGGGCGACCTACTTCGGATACACCGTGGACCGGCTGACGATCACGAGAGCCAGGTATCGTGTTGATGAACAGGAGACCTGGCTCGTCGAGCGCGACTGACCCGGCATCATCCCGGCTCTATTTCCTGGCGCCGGTTCGTTGCAGCATGCCAGGGCCGCAGGATCAGCTCGAAGATCTGCTCGCTATGATCCTGACTAACTGTTGATGGGACAGGTTGAAAACCGTTCTTTTCGAGCACTCGCCTGGAGGCGGGATTGTCTCGCTCCACGCCGCCGGCCAGTTTCCAGATGGCGCTCTGGGCCTGGCACCAGCGAACGAACCCTCCAACCAGCTCACTGGCAAAGCCCTGTCCCCAGGCCGGCTCCGCGAGCAGGTATCCGAGCCGGACTTCGATGTTCACTTCATTTCCGATTTCAAACAGGATCATCAGGCCGGTGGCCAGGCGACTCTGTTTTTCGACGACCAGGAGCGTTGTGCCTTCCTCGTCTCGTTCATTAATCCACTCCAGGGTGCGTTCCTTGTCGTAGCTTCCTTGCCAGGATTCCGGGAGCGATTGCGTCACGGCAGGAGTCAACATTGCCGAGACGACGGCGGCAAGATCGTGCTGACACCAGTCCTCCGGTGTCAGCGCGTGCCACTCCTTCACCGACAGACGTTCGGTCTCAAATGCGCAGGTGCTACAGATTGGCATCGTTTGACGATCTCGATGTTCGGGTGTGTTCCGCATTGAGGTCACCCCCTTCGGGCTACGGGATCGAGCAATATCCGCAATCCTACATGGCCTGGAATCGAATACAGGTTACATAACGATGGAACCAGACCAGAATTCAACCTTCTCAATCCTTCACAGGAAAAAACACCTCTGCTACGATGTGAATATGGTGACTGTTCGTCAAGAGGTGGAGGTAACTGTGTCCGGTACTGCAAACCGAACCAGAAAGAAGCGTGCCGTTCAACCATTCCTGGTGATGTTCCTTGTCATCGGGTTGCTCGTTTCCGGAGCGCCTCAGATTCTCGCCCAGAGCGGCGTTGAGTTTGAAATGGAGACCAGTAACGGTGAATGGGCATGGCAAAATCCAAACCTTGCGCCGAACCCCTACAACAATATTCATAATGATTCCTGGTTCACTGATAGCTATCCCAACACCGGGCCGACCGAAGTCAAAAGTGTCGACGTTGAGGTCATCTCCCGGTTTTCGTTTAATGACCCGACAACTGGTTTGCCTATAGATGTCAGGCTGGCGGAATGTCCGGCGCATACTTACGACGCCAGCGGAAACCTGCTGACGGTTTGTGCTGGCTTTCCCGATCTGAGGGAGAAGGTGTTCTATCGCAGCATCGTCGCCATCAGCCCCGAAGGAGAGTTGCTGGCCTGGACCAGCTTCACCGCTCCCTACGATAACCTCACTGAAGCGGCGACTGACTTTGGCGGAGTCGGCTACTTCTACCTCGACGATGAGTACCGCATCGTCATGGGCATGCCGAACGGGCACATCGTGACCTGGCAACGCCAGGATTCCGCGCTCAGCACGGTCGATCAATGGGTCGCTGTTGCCGATATCAATGTCACCGGCGAAGGCGGCCCGATCCCGCCCGACCGCGGTGAGCTCTACGCCCTGGTTGCCAATGAAGCTGGTTACATCTGGTTCACGACGAGAAAAGGCGTCGTTGGCACCATCGCCCCCGACTGCGCCGAGAACTGCCTGCGCTGGATCGACATCAATGATACGGATGGCGACGGGGTGCAGGAACCACAGGCTGACGGTAACCTGCAGACGATCACTGAATCGCACTCAGTAAATGGCAATTCGACTTTCCAGCAATCCGACTACTACATGTACCGTTTTGATATGGCTGACGACGGCACACCGGTCATCGCCTGGCAGGAGATGTATGATCGCGGCACTCAGGTGAAGCCTGGCCAGACCAGCCAGGGTTCCGGCACATCTCCGTCTTACTTTGAGATGGGCGGACGTGAGTTCGTCACGATCTTCGACAACGCTGAGACACCGCACATCAACGTCTACCGGGCTGAGTCGAACCTGGCTGAAGGCGAGGCGCGGCTCTTCGCATCGGTCACCCCGTTTGGCGAAGACAAAGAGGTCAGCGATGAGAACTCGCTGATTGTTTACCCGGGTTCGACCGCCAATAGCCGCCGGATCTACGCTGAGAATAACTGGGGTAACGTCTCGTTTATCTCAACGGCTGGACCGTTTGTCACCCGGCCGGGATTCAATGGCATCGAAGTAGATGTCAACGGCGGTGTCGAAGTATTGGCCAACAATACCAATGTCCGGGTGCCGTCGATTGTCTCCAAGGGCAACATTCCGGCGAATGCTCTCTATACCTATGAGAAGCGGGTCACCGGCTGGTACCTGACAGCGCTGAACCCTGACAACCCGGTCCATGTCCTCTGGTCGGCCAGAGTCGGCGGCGGGTCGCCACGTTACAACAACTGGTACTCCCAGCTCTCGATGGCGCCCGATGGACGCACCTTCTTCATCGGCACGATCCCCGGTCTATTGCGGATCACAACATCAGATAAACCGGAGAAGCCGCGCATCTGCGTCTCCCTGACGGAACCTGAAGACTTTGCCGAGACAATGGCTGAGATCGCCAGCTACGAGTCCGGGCCGTCATACTATCCTGAATACCTGGAAGCCGCCTTCGTCGGCTGGGAGCATGACTTCCTTCTCATCGGCAACGTCCTGGAGAGTGACCGCGACCTGGCGACCCTGCCGGCAGCCGTCCGGGAAAGTCTCTACGAGATCACGCCGCTGCTGGACAATCTCTACCAGGCCGAAGCGATTCTCAGCGCCGTCGGCTACGATCCCACCCAGCTCTCGGCTGAGGACAAAGCAGCTCTGGCTGAAATATCGGTCAACCATCGCACGTTGATCGAAGCGGCGCTGATTGCTTACATTGTCCTCTGTACCGACGTTGACATCAGTGACCTGATCGAGAATGAAGGCCAGAACCTCCGGGTGATGCTCTACCGCTCCTACCTGCCAACCGGCGGGTTCGACAATGTGCCGCTGCCGGACCTCACGCTGGTCCGCAATGGCGTCGAGACGCAACTGCCGATCTGTCCCAAGTTCACCGACAACAGCATCTGGAGCGAGACACAAACCACCTCGAACAGCCTGATTGGCATCATTCTCCGCATGATCGTGAAACATAAGCTGTATGAATTTGGCGAAAAATTCCCGTTCTGCGCCTGGTGGACGCTGACGACAGTTGATAACTTCAACATCGCCGCGCCGGATGAAAATGCCGCCTACTGGGCAGTGCCGCTCGTGGCCAGCGATAACCTGGAGATCTATATCGATGGCGTCTACCCGGACGAGCGCTATATGTCGCTAACGCTCTACAATCCGTCGGTCAACCCGTATGAGTACAACGAAGTAGATTCCTGGATCGCCGACTACCAGATCAACCCCAATGCCGGATCACAGAACCCGTGGCAGGTGGAGGCTGATCCCGGCGGCAGCTATCGGGTGACGATCA
>CAZNYB010000099.1:0-13797 GCA_964577155.1 uncultured Thermomicrobiales bacterium | reverse complement strand
GCCAGATCGTCGTAGGTCAGGTAGCCGTCCTGTTCCGCGAAGAAGCTGGCGATTCGCTCGGCGATGTCTCCGTTGTAGAAGCGGTCCCTCGCTGCCTGAATGGCTGCTTCACGTCCCCGGGATTGGTGCGCCTGTTCTTCCTCTATCAACAGCCGAAGGGTGTGCCCGAGATCTTTCTGGATGAGCCGTTGACCGACCTGTGGCACCGTTCCACCCGGCAGGTAGATCGCGGCCGTCGAAGCCCAGCGAGCCAACCCGCTGGCGTCGGCAGCCAGATTGGCATGGAGAAACGGGTAGACGGCAAAGCCCTTTTCAGCCAGTTCGATGGCCGGTTCGGCGACCTCAGCCAGTGTCATCGACCCCCAGCGGCCAAGCGCAGTCAGCCAGCTATCGATAGCGGCGGGCAGGACGCAACGGCGGACACCGGGCGGAATGCTGTTGTTGCACTCCTGCACAAAATACTCTCGGTCGACAGCCGCCGGCCAGCTCCCCAGCCCGCTGATGGAGAACACCTGATCGTCCCGGGCGCTGTAGAGCATGATCGGCGCGACCCCGCCGATGTTCGTCATATCAGGCTGCAGCACGTTGATGCACAGGCCAGCCGCCACCCCGGCATCGATAGCATTGCCGCCCTGTTCAAAGATTCTCATGCCAGCCATCGTCGACAGGTAGTGTCCGGCGGCGACCATATAGTTGCTGCCGGTCACCGGCGGTCGGTAGCTGGTTGGAGGTGGAAACGACATCGCGATGCTCCTCTTTTTTCTAATCAGACGAGTCTGTGATCGACGGCGAATCGGGTGGCTTCGATGCTATTGTTGACGCCAATTTTGCCGTAAATATTGCGGAGATGCTGCCCGACCGTGCGGGGGCTGATGTAGAGTTCCTCAGCCACCTCAGCATTGGTTAATCCATTGGCCACTCGCTTCATCATGTGCACTTCCCTTGCCCTCAATCTGGCTGAAAAAGCCACCGAATTAGCTATGATCTGCTTTTCGAGATCATCGATCCACTGCAAGGTCAAATTTGCGCCGAGTACTAAAGGATTACTATGTGCCTGATTCCAAATACAATCAAGGAGTGGATTTTTCCCGTTGCCTTAGAGTGATGATCGCCAGACTTCAAGTCCCATTATCAGTGTGTTGTTCAGCCAGTTATGATATCTAGTTTCTGTACTTTCGATATCTTCCAAATAGTTAATCTGAAAAAGATCACTGTTAAGACATTCTGCATCCGTAAAGTAGGAAGGCCCTTCCTCTGTCTCACTTCGCCGAAAGTAGGTGCCTGATGCAGCAATGAGACCACGATACTCTCGACCTATAGTATGAAAGGAGATAAGGATTTCAGATTGATCATCGGTTCGAAGGACAAGCCGTGTCCAAGAATGATAATCATTGATGTTTGCATAATAACCTAAATGTTGCGCTGTGCTGATGATCTGTGCTCTAAAATAGTGGGTTCGGTCTCCATCTGCTGGTTCCTGATCAACAAAAAATCGGTAGTGTTGTGAAAACTCTCCAAGCTCTAATGTAAGACTTTGAGATATTTCTTCAAGTCGTGTTGTCGTTATATCAAGCAATATAGTGGCTGATGTCTTTGCCTGCTCCCATTCAGCGTATGTCTCTTGTCGGCGACGCGTGAAGTCTCGCCGAACAGACGAGATAACCTGATCAATTTGCTGCTCACGATCTACCTCTCGAGCGATACCCAATGCCTCGGTGAATGTTCGCCGCTGAATAGTCGCAAAAAGATTTACTAGTGGGTGAAGGTCCCCTTCGTCTGCCGATTCAAGTGTGTTCAAGTACTCCTCTCGGTGTCTATTTGTAATCGTGAGCGGAAACCAACCTGATCTAAGGAAAACAAGAGTCGCGAGAGCTCTAGCAACCCTGCCATTTCCGTCTTGAAATGGATGAATTTGTGTGAAACGGTGGTGCAACCATGCGGCCTCAATTTCAGGTGGCACATTCAATGAAATATGCTCCTGATATATCTCTACCAGTGTATCCATTTCGCTTGCAACTTGCTCAGGAGGACAATATAGATGAAGAACTCCGTTCTCTCGCACTGGGTTATTTGGCGTGATTTTATAGACCCCCCGTTTTAGCGGTACTTTTAACAGATTGCCGAATTGATCATATGCTTCCGTTTCTCGTTGATGGCGACATAGCACACTGTGAAGTTCCTTTATATAACTGGTAGAGAGACGACGACTTCCTTTAACAAAAGCGAAAAGACCTTCAATAACCTCCTCATGATCATGAATTATGTTCGCTACCAAGTTTGGGTGTGAAGTGGTGGCATCATGTGCGATGAGATTTGCATCAATACCTTGCTCGATTAGAAGCTGGGTTACACCACGATCCAAGGTGTATATCCGCTCTATCAAACCTGTTTCAATTGCCCATTCACGACGCAAGCGCTCCAAAAATTGCTTCATACCTCCTGTTGATTCAAGTGTTTCCCGTTGTTCCTCCCACACTTGTCCGAGATAATGAAGTTCTGCGTTTTCTAAAGATTTCCAATCGCTAGGTAGGTCAGTTATCGGCGACCAATGGGAGACAGTCCGGTTCATGCATTCAATCCTTGTCTTGATTATTGAAAAAGAAATATGAATCTGTATGCATTATGACGAGAATGTAAAGAGATTTATCAGTAGTATGTTCTCTAGCATACTTGTATCTAAAATTCAAACATAGAGAATATTGAGCGTGATAAATTGTTGTTTGCTTTGTGCTGAAGCGATCTGTTGCCGGCTGACGGATCCGTCCTCGATAAGGCGGGTGATCTCGTCATCGAGGTAGGTGGCGATCAGGATATTCGACATATCATCGAGTTGCCGAGCGACATCCCGAACGAACGACATAGCCAGGTTGAAGAGCTCATCTTGCCCCCTAATGGCATCCAGATCGCGCAGGGCACCAGGAATTTGCGGCAGTCCTTCATCTGACTGGTAACTCCGGAACACCACTTCGGCCCATGGTCCATAGGGAGGCGTCGTTGTCAGGTCATAGCAACCGCCGCTGAGGACGAGGATGTCGTCAGCATTTGCCTTTCTAGCCAGATCGTTGACCAGGGTCGTCTTGCCGATCCCGGCCTCGCCGCTGACGAGCACCAGCGACCCCTGACCGGCGATAGCCTGATCGAGCAGCTCTCGAAGCCGGACCTGCTCACGCTCGCGGCCGAAGATCGATGCTGGCTGGCGGGATATGGTGACCATCTCAGGTGAGTCCATTCTCGACGGCAAAGCGAGTGGCCTCGGCGCGGTTGCTGACGCCGAGTTTGGAGTAGATCGAACTCAGGTGCTGGCTGACGGTGCGCGGACTGATGTAGAGCTCCTCTCCGGCTTCGTTATTGCTCATACCCCGGGCAACGAGCCGCAGGACGTCGAGTTCGCGCGGTGTCAACCCGGCCGGACCTGGCGTCGATCTGCTCGCCAACTGCGTTTCGATAGCATCAATGCGGCTCAACAACCGTTGCGCCGACAGGTGTTCGCCGGTCTCACGGGCCTGCGTCAGCAGGTTCGTCGCCTGCTCGGTATCGCCGGAAGCCAACGCCAGTTCAGCCCTGGCGGCCCGGGTGAGGGCGATCTCAAATGGGGCGGCGCAGGCCGTTGCCAGCTGCAGCGATTGATCCAGATGTTCTGCTGCCTCGGTAAACTGTCCGGCTTCCGTCGCGAGTTCCCCAAGAGCCCGCCAGGCGGCGATCAGCGCCAGCGGCTGGCGCGGGTTCGATGCGAATACGAGCGCACGTTCGGCGTGCCGCCGTGCAGCAGTGTGGTCTTTTGCGAGACGGTGGCGGCGGGACCAGAGCAGTTCGCCGGCCGGCCGCCAGAAGGTTGCGCCGCTCCACTCCAGCCACTCGTCGTGCATCGTAAGCCAGTCGCCTGCCTGTTCAAGGTCGCCGGTATCGAGCGCAATTGCCACGCGCAATTGCTGGGCCCGGATGGCGAGGTCGAAAGTAACATCGCCTGGTTGAGTTGCCAGCTCCTCCGGCAGGCGCCTCGCCGCGACGGCCAGGGCCAGCTCGATCAGTTCTGGATCCGCCTGCTCTCGTCCGAGGAGCCCAAAGGTGCGCAACTTCATCTCATCATCAATATGTCCGACTTTATCGGGAAGCAGCAGGGCAAGGCGCCGGGCGTTATCCCACCTGCCCTCGATCAGATCGAGCCACAGATCGTGGAACTCAACCAGAACCGGGAGTCTTCCGTCCTGGTTGGCGGCCTGCAACGCCTTCTCCGCTGCCTGGGCGAGGGTGCGGCGTTCGGTTACTCGCTCGGTCTGGTAGTCGAGAACGTGCCGGAGGAGTTCTGAGAGGCGGATCCCGAGGATCACGTGCTCGGAGATCAGCTCGCCCGCTTCAATAGCAGTTCGCCACCACCGGCGGGCCTCTTCCGGCCGGCCCAGCACCTCCGAAGAGCGTGCCAGACCGTGGTAGGCAAAGCGGCAGAAGATGCAGGTTGTTACCGCGTCATCGGTCACCGCCGCCACACTGGCAAGATGACGTTCGGCCTGCTCGATGGCCTCCGTGTAATATCCGACGTTACCCAGTAGCTGAATCATATGCTGTCTGAACGGGTAGACCCCTGGCAGTTCACCAATGCCGTAGATCGGGCTCCCTGAGGCTCTGCGTAGCGCACCGGTCAGGTCGTCCGGAAACAGAGCCTTGATTGACCGGCGCGCTCGTTCTTCATCCGGCGGTGAGACCTGTTCGTATTCATCGGCGGCAGCGCGTATCTCCGCCGATCCGGTCCGAATGTCGCCGCGCATGGCCTTCGCCTGACCGCGCAAATGCAGGCTGCAGGCAGCCAGTACCGGATCATCCGCCAGCCTGGCAAGCTGCCGGGCGGCGTTCAGGTGAGGTAGCGTCTCATCCAGTTCCTTCCAGATAAACAGGTAAGCAATATGTAGACGTAACCAGCCCTGCTCCTGGGTCGAATCCGTTCCTGTCTCCATCAGTTCGAGCGCGCGCTGGTAGCGTTCGGCTGCCATCCAGAGCGCGTAGCGTTCTTCGGCCCGCATCCCGGCGCGGATCAGCCAGTGCACCGCCCTCGGATCACTAGCCTGGACGAAGTGGTGTGCGACGGTATCAGGATCCGCGTTCGGGCGTGTGGTCAATGCCTCAGCAACCTGGAGATGTCGTCGCTGTCGTTGGCTGACAATCAGCGAAGTGTAGAGCACCTCCCGGAACAGGGCATGACGGAACCGAAATCCTGGTTTCCCGGGGGTCTCTTCGAGAATCGCGGCGGCCAGTGCTTCTCCAGCGACCGCATCGAGAGCGGCGTTATCGAGCCTGGCGAGGGACTGCCAGAGGTCGGGGGAAACCTCCTGGCCGATGACGGCTGCTGTCTGAAGCGCCGAACGAGTCTCCGGCTGTACGTTGCTGAGCCGGGCTTCGATAACCTGCTGGAGGAGCGCCGGAACCGGGGTCTCGTCGAGTTCGCCAGCTTGCCACCGGCTGCCCGCTTGATGAAGAACGCCGGATTCTTCAAGCTCCCGCAGGAGTTCGCCAGCAAAGAGTGGATTACCGGCAGAAAGTCGCCAGAGGTAGTTGTGCAATCGCATAGCATCAGCGGCTTCGAGTGGATAGTGGTGAGCTATCAACACTTCGAAGGCCGCCCGGTCCAGCCGGTTGAGATGGATACGGTGCGCATCGCTCTCCCGTACCAAAAGCGGGAGGAGCGCGGAGAATTGCGGGTTGGTTGGGTGCTCATCATCCCGGTAGGTGGCAATCAGCAAGACCGGGAATTCCTGAATCCTGCGAGCTACGAACCGGAGCAGTTCGAGACTGGCCTGGTCCGACCAGTGGAGATCTTCGAGAATCAGGAGGAGTGGCTGGTCCGCGGCTATCGAAGCAATGTTCTGGAGGATCCGGTTGAACAGCGATGCCTGTGATCCAACCCGAGTAAAGTCCCCTTCATCACTCAACTCCTCCAGCACCCTGGTCAGTCCAACATCGTCTGGCAGGTTCGAACACAGTTCGATCCAGGGACCGTACGGCGGGGTCGTCGTCAGGTCGTAACAGCCGCCGCTGAGGACGAGAACGCCGTCTGCCTCCGCTTGCCGTGCCAGGTCGTTGACCAGGGTCGTCTTGCCGATCCCGGCCTCGCCGCTGACGAGCACCAGCGATCCCTGATCGGCGATGGCTAGGTCGAGCAACTCCCGGAGCCGGGCTTGCTCACGCTCGCGGCCGAAGACTGGCGCTGGCTGGCGGGACAGTGTGGCCATATCAGGTAAGTCCGTTCTCGACGGCCCAGCGGGTGGCTTCAGCGCGGTTGCTGACACCAAGTTTGTTGTAGATGTTGCGCAGGTGCTGGCCAACTGTACGTGGGCTGATGAAGAGCTGTTCTGCTATCTGAGCGTTGGTCAGTCCCTGGGTCACTTGTTGGAGCACTTCGACCTCGCGGACGGAAAGGCTGGCAGGATGCTGCTCAGGACGATCGCGCAGTTGTCGTTCGATCTCGTCAGCCTGGTTGAGAGTTCGCGTTGCGCCGAGCGACTCGCAGATTGCACGCACCTCGGCCAGCATCTCGCGGGCGCTGGCACCGTCGCCAGTTGCTCCGGCGAGCTCTGTCATCGCAAGCAGCGTCCGGGCGCGCTCATAGGGGGCGGCACAGGCTTCGGCCAGCTCGAGCGCTTGTTCCAGTTGATGCGCTGCATCATCGTACGCCTTCGCTACCAACTCAAGCCGGCCGGCGAGGCGACGGGCGCTTAGCAGCGCCAGCGGCTGGCGGGGGTCTGTTGCCAGCCCCAGCGACGTCATCGCATACTTCCGTGCGTGCTCGTAGTCGCCCAGAGCGACGGCACATCGCGCCCGTAGCAAGGCGAGTTCGGAGCGGCCAATAACCGCATCACTCCAGTCGAGCCAGCACTCCAAGGCGTCGATCCAGGATTCAGCCGTGGAAAGTTCGCTGGCATCGAGGGCAAGTTGCGCGGCGATCCGGAGGAGGGGAGGAAAAGCGTACCAGGCGCTGGTCGAACCCGGCTCAGTCGTTGCACCGGCGGGCAAAATAGTAGAGATCGCCTGCCAAGCCGCGTCGATCAATGTCTGATCCTGACGCTCAGAACCAATGAGGCCACCTGCTACTGCCTGGACTACGCCGCCACTAACCGTAGCCCATTCCGACCAAGGACCTGTAATCGCCTCGACAGCCTGATCCCAACGACCGTCAATCAGGTAGAGTGGCGTAACCAGCAGCCCGGGCGGATAAACATCTGTAAAGCCATGGTTGACCCGTTCAACCGTCAGAGATAGATCAACAGCGGCACGTTCACGGTCAACGAGACGATCTGGATAGTAGGTCAGAAGATGGCCCAGGCCTTGGAATAGAGTGGCAATCAGGACGATCTGGTGGTTGAGCACGCGGTGGCCTGTGATAGCGCGTGCTCGCCAGCGCTCGGCGGCGACAGGCTGACCCAACGCGTCACAAGCCAAGGCGAGTCCTTGAAAGGCATCGCTGCAAAACGTATGAATCGTCAGTTCAACATCGGTGAGCTGCTCGACCTGCACAACATAGGGCTCTCCCCATGCGATGGCTTCTCGGAAATATCCCGAGGCGGCCAGGTAGAGGACGTACCCGCTGATCAACGGATTGATTGCGGTTGACGGTTGCAGGAGGAGTTGCGAGAGCGTTGCCATCGTTCCAGACGTGGCGATCTCTGATTGTGGAAAGATGGCAGCGACCCTAGTGTGGCTACGTTCGAAGTCTGCTGGCGTCGTGGCACTAAAAGCCTCGACCGCCTCGCCCATCAGCCGAAGTCCAGCAAGCACAGGGTTCCGTCGGAAGTGAGCCATGCCCTGCCGATCTTTGCAATAGGCCGCAAGAATCGGATCGTCGACCAGTCGGGCCAGCCGTTCGGCTTCGGTGCTGGCAGCCAGGCTGCGCTCGAAGTCGACGTAGCGCAGCAGGTGGCTGATGTGGAACAGGAGCCACCCGCGCTCGTGGAGTGACTCAGGCTGGCGTTCGAGCAGCTCTTCGGCATTTTCATAGTACTCGATAGCCATGGTCAGCGCATAGCTCCGTTCGGCTCGCACCCCGGCTCTCACAAGCCACGTCGCGGCACGAGGATCTCCAGCCTGCTGAAAGTGATGAGCCACGCGGTCGGGATCGGAATCTGGAGTCGCCGCCAGCAACTCACCTAGCTGTCCATGGTGGTATCGCCTGCGGTTGAGGATGAGTGATTCGTAGAGCGCTTCCCGCAGCAGAGCGTGGCTGAACTGGAGTGTTGCTCCGCCGGGCGCCTCTTCGAGCAGGCGGGCTCCAGTCGCTTCGACGATCACCTGGTCGAGTTGCGTATCATCGAGATCCGCCACCGTCTGCCAGAGGTCGAGCAATACGTCTTGGCCAATCACTGCGGCAATCTGTAGCGCGCTTCGTGTCTCCGTGGTCAGTCCAGCCAGACGGGCATCCAACACCTGACGCAACAGGGGTGGAACGTGCACCTGGTCGAGATCACCCAGTTCCCAACCCTCTTCCGTGTACCGGAGCACCTGATCGTCCTCAAGTCCGTGCAGGAGTTCACCGGCGAAAAACGGGTTGCCTTCGGAACGACGCCAGATGTGCTCGACGATGCGGACCACATCAGCCTCGGTCAGGTCGTAGCGATCCTTGACGATCTCCCGAACAGCTATCTGATTTAGCGATCTGAGGTGAACCCGCTGGGCATCGCTCTCACGGACAAGCTGTGGCAGGAGTTGGTACAGCTCATGGCGACGGGTTAGCTCATCGTCCCGATAGGTGCCCACGAGCAGGAAGGGTTGATCGCCGACGTACCGTCCTAGGAATCGAAGCAGCTCCAGGCTGACGGGATCGCTCCAGTGGAGGTCTTCGAGCAGGAGCAGGTGTGGTCGAATATCAGCGACAGCAGTGAAGAAGGCACGGGTTTGAGCAAACAGTGCTGCCTGGCTGCCGATTTCCAGCAGCTCATCGGGATCGTGGAACCAGGCTGGCAGAACCGGTAGTCCGCCGTTCGGAACATAGCCATCCAGCGCTTCGATCCAGGGACCGTAGGGCGGGGTCGTCGTCAGGTCGTAACAGCCGCCGCTGAGGACGAGGACGCCATCATCCTCCGCCTGCCGGGTCAGATCGGTGACCAGGGTCGTCTTGCCAATCCCGGCTTCGCCGCTGACGAGCACAAGCGACCCCTGACCGGAAATAGCCTGGTCGAGCAACTCCCGAAGTCGGGATTGCTCACGCTCGCGGCCGAAGATTGGTGCTGGCTGGCGAGTCACGGTAGCCATCTCAGGTAAAGCCATTCTCGACAGCCCAGCGAGTGGCTTCGGCGCGGTTGCTGACACCAAGTTTGTTGTAGATGTTGCGCAGGTGCTGGCCAACCGTACGTGGGCTGATAAAGAGCTGTTCTGCTATCTGAGCGTTGGTCAGTCCCTGGGTCACTTGTTGGAGCACTTCGACCTCGCGGCTTGTGAGACCGGACGGGAAATCAGCATCGGTGTCGCAATCGTGTTCGATGGGTTGCATCGCGATGGCGATTGCTTCTTCCAACGGCATTGACCGGCCGCGTTCCAAGGCAGCTTGAAATGCTTTCTCGGTCATGTCTGCCCGGAGTGCTTGTAGCTCCTCGTCAGGTTCGATGCCTTCCGCGCGGGAGAAGCGAGTGCCGCTCTGCTTGAGCAGCATCGAACCGATAGCCAGCAGGCAGACGGCATGCTCCAGCTGCTGGTACCGGCGTAGCAACCGGGCAATCAAAGTGAAGTCTTCCGCAATGTTGCGGAGACTATCGATTTGAATGTCCATGGCCAGGCGCTCGCGGTAAAGATCTGCTGCCCGTTCATCATCGCCCAGCCGCTCCACCGTCTCGCCAAGTCCTCCCAGGGCGAGCGCGGTCGCCATTGTAGTCTTTCCCAGACCAACGGCTCTGGCAATCTTCAGTCCCTCCTCATGTAGATCCCATGCCCACTCGAGATCGTCGTTAATGCGTGCCAGCCACCCCAAATGGAAATGAGATCGAACCACCATTCCATCGATGCCACGCTTGCGAAACTCTGCCCGCGCGCAATTGAGATCGGCCTTCGCCTGTTCTTTCTGGCCCATGTGGATATGGCAAACACCTCGAATATAAAGAGCGTTGGCGGCATCCAGTTCATCGCCAAGATCTTCGGCGATCTCACGAGCCTCATCCATGAGCGGCACTACCAACTCGTGCTTAGCCTGGATCATGTACAGCCATCCGAGCGTGCAGAGCGCCTTCGACCGGCCGATTGTCCGACGCGACGCGGCAGGAAGGGTGAGTAGCCTTTCGGCATGGTCCTGACCCTCGATGACATGCCGCTGCACCCAGAAGATGCCGAGATCACCGACCAGCTGCAGGGCAGCCTCGATCTGGTCGGTCACAACCAGCCAGCCCAACGCCGAACGCAGGTTGTTGTGCTCGGTCTCAAGCCGCTCCAACCAGGACAGACTTTCCGGCCCATCTACTAACGGTCTTAGATTTCCAACCAAGGTTAGGAAGTAGTTGGCATGCCGTTGCCGGGCGTTGGCTGATTCATCTTTATCTTCCGTGAGCAGTTCCAGTGCAAACTGGCGGACTGGTTCGAGCAATCCGTAGCGAGTCGCCTGCCCCGGCCGGTCGACTCGCTGGATGAGGCTCTTGTCAACCAGCGACGATAGCGGTTCCAGGACTGGCTGCGGTTCGGACACCGCTTCGATTGCCTCCAGGGTGCAGCCGTCGGAGAAGACCGCCAGCTTCCGCAACAGCCGCTGCTCTTCGCCGGTCAACAGATCGTAGCTCCACTGGAGTGTGGCCCGCATCGTCTGCTGGCGGGCTGGCGCGTCCCGTGGTCCGCCGGTGAGCACAGACAGTGGTTGATCGAGTCGGACTAGCAGGTCGTCAGGTGTGAGGAGGTTGATTCGGGCGGCAGCCAGCTCCAGCGCTAGCGGCAGCCCATCCAGACGGTGGCAGATCTCGACGATAGCCGGCGCGTTCTGCTCAGTCAGGCAGAAGTCTGGGTCAACCTCGTTCGCTCGGCTGACGAACATCTGGACGGCGTCACTCTCACTCGAAGTCTTGATCGCCGCTGGATTGTCAATCGCTGGTAGTTCGAGCGGTTGAACCGGGTAGAGCTGTTCGCCGCGCAGATGTAGTGGTTCCCGTCCCGTAGCGAGTATCTGAACAGCGAGGCATTCGCCGAGCAAGTGAGCAATTTCCGGTCCGGCCGCGACGACGTGTTCGACATTGTCGAGTATCAACAGTGCCCGACGCTCCCGGAGCTGACTAATCAAGTGTTGGAGGATAGGCTGGTCGGCCTGCTCCTCAATCCCCAGCCAGTGAGCGATGGTCGGGATTACCAGAAAATGGCCGGTAATCGAGGCTAGCGGGACGATCCAGACATCATCATTGAATGAGTCGCGTAACCGTTCGGCGACAGCCAGGGCAAGCCGGGTCTTGCCGATTCCACCCGGCCCGGTCAGGGTGACCAATCGGATGTCGT
Organism: uncultured Thermomicrobiales bacterium; assembly: GCA_964577155.1. Taxonomy (GTDB): domain Bacteria; phylum Chloroflexota; class Chloroflexia; order Thermomicrobiales; family CFX8; genus CAZNYB01. The sequence continues at coordinate 2,355 of CAZNYB010000099.1, read as the reverse complement.
CGTTCAGCGTACGTGCCATTAAATCGTGGATCTCACGCTCGCGGCCAATGAGCGAGGTCAAAGGTTGTGTCAGGCTGGCGCGACGTGAGACATGCCGTCTAACCATGAGTGCGGTCCAGCAGTAGTCAAAATTCGACAGATAGAGGAATTATGCCACTATCCCGACCAGGTCTGATCTGAGCGTTTCCTGAATTAAAGATGCGTTCAACTACCGGAAAATCAGCGATCCGACTTTTTCTTACCTATAGAGAACGAATAAACAGTCTTCAACATGCCGTCAGCCAGCGACTGCTTCCGCCAGTTCTCGAACCGGCAGGTTGAAGAGTTCGCGGGCGTTTTCGGACATGATCCTCCGGCGCATCTCTTCCGGCATCTTTGGCAGTGACTCTTCCGGCGAATCGAAATCCCAGTGAGGATAGTCGGATGCGAACATCAGCGTCCGCTCCGCTTCAGCCCACTCGAGGACGGTCAGTAGCCGGCTAAGGGGAGTCGGAAACTCTATCGGCTGCGAAGTGAAGCGGCAGTGGTCAAAGACATACTCACTCGGCGCGCGGTGGACCCATGGCGTCTGGTCCCGCAGACTGCGCCAGTCGGCATCCAGCCGCCAGAGAAACGTTGGCAACCAGGTGTAGCCGCCTTCGATGAAGACGGTCATCAGTCCGGGGAAGCGTTCGAAGAGTCCTTCGAAGACCATGCTAGTGATGTGCGCCTGGTAGCCCATCGGCCGGGATTGCCGGTGTTCGACATAATACGAAGGGTGTCCGACCGGCCAGGGCTGTCCGTTGATGCCGGTACCCTCGCCGCCGGTGTGCAATACAAATGGAAGGTCGCGATCCTGGCAGATCTCGAATATCGGGTCGTAGAAGCGCTGACCGTAAGGGAAACGCGCTCCATCCGAGACGAGAACGCCAATGATGTCGGGGTGGTCGGCAACCCGTTCGATCTCCTCGACCGCTATGGCCGGGATCTGGGTCGGAATCAGGATGAGCCCCTTCAACCGCTCGTCGCGATCAAGCCAGTGTTCGATCAGCCAGTCGTTGTAGGCGCGGGCCAGCGCGGCGGCGTAGTCGGCGTCGGCCAGCGTCGTAAGCGGTCGGAGTTCCTGGCCGAGCAGGATGGCGTATTCGATCGAGTACTTGTCAAGCAGTTGCTCGCGCATCAGGTCGTAGTCCGAGCCAACCATCGCGCCATCTCCCGGCCAGGCATCGTGCCGGTAGCCCCGGTCGCCGCCGTTCAGGTAACCGGCTGACGGCAGCCGCAACCCGAATGCTTCGATGTCCCGCCGGTAGGCGCTGGAGAGGTACGGGAAGAGATCTTTCACACTGCCCAACCGTTGGTGAACGTCACAGTCGATGATCGTGTTATTTGGCATTGTCGATTCCTCGTTTCTCTAGTGCCCTCACCTCAACCCTCTCCCATACAGGGAGAGGGAGCAGAGCCTCGCAAAATATCGCCTTCTTAAAGTCCCTCTCCTCGTTTCGTGGGAGAGGCGGGGCACCCCTTCGACAGGCTCAGGGCAGGCTCTCTGGGTCGCGGGTGAAGGCTACGCTGTTACACATAGACAACCACCCAGCCATCCTCAACATTTACCGGAAAGGTTGGCACGCCGGGATCCTCTTCATCGTCACCAAACGGCTCAACTGCGACCTCAAACGGGCGTACCCGCACTCTATGCGGGTTGAATACCGACTTACCCGAGGAGATCTCGAATTCCCAACCGTGCCAGGGGCATTTGATAATCTCGTTTTCACGGCTATAGACATACTCATACGGCTGGCTGGCGGCTGTCGTGCCGGTGACCATCCCCTGGCAGAGCGGCGCACCCTGGTGCGGGCAGCGGTTGCGGAGCGCGTAGTATTCACCGTCGATGTTGAAGATTCCGACCGGAGTGCGGCCAACGTCGACATACCGCCGGTCTCCCGGCGGAAAATCACGCACCTGCGCTATAACCACGCGTCGTCTCGCCACTGTCTATCGTCGTTCACTCAGCACTGGTCGATATCTCCGAGGCTAATGAGGCCAGATACAAATGTCAACCCCTGGGCGGCACGACGCTCAGACCGAGCAGCCTGGCAGGATTCTGTTGCGCCATCGTCCTGATCTGATCATCTGAGATGCCAAGGTCAAGCAGGCAGGCGATAAACGAGCGGAGTCCTTCAACCGGTGTCGGCAGCGTATAGACGCCGAGATCGGTGGCGATGATGCAATGTTCGGCTCCGACGGCATCGATCTGTTCGGCGACGGCGCGGACCCCTGCTCCTGGACCTTCGATCATACCTTCATCTATGGAGATGTAGTCGCGCTCGACATAGTAGTGCGTCTTCGGAATCGGTGTGGTGTGGGTGAATGCCGCCA
>CAZNYB010000098.1:12804-14242 GCA_964577155.1 uncultured Thermomicrobiales bacterium | reverse complement strand
GAGATGACGACGGTGCGGACCAGGCGACAGAGGTAACCACGGACGAAGAGACAGAGCCTTCGTCTGACCAACAGGCCGAAATCTCAAATGAGTCAGCCCGTTCATTCCTGCTTGACTCAACCTGGCCAGGACCACTGGCAGATCTCTGGCGAACAAGCGCCGTCTCTGGCGCTGGGCTGCCAAAGGATGTAACCAGCACGGATCTGGTGGCGACAACCGCCGAAGTCGCCGAGGTTCCGTTCTTCGGTATTACTGACAGCGACAACAATGCCTACGTTCTTGGCGGCAGTCCATTCGTGCTTGATCTGTTCACTGATGCCCAGGCTGGCGCCCCGGCCGACAAGAGCCTCTCCACATACCTAGACCTCTTCAGAAACTTTACCGAGAATGTCTCAACAACTCCGTACGTCGCAAAGATCGACCCTGAGACGATGGAAGTTGAGACGGTGGAGTTGCCGAAAGGCTTGACCACCAACTACATCGGCGGGCTGCTTGCCCACCAAAACGGCCGGATCTACGCGGTCGCTACGGCAACGCTCTTCGAAATCGACCCCGAATCGCCGGAGATCACCAGATCGCTTGAGTTGCCAAAGATCGACGACGCAAAACTCACGACCACCTACAACGGCCTGACGGTCAACCCGGGCAATGGTGACATCATCCTCAAAGCCGTCGACTTCTCTGGCAGGACAGCGGACACGGTCCTGATGGCGGTCAACCCGGAAGATATGACCATTCGCACGCAGACACATTCGGAAGTCGGGACTGCCCGGATGTCGATTGCGCTGCAGGGAGATACAACCTACCTCTACATGCCAGGTCCAACGACGACGCTGCGCTTCATCGTGACCGATGAAGGGTTTGAAGCTGATGCGAACTGGTCAGAAACCTACCGCAGTGACGACGATGGCACGACTCAGGGACCATCCATGCTCTTTATGGGCGAGTATGGCAAGGTCGTCTTCTCCAGTAACGGCACGATCATCTACGGTGTCACCGCGCCGTTGATGCTCTACACTCAATCCGCAACGACCGACGACGATACCCTGACGACCGACCAGGCTACCTCGAACGACATCCCAGGTGGAGCGTTCTTTATGGTAGCTGGCGACCCGTATACATCTGGCATTATTGTGGCCGAGGACACTGTCAACAAAACGGTTGCTGGCTGGCAGATGTCAGATGATGGCTCGATCGAGATGATCTGGGAAACCGATCAGTTCAACGTCTCCGCTGGACCAGCCATCGCCGTCGACCAGGGGCATCTTTACCTTGATGACCGGCAGTGCGCTGCCGATGGCACAACCTGCACGACCTATCTCGTCGTCGCGGATCTGCAAACCGGCGAGGAACTTGCCAGAGTCGAAGTTGCCGCAACCTTGCCCACCATGGGTCACATATTCCTTGCCAAAGACGCGGTCTTCTTCATTGCATCAGA
>CAZNYB010000098.1:0-12704 GCA_964577155.1 uncultured Thermomicrobiales bacterium | reverse complement strand
ACGGTAAAAGCTATTGCGATAGAGGCTAGCTGGTAGAGCCGGTAGCTCCACATCAGTTTCAACAGTTTCACGATAGCTTCCTGGTTTATCGTTCCCCTTCAAAGCTGCAATCTTCCGATTGACCTGCATTACAGCCATTCCGGTGATAGCGGCTACTGGAATCGGCCCAGAGGAATAGCCAATACTGAATAGAAACATGCGACATTAAATTGCGGAGTTATGTCCTGCAAATCTGCCTGATCTCGTAGTCTAAAAATGAGTGATTGCGTGGTAGCTATTTGAGCAGGGGTTTCTTGTCGGCAGACTATCCTCAACCTTGAAGTCGATAGCGAAGATAGATCCAGCCTTTGCTGAAGCGACGCTCGTCGAGCAGATCAAGTTTCATAGAGTAATTTTTGGGGAAGACCGGGATGACAGGAAAGGCGCCGCTGATCGTCGTCGGAGCGACGAACAGATGAATTTCATCGACAAGCCCTGCGCGGATCGCCTGTGCAGCAAGGGTTGGACCACCTATACACAGATCACCCGGCGATTCAGCTTTCATTTCGCGAATCTTTTGCTCGTCGAAATCCCGCTCAATGCGAGTTTTCCTGGTAATCACTGCATCCATTGTTTTGGAGTAAACAATTTTGTCGGCTGATTGCCATACTTGCCCGAACTTTTGATCATCCGCTCCCATATGTTGAACATCCGGCGTTTCCCAGTAAGACATTGTCTCGTAATTTTTACGCCCGTACAGGTACGTTTTAAAAGGACGCATTATTTCGGTGATAAAGGCAGTTGAACCTTCAGTAGGTATAGACCAATCATAGTGCCCATCCCCAATATAACCATCCAGTGACATGATAGAAGCGTAGATTAGCTGAGCCATCGTTTAACATCCTTTTGACTGCGAGCTTGAGAAGGTTTTATCAGTCTTGGCCCACGAAGTAAAGATTGCAAGGCATCATGAGGTCGAACAGCTTCTCTTATATTCCAGGTGAACGCTTATATATATCATCCTCGATGACGACAATCCTCATGAGGAGTGCATATCACCGGGTATCTTCTCTGCCTTACTAGTCCCTATCTCCTCGTCCCTAATCCCTCTCTTCCCAGCCTCATAAACCCCACTTCGTGCCTGGTTTCACCGTCGATGGCGAGGTTGGCGAGGATCTCGCCGATCACCGGGGAAAATTTGAAACCGCGACCGGAGAACCCACAGCCGATGAGCACCTGCTCATGCTCCGGGTGGCGATCGACGATGAAGCCGCCGTCGACGGTGTAGGCGTCCATGCAGGTCAGGTGGCGTAGCTCTTTGCCGGCCGCACCGGGCATATAGCGGTCGAGGGCGTCACGTAGCTGCTGGATCTCGCTCGCGTCGACGGTGCGTCGGATCGTCCTCGGGTTAGCTGGCTCGGTGCAGGTGATGCCGATCTTCAGACCGATGTCATCGATAGCAGGCATCCCGTAAAACGAGCCTTCCTCAATGTAGAGCAGGAAGTCCGGCGCGCCCTGCTCGGCCCGCCACCACTCCGGCCGCGACGGCTCGAAGTAGCCATTGTAGTTGCGGATGACCTGGAACGGCAGGTCAAGTTCCTTCAGCAGCTCGGCGGCATAGGCGCCGGTCGTCAGGATCAGCTGATCAGCCCGGTAGACGCCATTCTTCGTCGTCACCTCGACACCCTGACCGTCAGCGGTCCAGCCGGTGACCTCTTCAGAACTGCGGATTGTTGCGCCATGGGCTTTCGCCATCTCGACGTGGGTCTGAATTCCCAGCTCCGACCAGAGGAACCCGGCATTGGCCTCGTAGTGGGCGCTCATGCCGTCATCGAGCCGGAAGCCAGGAAACCGCTCGTTGAGACTGGCCTCACTTAGCGGTTCCCAGAAGCCGCACGCTTCCATCTTCGCCACGCTGGCATGAACGTCCGGGAAGGCAGCCGGATCGACCAGCGTCACCTCACCGGTGACCGTCAGCAGTGTCTGGCCGGACTCCTGCTCCAGCTCATCCCAGAGTTCGAAAGCTCGTTCGGCCAGCGGCACGTAGCCGTCGTCGTGGATGGCAGAGCGGCGGATCATCCGGTGAAACCCGTGCGACGAGCCGAAGCTATGCCCCGGCTCAAACATCTCCAGCCCGAGCACCTGCTGGCCCTGTTTCGCCAGCTGGTAGACTGTCGCGCTTCCCATCGCTCCCAACCCGACGACGATGGAGTCATAGGAGGGGAGAGTATGTAAGACAGTATCAAGAGAGGGAACAGCAACCGGAGAGTTTGAAACCTCGGTTCGTCCGTCACTCATCGTTCTCTCCTGTCCTGACTGTTCCCTTTCTTTCCACTTTCTTCCTACTCTCTTCCTACTGTCCCACTACTGACTCCACTGCCCCATCCGCTGCAATCGCTCGAGGAGACCGGCCTCTTCCATCTGTTCGCGCACTTCGTCGCGGGTGCGGTGTTTGGCCGGGAAGTTGTCGTCCTGGGCGATCTGGAGTATCAGACGGGCAACCAGCTGGGCAGACATCTGGAGTCCGCGCGGGTTGATCTTGTCGAAGGTGTCGGCTTCGGTGTGCCCCCAGCCGCGACCGATCATCCCGGCGGTGGCGTCGCGTGAGTTCAGGGTTCCGTTTGGCACGCCCTGAACGGCGAACGGGAAGTGATCCGAGTGTGAGTTGAGATCGTTGCTGATCTCGAACTTGTAGTGGTGCTCATCGGACCATTTCTGAAAATATGGAACCAGTTCGTCCCAACCGGAGAGCACCAGCCGTTCGTGACCGCCCGCGCCTCGGCCTGCCCCGTCGAGATTCATCACGAACACCAGCTTCTCGGTGTCGTTGCTCCTGGCATGACGCCACGCGCCGACCAGACCGACCTCCTCAGAACCGAAGCAGATCACCCGGACAGTGCGTTTGAGTTGCCCTTTGTATTTCGCCAGCGCGCGGGCTGCCTCCAGGCCGGTTACTGTGCCAGCTCCATCATCGCCAGCGCCCTGGGCGACATCATGGCCGTCGTAGTGGCCGCCCATCAGGACGACCTCGTCCGGATATTCCGAACCGGTGATCTCGGCGACGACGTTGCTACTGGTGGACCAGAAGGTCCGGTTGCTCAGCTCCAGCCGGACGGTCCCGGCGCCGCTGCGCTCCATCAGCCGCAGGATCATCGATCCGGACTCCCAGGAGACGCCGACAGCTGGAATCTGGGCCGTCTGGTCCTCCTCGGATGAGCCTTCCGGGTTGCGGGCGCGCAAGCCGCCGGTGATATGGAGCAGACCGGGATTCTGATTGATGTAGATGTAGCCAACCGCGCCATGCTCGATGGCCCAGTGGTACTTCTGGGTCCGGTGACTGGAGCGTTCTCCGGGGCTGTTCGTCTCGGCGGCGGAGATCACGATCTTGCCGGGCACCTCGTCGGCCAGCCGTTCGAAATCAGCCAACTCGCCATCGCCGACATCGAGCAATTCGGCGGTGAGATCAGCCGACGGGGCAAAGGGCAGCGAGATGCAGGAGAATTCACGTTCAACCGGCGAGAGCATTGTCAGTTTCGCCGTGCCACGGTCCCAACTGGCGAGTCTGAACTCCTCGAGCCGGACATTCTCCAGACCGTATTCTTCCATCTTCGACCCCAGAAACTCCGCGCCTTTGTGCTCGGACTCCGATCCGGCAAAGCGGTGTCCGATATCGTCACAAAGCTCTCGCAAGGTCTCGTAGGCTTCGTCCGAGGTCCAGATATCCCCGATAATCCCGCGTTCGATCGCTAGCTGTTCACTGTCTGCCACAATAACTCCTTCGTCTTTGTATCGTTCTCCAGGTTAGGCCAAACATTGCCGGCATCATACAATGTACCAGGAATCCAGCAATGGGACTGGCAACCTGTCAGCTACGTGTATGGAACATCACCAACATGCAGAGATCCAGCTACCAATGCATATTAATAAGGAAGAAACACCACTGATGCTTCAGCGTCAACCGGGCAAATCTGCGATGCTGATCCTTTCGCTGCTGTTCATCCTCCTGGCGATTTCCGGAGTGGGCTCGGCAAGCCTGGCCGGCGGCGATCCCGAAGCCCGCATTCGTGGCGGGCAGGTTCACCACCTGCCTGACATCAGCGACGAAGAAGCCATCGCCACCCTCGACGAGTTAGAACACCGCTCATCACCCAGCCTGCAATATATCTTTGGTGACGATGACCGCCAGCAGGTACTGGACACGACACAGCACCCGTACAACAAAGTCGTCTACCTCGAAGCCTGGAAAGAGGGTTTCGACTTCGTCTATGTTTGCTCTGGCAGTTTCGTCAGCCGGGACGTCATCATGACCGCCGCCCACTGTGCCTGGATACCGGATTTTGGTGGCTGGCCCGACGGCATCGCTGTGGTTCCTGGCAAAAACGGTGAGACAGAACCATTCGGTTTCGAGTTCGCCGACGATGTCTGGGTGCCGGAAGGCTGGGTACAAAACGAAGGCAAAATCAACCAGGCAGCCGACTACGACTACGCGCTCATTCGTCTTCCGGATACCAGGCTCGGCGACGCCGTCGGCAACATGACCATGGGCATCCTGCAGACCGATTCGCTGAAATCAGCTACCTTCAACCCGGTTACCGCTGGCTACCCGACTGACAAGGAAATCGGCACCCAGTGGACGACAAGTGAGGGTGCGTTCGTCGCGGTTGGCGATTCACATTTACGCACTGAAATGGACGTCTACCCCGGGCAGAGCGGCTCTCCGGTCTGGCGAGCCAGCGATGAGGCCATTGTCGGCATCATGTCGTTTGAAGTTGTCGCTGGCAGCCCCGGGAACTACGCGATCCGCCTGACCAGCGACATCCTGAGCGACTACCTCGAGGCCTGTGATCTGATTGGTTGCAGTCTGAGTTTTTTCGTCGAAACCAGCCAGGCAACGCCGTCCGTTCCGCCTCCGGCAGCTACCATAACGCCGCCTCAGCCAACCTTACCGCCCGTCGCTGGCGACACCGGGGCATTCGGCCGCACCTGGGCAAGAACCGACAAACCGGTGCTGGATGGCGCTGTCAACCGCACCTGGATGTGGGGTCCCCGGGAGATCACCGGCGTCTTCGAGGAACCGTATGTGAACGCCCCGGACGGCCACCGGTCCGTTCTCTATCATGAAAAGAGCCGGATGGAGATCAACGACCCCGCAGCCGACCCGAACAGCATCTGGTATGTCACGAACGGGCTGATCGCCCTGGAGATGATCACCGGAAGGTTGCAGCTTGGCAACGCCCTCTGGGAGCAATACGCTCCGGCCGGGATCAACATCGCTGGCGACCCGACCGACCCTGACGCGCCGACCTACAGCACCTTCTCCGGGTTGCTGAACCAGCCAGCCCGGACCGAAGGCGACCAGATTATCGCCACCGTCAACCGCGTTGGCCAGATCACAGGCGACCCGTCACTGGCGGACCAGAACGTCACCGCCGCCTACTACGTCACCGAGACCCACCACACCGTGGCATCAGTGTTCTGGGATTTCATGAACGCTGAAGGACTGGTCTACGAGCAGGGCGCGCTCAACAACGCGAAACTCTTCGAGAACCCCTTCTTCGCGACCGGCCTGCCGATCTCCGAAGCCTACTGGACGATGATCGAGGTCGGCGGGATCGAGCAACTGGTTCTGGTCCAGGCCTTCGAACGCCGGGTGTTGACCTACACTCCCGGCAACGCAGCTGGCTGGGAAGTCGAAGCCGGCAACGTCGGGATGCACTACTTGAACTGGCGGTATCAGGTGCTGGGCCAGTAGCAATCGATGACAGAAATCGCACCGATGAAACGACCTGACTGCCGTCTCAGCTGATCTCGTTCACGGTGTGACAAACCCCCAGACAAACCACAACTGCCGGGTCTGGGCATCGACGGTGTAAATCGTGTTGTTGTAGTCCGGTGGTGGCGGGCACTCCGGGCAGCCGCTAGCGACAAATGGTGTATTGCTATAGGTGATGATCCACATCGGGCGATCCTCAATATGGTCCAGCTTGCTGCCATCAGGCAACGGAATATTCACAACGCCAAGCCAGCCACCTGGCCCCTGGTAGCCAAAGGTCGCCAGACCGTAGTACCCGGTGACGGTCACCGGTTTGCCTTCCCATTCGCCGCCTAACCCCCAGGATACGCCAGCCTCAGAGATGATCTGCATCGCTTCTTCCATGGAAATCAATGGTGGATCGGCAACGGCGACGAGCTTGATATTCTGTTCTTCAAACGTGGGACCTGAGATCAGCTCGCCGGGAGATCCGGTGATCTGAATAACCCGTGACGACGGAGGTATCATCGGCGCTTCATCAAGCGGCACGAAATACCAGTCCATCAGGTACGTATTGTCATCCGGCGGACCGTCAAGCAGGCTGGCACGGACCAGACCAGTCAACTGATCGATTGGCGCCGGCCGTCCTTCTGGCAGGAGATGAACAGCGCCAGGCGGCGCGGCCAGTCCGGCATCGTCGATTGCCCAGTAGCCCTGCTGCCGGCCGAAAATTTGGTATGCCGCAGGCTGGTCGCTCTCCTCGAAGTCTCGTAGGAAGAAGAGGGCACGGTCGCCTACCTCAAACGGCGGCCACTCATGCCAGGTCATCGTGCAGTCATCGACTGTGCCGCCATAGGATTCAATGGTGACCGTTGGATCACCGGCGACGGCGTCGCTACCCCGCAGCCGGTCCTCAACCTGGACCAGATAGTCAGTGACGATGTGGAAATCCACCTCCGGCGCCGGACCAGTGCCCTCGACCTTCCGGGAACCAAGATTCTCCGTCACCGTCCCAACGACGATCTGGTGGGAGTACCAGGCCAGCTGGTCGATCGTGTCGATCTGTTCGATATCATCATAAATGCCGTAGTCGCAGGGAACTGTGGCATCCGCTTCAGGTTGAGTTTCGGTTTGATCCACAACAGCAGCCGGCGTGCCGGGGGTCGGCTGGCCAGAATTACCCAACTCGTCCGAACCACAGGCAGCGATCAACATGACACTGAAAAGGATGACCGGAAACCACGAGCGTTGCATGTCAGATCGTTCTTTCGAGAATGTGTGCCGCGTTGTATGGATTGAAGAACTTCGTCTCCTGGTTCGTACCTGTTAATACGTCTGAATCTACCCTGCTGGCCGTATTGCCTACCTTGCCATCGCCACAAAGTCATGCAGCTGAGAGACGATTTCATCTCCCTGGGAATCGAGGATGCTTACTGTTGCCGACGATCCCCAGCGCACTTTCGCGCTGAACGGCATCAGCACCAGAAAACTGCCATTGGAGACAGGGCTCTCCGCGGCTTCGCCATCCGGCAAGGTAATACGCCCCAACGCAACTTCAGGCACGTGCGCAACCCCGCCGAAGGCCATGCCAAGACCCCGGGTCTGATTCCCGAATGCGTCGAATTTGTGTTCTGGTGGATCTTCCTGCCAGCGGCTGCTCAACTCGGCGACGCCCCACTCTCGATCCGGTAGCCGGTGCGCCTGGCAGAGCGCCAGGTGCGTTCGTCCGTCAATAGCCGAACCAACAGCCAGGCACACTGACACATCCACCATGGTGTCGCTTCCGAAGTCAGGACTCTGTTCCCAGAGATTGGTCCAGGTCACGCCATAGACGGTGCGCTGCTGCAACACCTGGAAATCATCAACGTGAAAGGTGACGTCCTCTTCCGGCATCATGTACTGGTTAATGCTGGCCACCGCCTGAGCAAGGAGATCAGGGTGTGGTCCTTCAACCCCGAGATCAATTGTTGTTGTCATAATGCACTTTCATTACAATGGTTTGACACAATATTCCAATTCTTAAGAATAGGTAGGTCCGGCGGGATCATGTCAGATGTTTTGATGCTCCCAGGATACCACAGAGCCACACAACGTTAGGTTGGCGGAAGACACTCCGTCGTCGCCCAGAGAACGATGGTCTGTTGCCGGGTATCAACCGAGAGCTGTACTTCCGCTACATCGGTGTCGATCCAGAGCCTGCTGAAGTCCCGGCCATCTACCGATTGCACCTGGTTTCCACCTACCTCCCAGTATTGCCGTCCGGCTTGCAACATCCTCTCTGCCTCATCTGGATCTGCAAACGACGCCTTGACGGCGTAGGTCGCGGTCCAGCCATCGTCGATGATGTTTCGCCAGCTATCGCAGTCGTTGTACCCGGGAAAGTCCGGGTCCGAGTGATCGCTCAATCGGTAGTTGTTTTTGAGCTGACGGGCCTGCGCCGGATCTGCATTGAACGCAAGCGGGCTGAACTGTGCCGCTGGCGCAACCGTGGCTGCAGTCTCATCTACCAGCGCAATTGACTGTTCCAACCCCTCTTCCAACGTCAGGTCATCTGGAGCTACAACGCTGTCGACGTATTCCGGGGCGGCGAGAATCATGATCAGCAGCACGACCGGGATCAGCAATACCACGGCAGCGACAAAGAGCCAGGCGTTGCCGGTCAATCTGAAGGATTGCACTGTCTTACGGCCCCCAGACTCTCTGTTCCGAACTACAGGAGATGACCCAGGTTGCCTGTGGTATGCCAAAGAACGTATAAAACCTGACCGTCACGATCCCGGATACTGGCACACGGTATCCCCAAGCACAGCCTGTCGGGTCCGGTTCTATGGCGACGACTTGAATACGCTGGCGTGCGAATTTCTGCGCTGGACCGCCAATCGATTTCGCCCGCTGGGTCGCGTAGTACGCGACATCTGCTTCCTGACCATCCCACTCTTTCTGGTAGACCGGCATTACAGCTCTGGGAATCAGCACGCCAAGCAGCGCCAGCATGAACAAAGCGCCGATCACGATACCGGCCACAGCCCACTTGTCTGGCGCTGGATGTTCCAACCTGCCTCACTCGACCATAGCGGTGACAAATGCCATCAGATCAGCCTCGGAGATACCTTTTGTCAGAGAAGCGTAAACGGAAACTCCCACTTCGTCGGTGTTCCAGCTGTACGTCTGAATCGCTGTGCCTTCCAGGTTTTTGGTCGCGCTTTTTTCGATATACACCCCGCCGAGTTCAATGGTGCCGGGACCAGCAGGATCGATGGTGGGGTGCATGAACGTGTTTTGACTGATATGCACTGCGTTGGTTCCAGGTGCTCCAGCGGAATCAATTAGTGGGTAGAACATCGTTATCGATTTTGCGCTACGACAATCCGCAGGTGTTTCGAACCATGGATCGGCGAGGATGCCGTCTAACAGGAACCCGTCGGGTATCGGCTCAGGGTAAACGATCGTGAATGGCAGATCCTGTTGCGCCTGTTCGATGGTCCAGTAGCGACAGGCGTCATCAGGCCAGGGAGTTGCAACGATTGGTTGGGTACCGGCATCTGTTGACGCTGACGACACCGTGGGAGAAGCATCCTGATCGGGCGCTGTTGCCGTCATTTCCAGTGGGGTAACTTCCTGAGCCTGGTTGCCAGGGGAATCAGAACCATCGCCGCAACCGGCCAGTGTCGCAGTCAGGAGTAGCAGACCAGCCACGATTGTTCGTGATGTCCGGGTGATGTTCACAGGTAGTCAACCTTCCGTTGATTGCTGCATCTCCAGCACGGATGGCTACTTCAGTCTACGTGACAGGCGGCAGATCCGGTCCTAACCAGCCTACAGCCTGAATCTGGAGAGTGTCAGTTAGACGGATCAATCAGCGTTTCGCGAGTGAGAAATGTCGATACGTCCGTCTGGACGGTCGTTCCCGTATCTGCTGGAACGGAGGAGCCGTCTCGGAAACTGAGAACAATCGCTCGCCGGTTGAGCTATATTTGTCTTTAGTCGGCGAAAATCCCTCAATATCGCGTTTGTTACATACGGATCGGTGCGGAAGTTCCCGGTGTGGACATCAAGAACAACCCCGGCAACCGATTCAGCGGAGTCTTCAGCTGTAACATATCCGGACGCGCCAGCTTCGAGATGTCTGGCCAGAATATCCGGCGCCGGCGATGCCTCGATCACGATGAAGGGGATCTGTTGTTCGGCAAGCCGGGAAACGAACCGGTATTCAGTTTGCAGGTACCGCTGGTGAACGAGAACGATGTCGCAACAATCCGCCACCTTCTCAATTGAGGTCTGTGCTGGAGTCGCGTACGCTCCGATGATCTGAATTTCAGGAAGGCAGTCGACCGAACCCAACCGCTGATCGTGGCAGTCACCAACCGGACAGATAGACATAATGCGTATCGGCGATTCTCCGGCCATATTGCCTTTCATGGAAATCTTGCTTGATGCCGGGAACTTTCCGGCGACAGCGCGTTATGGTAAGGTGAAAAAGGTTATCCGGTCATTGTGAATTCAATGTGAATGGCATCGTCTCAGGTGCTTGATTGGTCAAAGTATGAGAACGCTAGATCAACGGAGTCCGCTAGTCATGGTGTCATTCTCACACAGATTTGCGAAAATCTCTATGTACACCAGTACAGTATGCTGGTACGATGCCAGATACATGCGTGCGTGAACCGCCCGGCAAGCTATTTCAGCGATAAAGAAATTGGCTACCTGCTACAGGCTGATTCAGGTTACCTTAGGAATCGAGTCTCATGATCAGGATACTCATCGTCACACCGGATCAGTTTCTCAACGAGGCTCTCGCCCGGGCACTTGCGCTGGAAGATGATCTAGCCGTCGTCGGGACGATATCAGCGGATCCATCGGAGCACCTGGCGGAGTCTGAGCCTGCCGATATCGTGCTTGTTCATGCCGGAGCATCCTCCAATACACCGCAACTAATAGAAGATATTCATACCGCTCTCCCGGCAGCGCGGGTCGTCATCATTCATGCTCCGGATTTTCCCGCGCTGCTCTTGCCCTACCTCCAGGCTGGCGCTGTCGGGTACGTTCATAGCTCGGATCCATTCGGTCAGCTGCTGTCTGTGATCCGAACGGTAAACAATGGTGGGGCGGTCGTAGAGCCCGAACTTACCCGGATCCTGATCGATCAGATGGTCAAGCTGAACAGAAGCCTCTCTAGCCCGAGTCTGTTGAGCGCAACCGACCCGAAGCTGACGGAGCGTGAGTTTGAAGTGCTCGAAGCCGTGGCAGAAGGGCTTACCAATGCCGAAATAGCGGAAAAGCTATACATCGAGCCAGGCACGGTCAAAAATCACGTCCACAATATTCTGGACAAGCTGGAGGTTGACAATCGCGGGCAGGCAACCATCTGGTATGAACAGTGGTGTCAGCACCAGGCAGTGATAGCTGCCAACGGTGAGACACCGCCGCTCGCCGAGGAGACCGACCGGCGGGCTATCATGCGTCAGTTGGGGAATACAGCCCATGAACACGGCATCGGGTTCGCCGTCAGTAAAATCGAGAAGGTTCACGATAGCTTAGAGCGGGCCATTCAAACACTCAGCCACCGTCTCGATTGGCCTGTCGCCCATATCTACCTGGTCGACGAGCAGGCCGGCGAACTCATCTCTTCCCGTATCTGGTATCTCGATCCGCCAGATGGCTTCGAATCCTTCAAACTGGCCACAGAAGCGCTCCAGTTCCCGATCGATTCTGGATTGCCAGGCAAGATTCTCGACCGGCTGGAGCCGCTCTGGGTGCCGAACATCCAGGATGAGCCAGGCTTCATCCGGCGGTCAGCGGCAGTTGCCGACGGATTACAATCTGCCCTTTTCGTCCCGATTTTTCTGGAAAATACCATCTACGGAATCCTCGAGTTTTTCTCCGCCGAACCCTGGCCTGCTACGGATGTGTTCGATGAAACGGCGCTTGAAGAGGTTGCCAGCGCCGGGGGAAAGATTGGCGAATATCTTCGGGACGAGCAACAAGCCAGCGAATCCGACGATAGGGCTGTGACCGCTACAACGCAGCAAGACTAATGCCGGCGAATTCGCTTATGGAAAGTACAGCGAACTACCGGTAGAGCAGATCCCGCAGTTTCCTGGCAACCGCCACAACCCCTGTGCTGCTGATTCACTCAACCAGCGATGTTCACGCATGCCGTTGTTTGTGCGAACGTACGCGTGTAACCAGCCTCAAATCCCGGCGCTACTCAGGTCGTTTGTACCCGTATCTGTACCCCTTATCTGTATCGCAGAATATTCCCATTTACAGACCTGCTCATTAAGCTGCTGCCAGAAATGAGGCGATCGTTCACTGACCAGTGTCAGAACAACGAAATGTCTCTTACATCGAAAGGGCAAAGCACATGCGCAGGTCAACCCGTCTGTAGTTCTCTACTTCTCATTTGACAGGTCGCAGAAGAAGATGAATCAGCAGAGCGGTGAACAGAGTTCGATAGCGTCAGACCTCACCGCCAGCAAGGAGAACATTATGTTGACACAAGAGAAAACGCTGACAAATGGAACCCGGCAGATACGTGACCTGATGTTGCCAGCCGAAGATCAGATTGCGCCGGATGAGCCAGCACGTCGCGCTCAGCGCCGGTTGGAAGCGCTCACCATACGCTCATTGATCGTCGTCGACGGCGATCGACCGGTCGGCATCATTACGATGCACGAGCTGCTCGATGCGGATCCGGACCAGTTGATCGCACAGTGTATGCATCATCAGATTCCGATTCTGCATGCGGACCTGCCGGTCGACGAGGCTCGGCAGATCGTGGAAACCATCGATGTTGACTTTGATCGCCTGCCAGTCGTAGAAGACGACGGAAAGCTCGTTGGCGAAGTGTTGAGATCGACGCTCCTGCACGATGAAACGAGCGCCGGGCAAACCAAGGGCATCCGCATACACATCGAACGCCCGAATGGATCCTTTGTCCGCCGGTGGCTTGCAGCTGGCACGCCGGTTATCG
>CAZNYB010000097.1:0-14536 GCA_964577155.1 uncultured Thermomicrobiales bacterium | reverse complement strand
TGATCGACGAGATCTTTACTCCCGATTCTTCGCGATTTTGGGATGTAGAAGAGTATCAGCCTGGTTCATCTCAGGAGAGCTTCGACAAGCAATACCTTCGTGACTGGCTGACCTCGTCCGGCTGGGACAGAAATCCTCCACCGCCACCACTCCCTGCAAGCGTTATCGAAGGTACAGCAAGACGCTACCATGAGGCCTACCAACGGATTACCGGGGAGGCGTTTAGCTCGTCATGACAATCACGGGTAACCAGCCTCAATCAGATGCTGAAATTCAGCAATTTCTTGCTGAGGTGTTTATTCGTATGAAACCAGTCGTCAACGATCCAGAAGGACTGGAAATTATGCATGGTCTGCAATCCCTCGGGTACAAGGAGGTTCAGGAAGTTCGATCAGGCAAATACCTGCGGTTGAGTTTGTCCGCCCCGTCAAAGGAAGACGCGGAAACGAGAGTTGCTCAAATGTGCGACCAGCTCCTGGCAAATCCGGTGATTGAGCAGTACAGAATATCCATTCGAGATACGGCAGCCACTGGCTAGAAAAGGATGCTTCCTTGAAATTTGGTGTCATCACATTTCCCGGGTCCAATGGTGAACATGACGCTTTGTCATCGATTGAGCTCGGCCTCGAGGAAGAAGTAGCTCCAATCTGGCACAAGGAACAATCAGTCGATGGCTTTGATGTACTGCTTCTCCCGGGCGGGTTCTCCTATGGTGACTATCTTCGGGCCGGGGCTATCGCTCGTTTTTCACCGGTGATGGCGGCTGTTTCCGATTTCGCTCGAAATGGCGGTCCTGTACTCGGAATGTGCAACGGATTCCAGATACTCGCCGAAGCTGGCCTGCTACCTGGAGCGTTGCTCGGCAACGACTCCCTCCGTTTCTCTTGTCGCTGGGTCCACGTCAGGGTTGAAACGGTTCGCACACCGTTCACAGCCGGGCTCGAACAAGGAAGCATTCTCCACCTTCCGATCGCTCATGGCGAAGGCCGCTACTACGTTGCGCCGGAAACTCTGAAAATAATGGAAGCCAACAATCAGGTTGTATTCCGTTACACCGATGCACAGGGACGACAGGGTCCAGCGAGCAATCCAAATGGATCCGTCGCTGACATCGCAGGGGTTACAAATAAACGGGGCAACGTCGTCGGGCTCATGCCACATCCGGAGCGTGCCTATGATCCGCTCCTTGGCGGTGACGATGGATTGCAGGTACTTGGCGCTGTGCTGAAAAGCGGGGTCGTGATGGCGGTGAGCGGGTGACAGTCACCGATGAGGCTCTTCGCGAAGTAGCATTGAACCGTCAGGAGTATAACCAGATTTTCGAACTCCTCGGACGGGAACCGACACCGGTTGAGCTTGGTATGTTCGGAGCGATGTGGAGTGAACATTGCGGCTACAAGAATTCACGGCCGCTCCTCAAACAGTTTCCGACGACAGGCGCTCGCGTGTTGCAGGGACCAGGTGAAAATGCCGGGGTAGTGGATATCGGCGACAACCTGGCGGTAGCATTCAAAATCGAATCACACAACCATCCATCAGCCATTGAGCCATTTCAAGGGGCGGCAACCGGTGTTGGCGGGATCGTCCGCGACATCTTTACTATGGGCGCACGGCCGGTAGCGTTGCTGAATTCCTTGCGGTTTGGTCCATTAACTGAGGAACGCAACCGGTTCCTGCTCAGCGGCGTTGTTGGTGGCATCGGCGGTTACGGCAACTGTCTCGGCATTCCAACGGTCGCCGGCGATATTTTCTTCGATGAAGCCTACAACGGCAATCCACTGGTGAATGCCATGTGCGCCGGTATCGTACAGGCGGATTCGATCATGCGTGCGCGAGCAAGCGGCCCAGGGAATCTTGTTATCGTCGTGGGCGCTGACACTGGACGCGATGGGATTCACGGCGCAACCTTCGCTTCGGTAGAAAACCCTGAAGAATCTCACCGGGGAGTCATTCAGGTCGGCAACCCGTTCCTGGAAAAACTGCTCCTGGAAGCCTGTCTGGAATTGTTAGAGGCCGACATAGTTGTTGCCATGCAGGACCTTGGCGCGGCCGGTCTCACCTCCTCAATCGTTGAATCAGCCAGCAGTGGCGGGGTAGGCATCGAGATTGATGTTGACCTTGTCAGCCGGCGCGAAACGGGGATGAACGCCTACGAGGTGATGCTCAGCGAGAGCCAGGAACGTATGCTGGTGATTGCTGAAGCCGAACACCTGGATGACATACTGGAGATATTTGAGCGGTGGGAGTTGCACTCGGACGTAATCGGACGGATCACCGACGATGGTTTCATCCGCGTTTTACAGGGCGAAGATGTCGTCGCCAACGTCCCAGCATCGAATTTTGTTGATGATTGCCCAACCTATGTCCGTGACGGCATTGAATCCGATCGTGTCATAGCTGCTCGCAACGCAGACATCAATCTCATCCCTGACGTGACGCCAGATCAGGTTGAGATACTACTGAAACGCTTGTTGTCTTCGCCGAACATCTGCTCGCGTGAATCTGTCGTTCGAACCTACGACCATACCATCATGACGAACACAGTGCTGCCTCCGCTTGAGGGAGATGCCGCTGTCCTCAGAGTGAAAGGCACCGGCAAAGGTGTCGCGCTGAAAACTGACTGTAATCCCCGGTATGTCTATCTGGATCCGTTTGAAGGCGGTAAACATGCCGTAGCCGAGGCTGCACGCAACGTCGCCTGCACTGGCGCACGCCCTATCGCAATGACCAATTGTCTGAATTTCGGGTCTCCGGAAGATCCTGGTGTCTATTACCAGATGCAGCAGGCGATCCGTGGAATGGCGCTTGCCGCCGAAGCGTTGAACACACCAGTGGTTAGTGGAAATGTAAGCCTCTACAACCAGACGAACGATGGAGCAATTCTCCCAACACCGACGGTGGGCATGGTTGGTTTAATTGAGCGCGTCAGTGATCGAGTGGGATTTTCGGCGGCTCCGGAGACTCAACTTTATCTGCTCGGACCTAAATCCGCGACGCTCGGAGCGTCCGAATACCTGGCGAGGATTTGGAGCCGGACCGAAGGCCAACCACCGATGCTGGACCTGTACGTTGAATCCAATATCCAGGAGACGCTCATCCAGCTGACAGAGCAGCATCTCATACAGGCTGCACACGATACGTCTGAGGGCGGATTGCTGATTGCGCTGGTTGAAATGCTGTTTGCTGGAGAAACTGGAGCGAAGCTGAACCTGCAAGAGATAGTCGCTGAAAATGACGACCGGCTGGATCGGGCATTGTTTGGTGAAGCAGGGTCTCGCGTCATCATCGCCATTCACCCATCAGATGTCAGCCCGGCGTTAGATATGCTTGATTCGCGTGAAATCGAATATACGAGGCTCGGCGAAGTGACCGGTACCGAGATTTCAATCGCCGGGCTGCCGGCGATAGACCTGGTGTCGGCAAGACAATCCTGGCGCGAAGGGCTAGAATAGGCGTGAGGCGATAGTGTACGTTCAGCCCCCGCTATTCCGAAATACCAGATGAAAGGGAGTGACGTGGTTCCAGATTTTGACCTTGATGACACGTTACATGAAGAGTGTGGTGTATTCGGAATCTATGCTCCGGGATCTGACGTTGCCCGATCTACTTATTTCGGTCTCTATGCGCTCCAGCACCGGGGCCAGGAGAGCGCTGGCATGGCCGTCTCGCACCAGGGAGAAGTACGACTAAGTAAGCGACTTGGACTCGTTGCGCAAGCGTTTAATGAGTCAGATTTGCGACGCCTGAACGGTGAAATTGCCGTCGGGCATACACGCTATTCCACGACTGGCTCAACCGTCGATGAAAACGCCGGGCCGATGGCTGTTGATAGTTCGATCGGCACAGTAGTCGTCGCGCACAATGGAAATATTGTCAATGCCGGCCGGTTGTATGAGGAACTGGTTACAGCTGGCGTTGAGATAGAATCTTCGACCGATTCGGAAGTACTGGCAGAACTCATCGCTAACGCTGACGGCAAGACGATTGAAGAAAAACTTGGCAACGCACTGAATCAGTGTATCGGAGCCTATTCTCTGGCGGTGATGAACGGTGAGAAGCTGCTTGCCATTCGAGATCCTCAAGGGATTCGTCCACTCTGCCTCGGCAGAATTGATGGAGGCTGGGTTATTGCTTCCGAGTCGTGTGCTCTCGACACCGTCGGGGCAACCTTTGTCCGTGAGATAGAACCTGGCGAAATACTTTCCATTGGTCCAACTGGGATCAGCTCGCGGCAGTTTGCGTCATCCAACTCTCGAGCGATGTGTTTGTTTGAATTTATCTACTTCGCCAGGCCGGATAGCAAAATACAGGGGCAACGTCTACATCTAGCCAGGCAGCGAATGGGGGCCGAACTAGCCCGAGAATCCGGGGTAGAAGCGGATGTCGTGGTTCCATTGCCTGATTCAGCCATTCCCGCTGCCATTGGCTATTCGAAAGAGTCAGGGATCCCGTATTCTGAAGGCCTTATCAAGAACAGATATATTGGTCGCACCTTCATCCAGCCCGACCAACGACTGCGGGATATGGGCGTCAAACTAAAATTCAATGCGCTCCCCGAAGTAGTTGAAGGCAAACGAGTCATTCTCATTGACGATTCCATCGTTCGTGGCACCACGAGCCGGCCTATTGTTAACTTGATTCGAGATGCCGGCGCCCGTGAGGTTCACATGCGGGTGCATTCGCCGCCAATCCAATGGCCATGTCACCTAGGGGTTGATATGGCTACAAAAGACGAATTGATAGCGGCAAATATGTCGGTGCCTGAAATCCAGGAGCACATCAACGCCGATTCATTGGCCTACCTGTCGCTTGAAGGGCTAGTACGAGCTACGGCCGTACCCGGTGATAAATTCTGCAATGCGTGCCTGACCGGTCGCTATCCGGTGCCAATCACCGAGACATCTGGAAAGTTTGCCTTTGAAGCGGGTCAGAATGGCGAGAAATCTAGTCGACCAACGATAGCACTTAAACATGTTCAGGTGGCGATCGAACCTGAGGATGATAGCCGCGAAGCCATTGCTGTTTCCGGAGGGAATGGAACACATCGAGCAAGAGGAGAACGAGATTGAACGAGCCGAAACGAACCCCGCTTGCGCAACGTCATGAAGAACTTGGCGGCCGAATGGTTGACTTCGCTGGCTGGTACATGCCGGTCCAGTATTCTGGCATTATCGACGAACATACAACCGTTCGGACTGCTGCTGGACTGTTTGATCTGGGACACATGGGACAGGTCTCTGTCGATGGTGTAGATGCTTTGTCGTTCTTGAACAGCGTTGCAACGAACGATGTTTCGACACTTGCTCCTACCGAAGCTCAGTATTCGCTTTTGCTGTATCCGGACGGAGGGGTGATCGACGACATCATCATTTACCGGCGTCCTTCAGGAATCGGATACTTCGTCGTGATTAATGCGTCAAATATTGACAAAGATGTAACCTGGCTACAAGAGCAAGCTGAGAACTTTTCCGATTTGAACGTCGACATAAAGAATATCTCTGATGTAACCGGCATGATCGCTCTGCAAGGACCGAATTCAGCATCCATTGTCAAGGACATCTCTAGCGTCGACATTACCGACATGGAGTATTTCTCCTGTCGGGAGACAACCATTTCAGGTGTTGCCTGTTTGTGTGGCCGAACGGGTTATACCGGTGAAGACGGATGGGAATTCTACTGCCCGATCGATCAAACCGTTCAGCTGTGGGATGCGCTGCTTGAAGCGGGGCAACCGTACGGCATCAAACCAATTGGCCTTGGCGCTCGTGATACGTTGCGGCTGGAAGCTCGAATGCCGCTGTACGGCAATGAGTTATCGGCGGACATCAACCCCATTGAAGCTGGACTCAGGTGGGCAGTCAAATACGACAAAGGTGATTTCATCGGAAAAGATGCACTCCTGGCCGCTCGTGAGTCAGGGCAAAATCGTCGCACAGTTGGCTTCAAAATGGTGGAACGCGGTGGCGTGCCGCGGCACGATTACGAGGTCCAGGTGGATGGGCAGACCGTTGGGTTTGTCACAAGCGGCACATCTTCTCCAACTCTCGCTGAGAATATTGGGCTTGCAATTGTTGAGAAACAGTATGCCGGTGTTGGAAAACCGCTGGATATCATAATCCGGGGAAATCCGGTAAAAGCCGAACAGATTAAACTTCCTTTCTACAAAAGAGAAGCGTAAACTACTAATCCGAGTGATTAATTAGCTGATACGTACAATGAGAGGCTATTGCTTTGTCTGTACCCCAAGATCGAAAATATACTAAAACGCATGAGTGGATTCTGATCGACGGTGATATAGCTACCATTGGTTTGACGGATTTTGCTCAAAACGAACTTGGTGATATTACGTATCTCGAACTCCCTGAAGTCGGCGAGACCTTTAGCCAGGCTGACTCGTTCGGAGTGGTTGAATCGGTAAAAGCTGCCTCGGATGTCTATACCCCGGTGAGCGGCGAGGTAGTAGAAGGCAATAGTGAGGCTGAAGATGCTCCTGAGATGGTGAATCAGTCACCATTCAATGATGCCTGGCTCATCAGAATCAAGATGGATGACCCATCTCAACTCGACGATCTCCTCGATGCGGCAGCCTATCAGGAATTTCTTGATGCTGGCGGACACTAACATCAGAATTGCTTTTTAACCTCAGCAAACGAGTAAGAATTAATCGGAGGAATTGATGACGTTTAATCCGCATACGCCGGAAGACCGCCTGGCAATGCTCGACCGGCTTGAAGTAGCTCGCCTTGAGCAACTATTTCAACCAATACCGGAGAACGTCCGATTTCCCGATCTAGATCTTCCTCCTGCGCTCTCCGAACAGGAAGCCTATCGACAGCTCAATCGGCTGGCCGGTGAGAATCTTAACTCAATCGCGAATCCGTCTTTTCTTGGCGCTGGAAATTACAGCCACTATGTTCCTGCGGCTGTGCAGCAGATTACGTTTCGCGGAGAGTACTACACCGCTTACACCCCGTATCAACCCGAAGTTGCTCAAGGTACGCTGCAGGTCATCTACGAGTACCAATCGATGATTTGTGCGCTCACCGGTATGGAAGTTTCAAACGCTTCACTCTATGACGGTGCGACAGCCCTGGCGGAAGGTGCACTGCTCACAGTTTCGACCCGAAAAAATCGCACCAGAATTGTTGTTGCCGGAACGGTGAATCCGAACTACAAATCTGTGCTGAGAACCTACACGTCAGGTCTCGATCTCGACATTGTTGAATTGCCGACGCCTCGTGAAACACTCCTGAACGACCCGGATGCATTTGATGAATACCTCGATGAAAACCTTGCATGTCTGATCGTGCAGTATCCTAATTTTTACGGTTCGATCGAAGATGTCCAGGCTGTTGCCGACAAAGCTCACTCGGTCGGTGGCCGACTCGTCGTATCTACTTATCCGATAGCCCTTGGCTTGATAACGCCCCCTGGTGACCTCGGAGCAGATGTCGTAACTGCGGAAGGACAGCCGTTAGGAGTAGGACAGAACTTCGGTGGTCCGGTTGTCGGATTGCTGGCGACCAGACAGGAACTGGTGCGCCAGATGCCTGGCCGGTTGGTGGGAATGACCTTCGACGAATCGGGTAAGCGGGGCTATGTGCTTGCGCTACAAGCACGTGAGCAACACATCCGTCGCGAAAAAGCGACCAGCAACATTTGTACGAATCAGGGCCTTATGGCGCTCGCCGCGACGGTCTACTTGGCGACTCTTGGCCCTGATGGATTGAAGCGAATTGCCGAAATTTGCTATCAGAATGGTCATTACTTAGCGCGTCAGCTTGAGGCTACCGGTGCATTCACCGTTCTCAACCAGGGCCGCTTCTTCAATGAATTTACCGTTTCGTGTTCCGCGGATCCTCAGGATATTAACCAGCGACTTCGAGCCAACGGAATAATTGGCGGACTCGACATAAGCAATAAGTATGGTGTCTCGGGGAACACGTTGTTGCTTTGTGCTACCGAAATGACTTCGAGATCTGCTATCGATGAGTTCGTCGATATCGCCTCAGCCTGAAAACTTTTCCTAATTTGATAGGTGATTCTACTGGGTAGACCTGGTTGTCTCCTGGCACCACCCAAGGGCGAAATATCGCTCGATACGGTGAAAGCACGGTTGCGGCGGAGCAATGCGGAACATAGGCGACATATCCCAATTTATTGTTTCCTACAATGAATCAAGCACCTTCAGCAGCGTGGTAGCATTGCGCGGCGTTTGTGCATGGTGGTCAGAAGCAGAATAGAGATCTTCGTTTGAAACCCATTGTCGCGATTGTTGGCCGGCCAAATGTCGGAAAATCAACGCTGTTCAACCGGCTGATCGGTGAACGAAGAGCAATTGTTGAAAATATCCCGGGCACGACTCGGGATAGGATCTACGGCGATACCGATTGGCAGGACATCGAATTTACCCTGATCGATACCGGTGGTCTACAAGATGACGATGAGTTTGATCAACTTGCGCCACGCGAGATTTCCGAGCGGACACAACGGCAGGCAGAAATAGCTCTTGAAGAAGCCGATCTGCTCGTCTTCGTCGTCGATGGTATGCATGGTGTTACCGCAGCCGATCATGACGTCGCTGATCTTGTTCGCCGCGCAGAGAAACCGGTTGTGCTTGGCGTCAACAAAGCTGAAAGCGAACTCCGGCGCGAGTCTGCTGTTGAGTTCTATGAATTGGGAATAGGCGATCCGATAGCGTTCAGTGGCCTCCACGGCATCGGTACCGGTGACTTGCTCGATGAGATCGTTCGTCAACTTCCTCGGGTTGAGGTTGATGAACAAGAACCGGACTACCCGGCGATCGCTATCGTCGGACGACCAAACGTCGGCAAATCCGAACTTGTCAACGCACTCATCGGCGATCAGCGTTCTATCGTTTCAGATGTTGCTGGAACAACCAGAGACTCGATTGATAGCGTTGTCAATTGGGCTGGAAATGTCGTCACACTCATCGATACCGCTGGTATCCGAAGGCGGGGTCGGATTGAACCAGGCATCGAAAAATATAGCGTAGTCCGGTCGATGCGGGCGATTGACCGTTCGGAGGTGGCCATTGTTGTCGTAGACGCTGTCGAAGGGTTCACCGCACAGGATACCCATATAGCCGGTCAGGTTATCGAAGCTGGCAAAGGGCTGATTATCGCAGTCAACAAATGGGATCTGATTGAAAAAGATACCAATACGATAAATCAATATGCCTATCAGGCCAGCGAAACGTTTTCCTTCGCACCCTATGCCCCTCTGTTGTTTATCTCCGCGCTGACTGGCCAACGAATCAATCAGGTCATAGAAATGTCGTTGCACGTCCGAGGTGAACGTGAAAAACGAATATCTACTGGCGAACTGAACCGGATGTTGCGCGAAGTGGTTGCCGCACATCCTCCACCAGCCCGTCCGAGCAACTGGTTGAAATTTATGTACGCAACTCAGGTTGAAGTAGCGCCTCCCAGATTCGTCTTCTTTGTCAATGATCCGCGCAATGTTCACTTCTCCTACAAACGATATCTTGAGAATTCGATTCGGGAGCGCTGGGATTTCACCGGCACGCCAATCGTCATGCATTTTCGCCGGCGGCGATCTTAGGAAGATATCGCCTTTCTCAATGACGATGTCTGAGTACACTTCACTGGAGTGGCGAAAGCCTGTGTCTTTCTACGTCTACGAAGCGAAAGTGACCGGTACATGAGTCTGCTTGCAAATTCAGATCCAACCCTCGCGGAAATCGTTCAGCGCGAGCAACAGCGACAACTGGCATCAATTGAGCTCATCGCGTCTGAAAATTTCACGAGTGCAGCCGTCATGGAGGCAACGGGTTCAGTACTGACAAACAAATACGCTGAAGGATTGCCCGGCAAGCGGTACTACGGTGGTTGTGAGATCGTCGATCTGGCTGAGAATCTAGCGATAGAGCGGGCGAGAGATCTATTTGGCGCAGATCATGTCAATGTCCAACCATACTCGGGGGCAATTGCAAATATGGCCGCCTATCTCTCGGTGCTGCAACCCGGCGACCGGATTCTCGGTATGGATCTCGCTCACGGTGGACACCTCACCCACGGCTCTCCGGTAACGATGTCCGGCATGCTCTTTGAAGCACATTCTTACGGGATCGATCCGGAAACTGAAACGATTGACTACGAAGCGGTAATGGCTATCGCAAAGCGGGTTCGTCCGAAGGTCATTATCGCGGGCGCAAGCGCATATTCTCGAACTATAGATTTTGCTCGCTTTCGAGAAATTGCCGATGCAGTTGACGCTGTGTTGCTTGCGGATGTTGCCCACATTGCTGGACTGGTCGTTGCAGGTCTTCACCCGACGCCGATCGGGAACGCACATATAACCACCACCACAACCCACAAAACATTGCGTGGTCCCCGTGGTGGAATGATCATGGCAGATGAAGTTCACGCGCAAGCGGTGGACAGGACATTGTTTCCCGGGCTCCAGGGCGGTCCGTTGATGCACGTGATTGCCGCGAAAGCCGTTGCATTCGGTGAGGCGCTCCAGCCCGAGTTCAACAACTATGCAAAAAATGTGATCAAAAATGCGCAGACGCTGGCTGAAACAATTCAGGAATACGGACTTCGCGTGATATCTGGCGGTACCGATAACCACCTGATGCTGGTCGACCTCACCGAACATAATGTGTCCGGCCGAAAAATTCAGATCCGGCTTGAACGGGCAGGCATCACGACAAACCGGAACTCTATCCCGAACGATCCTCGCTCAGCATTCCAGACTTCAGGTATTCGGTTAGGTTCGCCAGCTGTGACCACTAGAGGGTTTGGCGAGTCCGAGATGATATCGATTGGGAAGTGGATCTCCGACGTCGTGCGGAATCCTGATGATGATGCCATGCTGGAGAGTATTTCGATGGAAGCGGCTGAACTGGCTTCGGCATTCCCTCTTCCGGGCGTTCAACCAGTCGCCAAGTAGGGGAGGAATGTTCTCACGATGCCGTCTGCATTGATCGCCTTCATCGTCTTCATGACGGCTGTGACTGTGACTGCCACCTCGCTACAACCAATTCGACGTTTCAGCGCGCAGTTCAATCTCTACGATCTCCCTGGCGGGCGGCGGATTCACAAACAACCGATTCCCCGTATCGGAGGACTGGCGATAGCGTTTGGATTTCTCGTGGCAATTGGTGTCTCGTTCGTGCTGCCTGTCGATCGGTTCGCTGAAGAAATCGAACGCATTTTGCTGATGGTGATTGGGGCAACGATCATCGTTGCGACGATGTTCATCGACGACGTCATCGGG
Organism: uncultured Thermomicrobiales bacterium; assembly: GCA_964577155.1. GTDB lineage: Bacteria > Chloroflexota > Chloroflexia > Thermomicrobiales > CFX8 > CAZNYB01. The sequence goes on along the minus strand of CAZNYB010000097.1, from coordinate 3,271 downwards.
ATTCGGCCCTGGCCAAAGCTTGGCATCCAGATCGGGGCGGCGCTTTTGGTTATTCTGCCGAGATTGCAAGGCGTGGGAAACGGAATCGTTATCGAGCAGTTCAATGTTCCATTTTTCGGAACTGTCGAGCTGCCGCTGACGCTTGCCATGGGTTTCACACTCTTCTGGATCGTGGGAATGATGAACGTGATCAACTGGTCGGACGGATTGGACGGGCTGGCTGCGTCAATCACACTGGTTGCCACGTCGGTGCTCTTCATTCACACCTATTTTTTCCCGTCCGGCAACCCGCAATTTACCATTTCACTGCTCGCGGCAGCACTTGCCGGAGCGTTGATCGGGTTTCTGCCATTCAACTGGTTTCCGGCGCGCATTATTATGGGGGATACTGGTTCGATGTTTCTTGGATTTGCCCTGGCGACGATCAGCATTATCGGCGGCGCGAAGATAGCGACAGCCCTGCTTGCGCTCTGGGTGCCGATAGTTGATATGGCCTGGATGATCGTCTACCGGCTGATTAACCGGCGTTCCCCGATGGATGCGGACCGTGAGCATCTCTTACACCGGCTCCTGGACTCAGGCTGGTCTCAACCGCAGATCGTAGGATTCTATGCGGTGCTGGCTGCCCTGTTTGGCGTGGCAGGTCTGTTTCTTCCGAACCGGGAATTGAAATTTTTAGCGTTGATGATTCTGGGAATTGCTGTACTCGTACTCGTGACATGGCTGGCTCGAAGGCATCCGTCTCAACTGGACGCTTCGGAGCCAGTGAAAACTATTGCTGGAGCCACTCAAAAGGGGGACCCTCGGTAGCAATTTGCTCGTTATGTCGGGAGTTTCTCATCTTACGCTCTAGCCAGAGCGATACTACGCCAGCTATAGCCACAGCTGTAATAGCTCCTGCCAGGAACATTGATCGCAGAAGGTTCATTGATATCTCGTCTCATCTTGAATGGTCTACCGAAACTGAGATCACTGAATTTTTAGCAACACTGGCGCTTCAAGCCAGAGATCTTCTAATCTGTAGAACGCTCGCTGGTCTGGGGTGAGCAGTTGAACAACTACATCACCATAATCTATAAGTACCCATCCACCTTCCGCGACACCCTCAACGCGAATAGGTTGTACACCTTCATCGCGGAGTTCCAGAACAATTGCTTCGCGGAGCGCGTTCAGTTGTCGAATATTGTCAGCCGAACAAACAACAAAGATGTCAGCAAAAGAGGATAGTTCACTGATATCTAGCAAGGTAATATCCGACGCGAGTGTATCAGTAGCCACATCCGCAATCTTGCGGGAAATATCACCTGGATCCGCTTTCGGCCTCCTCATAGTGTACGTACATATTATACCTCAGGTATATTTCATCTGACTTATGTCCTGAGGTGGGCCTGGCAGGGATCGAACCTGCGACCTTGAGGTTATGAGCCCCTTGCTCTACCACTGAGCTACAGGCCCGCGACAAACTGACATTCTAACAAACCTGGATAGGCAGCGATGAAATCGCGGATCGCGCATCTCATCGCAATCCGTAGCCCATATAGGCCAGTGCCGTGGTTCGTGTTCTTCCAAGCCGCAGTAGCCTGGCTGAGTCAGAGTAGGTCATGAAACCCAGCCGAAGCCCTGGCAAGATCAGCAGTCGTCTCCAGGAGCCAGCGATCCCCGGCCGGACGCCGGTAACTTCGGCGCATTTGATATCGGCCTGGCTGAGCAACCAGGTCATCTCATCCGGACGGATAAACATATGATGGAGGTGCATATCTGGCGGTGAAACAGCGGTGAGCTTCCAGTCTTGAACCAGTTTCACCAGTCCCAGCCAGGTTAGGACAGTGCGGTTTGGAGTCGCAAACAGAAAGACGCCTCCCGGTCGTAGGATTCTGCTGCATTCCTGGACGATTTCTCCGGGATTGCGGACATGTTCGAGTACTTCACAACAGCTCACGACGTCAAACTGAGCATCAGGGAATGGCAAGTTGTCTCCTGAAGCCACAAGGTATTCAATATGTAATCCGACCGTTTTCGCGTGTTCACGGGCTTGATCTATTGAAGCAGACGAAATATCAATTCCAGTCACCTGATGGCCATGTCTCGAAAATTCTTCGGCGAGTGATCCTCCTCCACAACCGACGTCGAGAATTCGAACGTTACGACTGACAATGTTTCTGGAGATGACCTCCGTGAAATAGCTGACGCGCACTGGATTGAGAAGTACGCCCATAGCGTGGAGGAAACTTGTTTCATCCCACCAACCTCTTGCAGCAGCATCGTAGATTTGGTTGTTAATCTTCAACACCATAGGTTGACTGCGCAATCTGCTAGCATCGATGAACGGTACGGTGATTGACGGCGATACTTATCCCGTTTCCAGAGCTTGCGCAGACTCCCTGATCGGCCGTCTGTGAAAACGTAGGCGAGAATCTATGCTTCCAACAACCGAGGAGATGGAGCCAACCAGTTCACCGGAAACCGACTCTGGAATCTAGAGTATCAGAGGTTCCAGCCGAATGATGCCGTGTTGGAGTCGAGGAGTAATAAGCATCACTAATCCAATGCTATGATCATCTGGGTTCACTACCTCTAGATTCTCTTTTGAAAGTCAATCGTACATAGTGCTGGCAAACAGTCACGACGAACTTCTGAAATACGCTAGAGTTGCGGCATAGTCGTTGTCAGGAAAGAACGCCAAGTAATTCACCTCTATTGGCAGGACATGAGATCAAATGAGGAAAGCACCTGAGAGAAAGTGATCTCAACTATGAATTTCTCAATACTTGAGGAGAAGTTTCTCATGCATCGTCATCATGCTCTTCTGGCGACCTGTTCCGCTACCTTGCACCCTGAACTTTCCTCAGTTGCCCTGGACTACGACGGCACAAATTTGTACATTCTTCCTTCTGAAAACCGATTCAACGACATTCTTGACGATGCTGGCTTTTTTAACGTTCGGCAGTCGCCGCATATTGCGTTGTTGATTGGAGAAATCGCCGAAGAAGAGGTCGGCGATCCGCACGGCATCAAACTACTTGGCCAGGCGATCAAGGTGAGTCACAGCGGTAGCAATGTCTTAATGGTAACCCCAGAAATCAAATGGTCCTGGGGGATCAACCAGCCTGCCTATGTCGACGGAGAGCTCGTTATTGAAAAAACATCGATCTTCTAGCCAACATCATAGATATATAAAAGGCGACAGACTATGGCTAGAAAAAACCTGACAAGCTCATCTTGTTGTAATCTGGTGGAGCGGGGGACGGGACTCGAACCCGCGACAGCCTGC
>CAZNYB010000096.1:0-14578 GCA_964577155.1 uncultured Thermomicrobiales bacterium | reverse complement strand
TAATAGGGAATGGAGCCAAATGAGGTTGGCACGAATGACATCAGCCACGAGATTGCTAGTATTTATACTGATTGCGATTGGGTTGGCTATCAGCCTGACATCCTGCTCTATCAGGGGAGATGACGACAGCAGCAGTAGCGAAAATGGAACTCCCACTGCAACTGCCGCACAATCGGACCAGAACGATAGCAACACCGTGGGCGACGGGAGCGGAAACGACGATCCGAGGACCGGCTACTTTGATTCAAGCTGGCCATACGCTCGGGCGGACGGTTGGAGAACCGGCACCGCCGTTGGAGCAGGGCTTCCAGATGATGTTCAGTCGAGTTCGCTGATCGCTCAGAGCGTTGAACTGCCGCCGGTGCCGACCTGGGGTGTTACCTATTCTGATAATGCGATGTTCGTCCTCGGAGGTAGTCCGTTCCTCCTGGAACAGTTTTCGGTCGCAACTTCGGATGATGCAGGGTCCCCTTTAAGCGGATCAGAAGCACAGGGAGATCTCGATCTATCCAGCATTGTCAGCACACTGGCTGGCGCTGTGGAACAGTACCTGACGGTTCAACCATACATTGCGAAAATTGACCCACAAACGATGACCGTAACAGACATTACCGAGTTTCCCCGTGGCACAACAGTCAATTACACTGGGGACCTGTTGCTCCATGAAAACGGAAACCTCTATGCAGTGACGTTGGCAACGATCTATGAAGTCGATCCGAATTCAATGGAGATAACCGGTTCGCTTGAACTACCCAAATACGATACGTTGACAGCGGCAACGGCATATAACGGTCTCCTTGTGCTGCCCCAGAGCGGTGATTTGGTAACCAAGGGCATCAACCAGTTCGACTCCTCGCTTCCGGCTAAACTCATCGCGGTCAATCCCGATGACCTCTCAATTCGCTTTCAGACCGAAGCCTCGATCAGCGCCACCCGTGTCACCATCGTATCTCAGGACGATACCGACTACGTCTATGCATCAAGCAACACAGAGACGCAACGTTTCACTGTCGAAGACGATGGCTTTCAAGTTGATCAATCCTGGTCGGAGACCTACCGGACAGCCGACGATGGAACCCAGGCTGCTGTCGCAATGACCTATATGGGCGATCAGAAATTCGTCATCTTCCCGAACAACAACACCGTCATCTTCGGGGTTACACAACCGTTGCAGCTGTTCACGCAGTCTACAGACACGACCGATCCCTCTCTCGAATCGATGAATGCTACCTCGGCAACCTCGCCTGGCGGCAGTTTCTACTCGGTCGCTGCCGACCCCTTCAATTCCCGCATCATCGTTGAGAATGACCAGATCAACGGCATTATGGCAGGCTGGCGCAGGGAGGATGACGGATCGTTCACGAAGGTCTGGGAATCTGACAATTATCAGTCGGTCGCTGGCGCAGCTATTGCTTCCGATCAAGAGCATTTGTACATTGAAGACAGACGGCAATGTGACGATTCCGAAATGAACTGCGAAATCTTTCTTGTCGTCCTCGACCTGACAACAGGGGACCAACTCGCCGAAATCAAAGTAACGGGAACAATGCCATCACTCGGCCAGATCGTCCTGGCCAAAGACAGCGTCTTCTACATCGCTTCTCAAGCCGGTGAGGATACCGGCTTCATCACCAAGGTGTCGCTAGAATGATCAGCTCATTCGGTGAGCGCCGCTGGAGTATGTCATTAGCCTAGATTGTCACAATGTGGCACCAATTGCTTGCGCTGTACGGACAGGTTCGGCTACAGTACTGTTATCAATGTATGTGCTGATCTGAAAATTGAGTGCAGACAGGCAATAAAGGGGCTGGTGTTCATGCGATTCGTGCGGATAACGACGGTTGCGTTGGTGGTGTTGATCGCCCTCGCTGGCTGGAGCGGCACCGTCTTTGCCGCCGACCCGGTGATCAGTTATGAAGCCTTTGGACGTGCCTGGGACCGCACCGACCGGCCTGTCCGCGCCGAATACGTCGCCCGCCCGTTTGTCTGGGGTCCGGCCGCCCTGACCAACGTCGTTCAGGAACCCTACGTCAGCGAGCAGGGCGATCTCCGCCAGGTCCAGTACTTCGACAAGGGCCGGATGGAGTTCACCACTGTCCGCGACCCGGAGCACTTCGGCTCGTTCAGCGTCGCCAGTGGCGCAATCGTCCGGGAGATGATCACCGGAGAGATTGACCTCGGCGGTGGCGCAACTGATTCCCGGGGATCGGCCGCAACCAGCGTTGCCGGAGACAGCGAGGATACAAGCGGTCCACTCTACTCCAGTTTCTTCAACCTGCTCTGGTCGGAGCCGTTGCCATCCGGCGCGACGATCACCCAGACGATCGCCCGCGATGGCACAACCGGCGACAACCCGGACCTTGCGAAATACAATGTGACCGCCGCACATCTGGTTGATTTACCCGGGCTACGGCACCAGATCGCCGCGCCATTCTGGGACTATATGAATTCCAGCGGCGTCATCTGGGAAAACGGCGATGTTGTCGAAGGACGGCTCTTCGAGGATCCATCCCAGATCATCGGATTGCCACTCACTGAAGCCTACTGGGCCAGGGTGCTGGTCGATGAGGTCATGCGGGATGTCCTGATCCAGCCCTTTGAACGGCGAATTCTGACCTTCATCCCCGAGTGGGGTCCGACCTGGGCGCTGAGCACGGCCAACTCCGGCGAGCACTATCTTACCTGGCGTTATGGCGTTGACTACGCTTCGCTGCCAGCGTTCAACCAGCCAGCTCCCGATGCTCCAACCCCGCCGAAACCGCCCGCGCCGAGCCTGGATCAGCTTGAGGCGGACCTGCGAGCGCTGGAGGCGCAGTGGAATGGCGACCAGGCCATCACGGTCACCGACCTCAACACCGGCAATGTCATTTCGATCAATGGCGACCGCACCCAGTACGCGGCCTGCACGATCAAAATCTTCATCATGATGGCGATTGCCCAGGATATCGACGCCGGTAAGTACACCACTGCGGATGTGCAGCAGTATGTGCTGCCGGCTATGGGACCGAGCGCGACCTGGCCAGCCCGGGAATTGCTGCGAATCGCTGGCGACGGTGACATCGGCAAGGGCGTTCACCGGGTCAACGAGATCATGGAACAGCTCGGCGCGAAGAAGTCGATCCTGACCCATCCGCCGGGATACTACGGCGAAGAGTACGGCTATTTGCAGAGCCGCGGCGAGGTTGAAAACCTGCTGACAACCGACGACCTGAACGCGATGCTGGCCAGAATCTACTTCGGCGATCTACTCTCTCCGGAAATGACCGCCTACGTCCTCTGGAGCATGACGATCGCCACCCCGTTCCTGGATGGCGCATTCCGAAGCCCACTGCCTCCGGAGGCCGCCTCATACCACAAGATTGGCGTGATCTATCAGCCGCTCAACGTCTGGAACGACGCTGGCATCGTCACCTTCAACCGGGGTGGCGAACCGTATGCCTACGCGGTTTCCTACCTGTCGGCCAATAATAATTCCGACTACCTTGATGAGTACTACCGAGCTTCGCAGGTGAATGCGATGGTCTGGAATACATTCAGCGCCCTGCCCGGCGAGACATCGGCGCACCAGGCATCGCTGGAAGGGGCAGCGTCGCTAATCAGCAACTGTTCCCGGAACGAGCAAGCCAATCTTCGAGCAAACGCACTGACGGATGGTCAGCGAGGAGTCCGAGCTTCGTTCTGCGCCACAGTAGGTCTTCAGCGCTAAGCGCCCACTCCTCATTGATGAGGTAGCGGGCTTCCCTCTCGTAGAGTCCCGGGGTGAGTTCCTGACCGAGCTGCTCGATGCTGCTGATGTTCCCGAGGACGGTGTGAATGCGGTTGCCGTAGCGCCGGGTATAGCTCGCGCCGAGGCCGGGCGGGAGCCAGTCCCAGAGCTGATCAACCATCCGGACAAAGTTGTCAAATCCCGGCGGGCTCAGCTGTCCGCCGGGAAGCGGCGCGCTAGCGGTCCAGGCAGGCTCAGCCTCGGGGAACAGCCCGGCAAGCTGTTGCAGCGCCGCTTCGGCCAGCAGCCGGTAGCCGGTCAACTTCCCGCCCCAGACTGTCAAGACAGCCGCACCGTCCATGTTCAGCTCCAGCACGTAGTCACGGGTGATCGCCGAAGCGTCCGCTGATCCATCATCGAACAGAGGCCGGACACCGGAGTAGGTCCAGACCACATCTTCCACTGAAATCCGCTGGCTGAAATATGCGTTGACCGCATCGCACAAGTAGTCGATCTCCCCGGAATCTATTTCAGCCTGGCCGGGATCGCCATCATAGGGAATGTCGGTCGTGCCGATGATCGAAAACTCCTGCTCGAAGGGGATCACGAAGACCACTCGCCGGTCTTGCTGCTGCAGGATGTAGGCCTGACCTCCGTCGTACAGTCGCGGGACGACGATATGACTGCCTTTGACCAGCCGGGGGCTGTACTCAGTCGGGATCCGCAGCACATCACCCAGCACCTCGGCAGCCCAGGGACCGGCAGCATTGACGACAACACTGGCGGTCACCTGACGCGACTCGCCGGACTGCAGGTCGAGCAACGTGAGTTGCCAGCAGTCAGGCTGCCGTTCGGCGGCTACACAGCCAGTGCGAGTCATGATCTCAGCGCCATGACTCCGGGCATCGATCGCGTTCAGGACAACCAGCCGGGAGTCGTCGACCAGGCAATCGGAGTAGATGAAGCCAGAAGATGCGTTGGCCGCCAGCGGCTTGCCTGTCGGGTGCGTTATCAGATCCACCGCCTCAGAACCGGGCAACAGATCGCGGCGGGCCAGCCGGTCGTAGAGGAAGATGCCAGCCCGCAGCTTCCAGGCAGGCCGGACATCCGGGTTGTTCGGCATCACAAAGCGCAGTGGCTGGATGATGTGCGGTGCAGCCCGCATCAGCACCTCGCGTTCGGCGAGCGCGTGGCGCACCATCCGAAACTGGTACTGCTCCAGATACCGAATGCCGCCGTGCAGCAGTTTGCTGGAGGCCGACGAGGTCGCCTGGCCGAGGTCGCCCTGCTCAACCAGCCCGACCCGCAGCCCGCGCCCGGCAGCATCCCGGGCGATGCCGACGCCATTGATTCCCCCGCCGATGATGAAGAGGTCATAGCTGTTGCCGTCTATCATCGTCGCCTGGTGATACCGTCCTCTCCGTCAGCTAAGATGGTACGCGATGGAGGGCAGGAGGACGAGATGGCCTCGACGCTACTGGCAATCGATCAGGGGACGACCAGCACCCGGGCAATGCTGTTCGACACGAACGGGCGAGCGTTAGCGACTGCCCAGCAACCCCTGCCGCAGATCTTCCCTGCGCCTGGTTGGGTCGAGCACAACCCCGAAAAGATCTGGCAGGCGACTGTCGACGTCATCAATGAGGTTGCCTCGAAGTCGACTGACATCGCTGCCATCGGCATCACCAACCAGCGGGAGACGACGGTGCTCTGGGAACGGGATACCGGGCAGCCAGTTCACAACGCGATCGTCTGGCAGGACCGCCGAACGGCGAGCCTGTGCCGGGAGATCGAGGAGGCGGGTCAGGCTACGACAATCCAGGAACGTACCGGCCTGGTCGTCGATCCTTACTTCTCCGCCAGTAAGATCGCCTGGCTGCTCAACAACATCTCCGGACTACGCCAGCGCGCCGAGCGTGGCGAAATCTGCTTCGGCACGATCGACTGCTTCCTGATCTGGAGACTGACCGGCGGCCAGTCGCACCTGACCGACGCCACGAACGCCTCGCGGACGATGCTCTACAACATCCACACTGGCGACTGGGACGACGATCTGCTGGCGATCTGGAACATCCCGCTAGCTATCCTGCCGGAAGTCTGCGACAGCAGCGGCCATTTCGGCATGGTTGACCGGTCTGTTCTGGATCGGGATCTGCCGATCACCGGCGTGGCCGGCGACCAGCATGCCGCGATGGTCGGCCAGACCGCCTTTGCGCCTGGCGCGGGCAAGAGCACCTACGGCACCGGCAACTTCCTGCTGCTCAACACCGGATCGACGCCGCTGCCCTCAACCAACCGGTTGCTGACGACGCTGGCTTACCAGATCGACAGGCTGCCGGCGTATGCCCTGGAGGGTAGCAGCTACGCCGCCGGATCAACGATCCAGTGGCTGCGCGACGGCCTCGGTCTGCTTGAGAATGCCGCTGAATCGGCTCGTATGGCTGTTGCCGCTGGCGACACCGGCGGGGTCTACCTGGTTCCAGCCTTCACGGGGCTAGGAGCGCCCTACTGGGACGCAGACGCGCGCGGGGCGATCCTCGGCCTGACCCGTGACACCAGCCGGGAGCAGATTGTCCGGGCCGCGCTGGAGTCGGTCGCCTTCCAGACCCGCGATCTGCTGGAGGCTATGCGAGCCGACGAAGCCGGAATGATTCGCGATCTGCGGGTTGACGGCGGCATGGTCGCCAATGACTGGCTCTGCCAGCGGCTGGCCGATCTGATTGGCATTCCGATGCAACGGCCCGTAACGATCGAGACAACAGCGCTTGGCGCAGCCTACCTGGCTGGTCTTGGCGCGGGAATATATGCGAATCTTGCCGAGATCACTGACCACTGGCAGGTCGAACGGGTGTTTGAACCAGCAATGCCCGCCAGCGAACGCGACGAACGGTACGCGGGCTGGAAGGCTGCGGTGCGGCGGGTACTGAGTCAGGAGCCCTCACCCCTGGCCCCTCTCCCACGAAACGGGGAGAGGGATTTAGGGTGAGGGCGCTTCGTCATACCCCAGCGCCCGCAACGACGCCCGGATCGTCTCGGCAGCGGCGTCGAGATCGGCCGGATCGGCGGAATGGTCCGCCCGGTGGAAATCCAGATCTTCCATCGTGTCAACCGGAATCACGTGAATATGGGTGTGTGGGACTTCAAACCCGGCGATGATCAGTCCGACCCGTTCATTGTCGAAACCGTGCTCGATCGCCTTGCCGATCGCCTGCGAAACATACATCAGGTGGCTAGCTAGCTCCGGCTCTAGGTCGACCCAGTGGTCGATCTCCTCTCGCGGCACAACCAGGGTGTGACCCGGCTTGAGCGGTTCAATCGTCAGAAAAGCTACCGCCCGCTCATCCTGCCAGACGAATCTGCCCGGCAGATCGCCGTTGATAATCATCGTAAAGACGCTTGCCATGTTCGCTCTCCTCTTTTGCGGTTTGCACGCTCGACATCGGCAGCACAACCGTGTCAGCCATGTCCATCATTCCCGGCTACAATGATGCAACATATTAAAGAGAGAGAAAGGGGAGATGAATGACCCGGCAAATCACAGTAACGGCAACCGGCGATGCGCTGATCACAACCCGGATGCCGGATCACCAGGACGCACCGTACCGGCAGATGATCGACCTGATCCAGTCCGCCGATGTCGCCTTCACTAACATGGAGATGGTGCTGAGCGACTATCAAGGCAGCCCGGTCGTCGAGGCTGGCGGGGGCAACCTCAGCGCCGAACCCGGTGTCGCCGAAGATCTGATGCAGATGGGCTTCAACCTCACCGCCTTCGCCAACAACCACACCCTGAACTATGGCGAATACGGCTGCCTGAAGACGCTTGAGGTGCTGAAAGAACTTGGCTTCACCTGCGCTGGCGCGGGACGCAACCTGGCTAAAGCCCGCTGGCCGGCGTTTCTCGACAACGATGCCGGCCGGATCGGGCTGGTAGGTTGCGCGTCGTCGTTCGCGACCGGCCAGCGGGCTGGTGAAGAGGCTTACGGATTGCCAGGCCGCCCGGGGTTGAACCCGCAACGATTCGACACCCTGTTCGTCGTCGACGAGGAACACATGCAAGCCATCCAGAATATCGCCGAACTCACCGGCGCTGAAGAGAGGCGACAGTTCGGCATCTGGTCCGGGTTCCGGCAACCGCCAAAGCGCGAAGGCGAGTTCCAGTTTGCCGAACGCTCGTTCATCGTTGGCGACGAATTTGGCATCCGTACGGAGGCAAACCAGAAAGATCTCGACGCCAACATGGCATCCGTCCGCCAGGCCGCCGAGACATCAGATCTCACGCTGGTGAGCATCCATGCTCACGAAGAGGGAACCGAGCGCTGGCTGCCGGCTGACTTCATCATCGAGTTCGCCCACACCGCCGTCGAAAACGGGGCTGACATGGTCATCGGCCATGGTCCACACCTGCTGCGCGGCCTCGAACTCTACCAGGGAAAACCGATCTTCTACTCGGTCGGGAATTTCATCTTCCAGCCCGAACTGATGCGCGCCTTCCCGGTTGATGACTACGATGCCTTCGATGTCGACCCGAGCCTGCCGGTCACCGAGCTGTTCAAACAGGTCTTCAAAAACGGCGAGCGTGGCTTCCCGGCGGACCACCTCTACTGGGAATCCGTCCTGCCGCTCTGCATCTTCGAAGACCGGGCACTGGCCGGGATAACTCTCTACCCGATCACCCTCGGCTACGGGAAAGCGCTGCCGGAGCGAGGCACGCCACGGCTGGCCAGCCTGGCACTGGGCGGCGAGATCCTCGACTGGATGGCCGAACTCTCCGAACCATTCGGCACGACGATCGTTGTCCGGGACGGGGTTGGATATGTGAAGATGGACTGAGTACGTTGCATAGATAGTTCCATATGGAAACCCGGAACCGGGTGATTAATCCAGTTCCGAGTCAGTCATGAGACTACCGGGATTTGTGTCCTTGTGAAAGGAGCACAAAGAAGATGGGGATGACCAAAACCCCGATCTGTCCCAGTACTAGCAGTCCTGCTGCGAACAGCAAAACCACAAGTAGAAGTGAGATTTTCATCTCAACCTCCCGGGTTAATATGTCGCCCTGGTAATGGCTTGGCAGGACAACCGCGAATAAGACATTTAATTGTACGCAATAATTACCTTAGGTGCATGTACGTACAATTCTGTACAGATTAGTGAAACAACGGTATACTGGGTGATGCACGGCAGCGTGAGACATTGTCGTGTGGGTTAATGTATCAGTGACCACAGGGATGTAATGGCAAAGTCCCACACTGGATCCGGTCACTGTGCGAAATGACCAGGGAAACTCGGGAAGTGATTACCCGAGTTTTCTTGTATTCGAGGCTAATAGATTATTCGTGGTCGATCTGTAGGTCGCGTCGCGTGCCTTCTTCACGACTTTGATGGATCAATTTGGTAAGTTTTTCACCTTCTTTTTCAGTGAAGAGTCCAACAATTTTCTCAAGTGCAGCGCGGGACCGTGCGGGGTCATAGCCAGCCCAGATATCAAATCCATCTTCTTTATAACTTTTGCCATAATTCTTAGTAATTGTCGCCTTCTTTCGTTTGCAACTGATCCAGCGACCAGCCCTCCGGCTGCGGCGGGAGATCGGCGACGTCGGCGTAGACGACGACCTGACCACCTTCGATCGAGACCGGGTAGGTCTTCACCCGGACACTGTCATCGACCAGGCAACGGCCGGTTGCGATCTCGAACTCCCAGAGATGCCAGGGGCAGCGGATAATCTCGCCATCGCGTTCGACACCGTACGTCTCATCGCCAAGCGGGCGGCCAGATGGCGGCGCGTCGGCGACGATCCGGCCGCTTACCCGGCCGGCGCAGAGCGGTCCGGTCTTGTGCGGGCAGATGTTGCGCAGGGCGTGAAACCGGCCGTTGACGTTGAAGACGCCGATGCCGGCCCGGCCCCGGAAGGGCACGACAATTCTCCGCTGACCGGGCGCAATCTCCTCGACCGCTCCGACGACGACTCGCTCAGCCAACGTGCGGCTCGCTGATCACAGGCCGAAGAGCTCGCGGGCATTCTCGGAGAAGACCCGCTCGTGCAACCGCTCCGGCAGCTTCGGGAAGGTCGTGGCCGGGTCGTCCCAGTCCCAGTGCGGCCAGTCGGAGCAGTAGATCAACGTCTGGTCGGCGTGGAGCGCCTCCAGCATATTGAAGAATTGCTGGTTGTTCTCCGGCTCCAGCATCGGTTGCGAGCCAAGCCGGATGTGGTCAAGGAAGTACTCGCTGGGTAGTCGCTTCACCCAGGGCGTCTGCTCCCGCAGCGACTTCCAGTCGGCGTCCATGTGCCACATCAGGCCGACGGCCCAGAACTGATCGGTCTCGTTGAAGAGCACCTTCAACCCGGGGTACTTCTCGAAGACGCCTTCGGCGATAAACGACACGGCATGGGCCATCGCCATCTGCGGACGGGCCATGCGAGTTTCAATGTAGTACGTCGGGTAGCCGACGCCGGTCGGCGACCCGGCCATGCCAGCTCCTTCAGCGCCAGGGTGTATGCCGACCACCAGTCCGGCTTCTTCACACGCCTCCCAGATCGGGTGGTAGAAGCGGTTGCCGTAGGGCATCCTCGCCCCGGTCGGCAGCATGACCGCGACGACCTGCGGGTGATCACCCAGCCGGCGGATCTCCTCGACCGCCCGTTGCGGGTCGTGCACGCTGAGGTTGATGGCGACCAGGAAACAGTTGTCCTTCGCGGCCCACTCCTCAAGCGTCCAGTCGTTGAACGCCCTCGCCAGCGCTGCGCCGTAGTCCGGGTCGGGGCTGACTGACGCCGGGTAGACGCTCGCGCCAGTCAGCAGGGCGTAGTCGACGTTCCAGAGGTCCAGGTGCGTCTCTTTCAGTACGTCATATTGCGCGCCGAGATCGTGGATGCTGTGCATGTTGGCGTCGCAACCGGTGTCGAAGTAGTGCGGGTCGAGATCGGTCCGGCCAGCCCGGCGCGGCACGTTGAAATAACCAGCACCCGGCAGCAACATGCCCTGATCGAGAATCTGCTCGCGGTAGACCCGCGGCAGATACGGGAAAAGATCATCCGGTTTCTCGATGATCTGATGAATATCGCAATCGATCAGCGCGATATCGGTGCGCGGTTTGCCGGTCCAGCCGGGCGCGGTTACCGGTGTTGTTCCTGCTGCTGTCGCCATGAAGCCGTCCTTCGTCATGTTTCAGTCGCCAGTTTGCCTGCTGCCTCCATCATAGGCAGCCGAGCGGTAAAGTCAATGGTCACAGCGGCTGGCTGGCGTGGGAATGGTTCGGTTGACAATGCTAGCCCTCACTGATTACGATGGTTGCACCGACTCGTACGCCTGAAGGGCATGTCTCATCGCCTCTTCATACTCTGTTGGCAACCATCACTTTATCGTCGGCCGTGCACGTGAGCAGGAACAGCTTCGCTCCAGCCTCGCCTCTACGCTCGATGGCCAGGGATCTCTTGTGCTCGTCAGCGGCGAAGCTGGAATCGGCAAGACGACACTCGTCCAGGGTCTCATCTATGAAGCCGAAGAACGAAATTGCCTCGTCCTCACTGGCGGCTGCTACGATCTGACGACCACCCCACCTTACGGCCCCTGGATCGAAATCACTCGCGCCTACCTCGCGCCTGACGACTCCCTCCCCGACCTGCCCGACCAATTTCGTCAGGGCGGCGGCATGGCCGGGATTGACTCACAAGAGGAACTCTTCGAGTTGATTCGAGCCTTTTTCGCGGCGGTGAGTAGCCAGCGACCATTGGTCCTCGTCCTCGAAGATCTGCACTGGGCCGATCCAGCCAGTTTGGAGGCGCTGCGCTACCTTAGTCGTTCCCTGGGCGACGCTGAGATCCTGCTCGTGGTCACCTACCGAGATGACGAGATCACTCGCGACCATGAGTTGTATCCCCTGTTGCCGGTACTAGTTCGTGAGAGCCGGGCGCAGCGCATCCACCTCAATCCGCTCGACCAGCAAGCAATCCATGAGCTGGTTGAGTGCCGCTATGCCCTTAGCGAACCCGATGTCGCGCGCCTGGTTGCCCATCTGGTCGCGCGCTCGGAGGGCAACCCATTTTTCGCTGGCGAGATTTTGCAGGGTCTCGAAGAGGAGCAGGTCCTCGAAGCTTCGTCCGAGGGCTGGAGATTAGGTCTTCTCGAACATGTTCATGTGCCCGCCCTCTTGCGCCAGGTGCTCGATGTCCGGTTCAGCCGGCTCTCAAGCGAGACTCGAGCAGCGCTACAGATCGCCTCCGTCATCGGGCACACGGTGCCGCTCCTCCTGTGGCAGGAGGTTGGAGGTTTCGATTCCCAGGCAATCGACCGGGTCATCACCGAGGCGCTTGAAACTCGCATGCTCGAAGAAGTAGCAACCGCAGATGCCCTCCAGTTCCACCATGCGCTGCTGCGGGAAGCCCTCTATGAATCGCTCAGCTTCGGCCAGCGGCGCATGGTACATCTTCGGATTGCCGAGGCGCTCAGCGCGATGCCGAACCCGGACCCTGATGAGGTTGCACACCACTTTCAGCACGCGGCTGACCCGCGCGCGATTTCCTGGCTGATCCGAGCTGGTGTCCGGGCCGAAGGAAGCTACGCCATACGTGCAGCAGTCAGGCACTATGAGACCGTCGACCGGCTGTTGAAGGCGTCTCCCCGGACTACCCAGGGACACGGCTGGCTGCACCTCCGGATCTGCGATATGTTAGTCAATACCGACATGGAGCGCAGTCTTGCCTACTTTGAAGAAGCCATGAGCATATCATTGCGCGACAAGGACCAGG
The DNA here is from genome assembly GCA_964577155.1 of uncultured Thermomicrobiales bacterium. Taxonomy (GTDB): domain Bacteria; phylum Chloroflexota; class Chloroflexia; order Thermomicrobiales; family CFX8; genus CAZNYB01. The sequence goes on along the minus strand of CAZNYB010000096.1, from coordinate 2,122 downwards.
TCCTGACAGCGTTCTCACTGAGCAAGCACGGCTTGCTGCGCTGCGTTCAGGGCGATCTGGAAACCGGGCTTCAGGAGATGGAACGCGCCATCGCCATCATGGATCAGGTGACTGAGGAGCAACTCGAGTCGGCGAATCAGGCCATCGCCTCATTATTTCCGAGCGAGATTTTTTCCGATTCGCGCGTTGCATCAGGAAGCGTCTTCTACAAGATCGGTCGCTTGCCCGGTGTGAACCACCTGATTCACGTTTACACCCTCTGGTTGGCGATTGCCGGGCGCTTCCAAGACGCGCTCGATATCGGTACGCCGTTCGTCCAACAAGCAGAAGCAGCAACTGACGATCGTATGCTCATACAGGATACCTGTGGTGTCGCCTACTTCGGGCTTGGAATAGCGGCGTCCTGGCTGGGACAGCTGCAGGAAGCACGCAAGTGGTTCGTTCTGGCGCTCGATGCCTTTACGGCTCTCGGGCATCATCATATGGTCAGAAATGTCGAGTCCCGGAGACTTGAGCACCTGCTCGTCTATCATGCTGACCGATTACCAGATCGTCGTCAGGCTGCCGGCGCTGCCCATGCTGCAGCTGAACGAGTTGGCGGCACGTGGGGAGGATATCCCGCGAACATGTTTGCCCTACCGCTCGACATGGTTGAGGGTCGCTGGGATGATGCGCGGGTGCTCGTCCGTAGGAGCTTCGGCGATCACCTAAGCTCGGGTCGAGATATTCGCAGGTGGGTGCTCGGCGTACTCGGATCGGAGCTCAGGAACGAGCAACTCGCTGCCGCGATTCATGCTGATGTGCAGAAAATACTCCCTGACGGACCGGCAACCGAGCCGGGACGATGCGCCTTCGCATACGCCCTTGTTGCCCAGCGCCTGTCTGCGGACGTTGCGCTCGAAGTGGGAGACCTCGAAACAGCACGTGCCTGGATCGTCGCACAAGACCGCTGGTTGGAGAGGAGTGGCTCAGTTCGCGGACAGGCTGAAAACCACCTGCTCTGGGGACGGTATCACCGGATTGCTGGTGATTTGGAGATGGCCCGTTGGCATGCTGACCAGGCTCTCGCCCACGCCAGCACACCTCGCCAACCGCTGGCCATTATCGCCGCCCAGCGCTATATCGGCCGGTTGGCTGTCGAGGCAGAACGGTTTGATGAGGCAACCGATCACCTTCAAGCGTCGCTGGAGTTGGCCGAACGCTGTGAAGCGCCATACGAACAGGCGCTGACCATGCTGGCGATGGCTGAACTCGCCGTCCGGCGAGGTGACCTCCTCGAGGCACGTCGTCTGTTGCGCGATGTGCGAGCGACCTGCGAGTCGCTGGATGCACAGCGGACGCTTGATCGTGTCAATCAGCTCCTGGCGACAATGAGCGAACGGGCCGACGCGTATCCGGCGGGCCTCTCGGCGCGTGAGGTGGAAGTGCTTGAGCAAGCCGCGACCGGCATGACCAACGCCGAGATCGGCGAAACGCTCTACATCTCACCGCGCACCGTCGCCCAGCACCTGCGATCGGTCTACAACAAACTCGGCGTTAACTCCCGGACCGCCGCCGTCACCCGCTGGGCTGAGTTGAACAGCGCCTCACCAGGTTAATCCCTTCCTCCTTTACCACACTAGCCACGTACTTTGCAGCCACTGCGCATCTGCAGACTCAGCTGCACGACATGCGCATCCCTTATCCAGCTGGTTTGAATAAGTCAGCCGGACGATGTGACACCGGTCGCTATTCCCTACAGTGGAGGCACGGTGATTCGAACGCAGGACACAACGTCCCACAAGAAACAGGAGCAATGACATGCGATCACCAACCGCACTGACAGGCGTCCATCGCATCAACCGGCTGGCGGCAGGCGCCATCGGACTGGCACTGCTGGCCACATTAGCCATCGGCACGGTCTCAACCGCCGCTGAAAGGCGCGCTGACGAAGCCGATACACGGACGACTGAGGAGATCTACTTCCTCGAGCAGAATGTCTGGGATTATCAGGAGTTTGCGCAACCAAGCGGTGACGCTGACGCGCCGATGAGCCGAGATGACTTTCTCTTCCTCGAAGATAACATCTGGGACTATGACGAGTTTGCGCAACCAGGCGGTGACGCTGACGCGCCGATGAGCC
>CAZNYB010000095.1:0-14641 GCA_964577155.1 uncultured Thermomicrobiales bacterium | reverse complement strand
GCGGACACGATCACGCTTTGATCTCAGTTCCATGCAGTTGCTGTCTCACACCAGCTCTTCGGTACCTTCAGGGATCCGCGAGGTGACTTCACTCTCCGATCCGGAGGATATTGCCAAGCTGACGGCGGCGAGTGAAGATAGCGAAAATTCCGGCGGAAACAAGTGAAATGGCTGCCAGGCTGGTTGCTACGACGATCGCAATTGACTGGTCGATTGCGATGGTGATCGGCACTTCCGGGCCGACAAATGCCCGGAGATCGAGTCCCGGTTCCGTGAGCCGGGCGATCAGAATTCCGAGCGGTACGCCCAGTGCGCAGGCAATCAACACGCCTGGAACCGTCTCGATCACCGTCACTCCGAGCACCTGCCGGGAATTCAGACCAAGTGTGCGGAGGTAGCCCAGGTCACGGGACCGGTCGTGAGCGGTCAGGACCAGTGCGACAATCACGACCAACCCGCCATAGATCGCGGCCAGGATGAAACTGAACCGGAAGCTGTCGGTCAACCCACGCGCCAGCGGGGCGTCTCGCAAGGTCTCGAGTAGTTCGTTGCGAGAGGTGACGACGATGCCGAGCGGGGCGTCCCGGCCGATGCTTGCCAGCACCTCAGTGCGCACCTGCTCGGCGAGCGCGGCTTCAAGCACCGGTTGCTGGAGATCAGCGCCTCCGATATAGATCGTCGTCGGCCGGATCGGTGACGGAAGCTGGGGAGCGACTGCCGCGCCGAACGCATCATAGCGCATGACGATGAAGGGTATCGCCCCGTTGACTCCGGGATAGGATGGTCGAGTGCCAGCGATCTCAACGAAGACTGAAGGCGCGCCACTGTACTGGGCGGATGAAACCTTGAGATGAAGAATCGTCCCGGTTGGAGGCCGGTCACCGGCTGTTGTAGGCCAGACCGACGGGATGAGTACCGGAACGGGATTTTCGATGGTCCCGAGCCCTTCTAACAACGGCGGCGCCTGCAGCGCATTTGGGAAGGAATAGGCAATCGCTGTGCCGTCGGTGATCTGCTGATACGGGTTCACTTCGATTGCGATGAGAGTAAACGCCGGGGCATTGCGGATTGCGGATTGAATGGCATTAGAGCTGCCCTGGAATCCTTCCGCTGATAGCGTGACTTCCGCTGTTCGAAACTCCCTCGCCTGTGCTTCGACTCCGGGTGTGTCAGAGAGATCGATGTCAGGCAACGCCGGAGAAGCGCCCCGTTGCATGCTGATCCGGTAGTCGGCTCGAACTTCGGTCCAGGTGAGGTTGATCCTGGCTTGATCAACCGAGAACGCCACGATTGAGGCAAATACCGATACTCCAACCGCCAGCAGCAGCACGAGCAATGCCAGATTTGCAGCCGTTGACTGATAGGCCATCCGGCGCAGCCCGACGAACAACACCGTCCCCCTCAGCCAGTGTGCCAGCCAGGCCAGCGATCTCATGAGGTATGGGAAGAGCCGCAGGAGGATAACTCCAGCCGTCAACGCCAGCAGAACCGGCACTGCCGTCAAAAACGGATCGAACCCGCCAAGTCCTTCTCCATCGGCATCTGGTTCCAAGCCACGCTGACGGAGCAGGAAGATCCCGGCCAGCGCCAGCAACAGCACCAGGATCTCCGCTAGTAGCCGCCGAATCGAGAGACCGCCCGGCACTCGAGACCGTTCACTGAGCAACGTCCCGAGCCTCGGCAGGATATTTCCTCCTGCCGCAACCAGAACTAACCCGACCGCGAGCAACCCTGTGATAATCGCGGCCCGGACCGACCAGGGCGCGGGACGAGAGTCGATGGCGATCGATGCTACGAGCAACCCGGCTAGCGCAGGAGGCATGCAGAGCAAAAGCCCCTCGACGATGCGGGCGGAAAAGAGCTGGGTTTTGCTCGCGCCGCGACCACGCAGTAATGTCACCATCCCTCGCCGCCGGTCTGCGATGAGCGCGGCCAGCAGCCCGAGCGCCGCCAGGCTTACACCGAGTAAGCCAATCGTTACCAGGGCGATGATCGATGAGGTGAGGCGAGCCTGGCCGGCGAAACGCTCCAGGACCAGCGGCAGCTCGTTGTTCAATGCCGGTTCCTGTGCATCAATCTCCGGGAAGGTGATCTGCGGCAGAATACCGGTCGATGCTACGGCGGGCTGGTCATCTGGGCTCTGGAGCCGGTCGATCGGACCGAGCGAGATCTTCAGATTGCGAATCTCCGCCGAGACCTCCGGGTAGTTCTCCAGGGTGATCTGTTCCGGGTCGACATGAAAGATCCATTCGTTATACCAGGGGATCCTGCTATCTGCCCGCCCGAGCATATCCACATAGGACTCAACTGGTGGCAAGACAACAGCCTCGATGACCTCGCCGAAGTCGGTGGCGAACCCGGCAATAACTGGTTCTTCCAGACGGGTGTCATCGTTCCAGAAGTCGGCTGCCGGGTCGTTGATGGCGAATACTCCGACAATACGGATGTAGACTCGCTGCCCGCCGCCATTCAGCCGGACGGTAAGGAATTGTTCGCGTTCGTAAGCCAGGTCGGTAAGTGATGCCTCACTGACAGCAATTTCGTAGAGTGGCGTCGGCGTTTCGCCGCGGGCTCCTGGCACGGCCATGAGTTCGGAGAAGAGCACTGGCTCCTTCAGCCTCGGCCAGCGACCATCAATCAAGGTGATCTGTTCATCGAGATGACCCTGGAATCGAAACTGCAGACTGCGATTTATATCCAGCCGTGGTTGCAGGCGTGTCTGGAGTACTGGCGATTTCTGTGTTTCAGTAAACGAACTGAAACTGTTGATAATCTGTTGCAGTGAGATCGGCAACTCATCATAGTAAGACTGGCTGTTCGCTTCCAGGCGTTCGAGGATCGTGCTGTATTCACCAATCGATGAGCGCTGTTGCTTGGTTACGCTGATGTTGCGCCACTCTGCTGGCGCTTCAGAGACCCTGAATTGCAGTTCTTCATCCAGCGTCTGATTGTAGAGTCGAGGCGCAGCCGCCATGACGAAGGCAGTGAAGCCGACGACGATGATCAGGATCAGCGCCATCCCGCGCTCGACGCGCAGGTGTCGTAGTAGTGCGAATGTGCTTGAAAACCATTTCATGCCCTAGTCTTCGCCAATCCGCAGTGCCGCGCCTAAACCAACCCGGCGCAATATCAGTGCCAGGGCAGTGCTTACAATCAGCAGCAGTAGCAGGATGACCGCTTCGAGAAGCAGAATCGTCTGCCAGGGGATGACGACGATCAGACTCGGGAAGACCTGCTCTGCTTCGCGATTGACCGTGATCAGTGGCAGAATCAGCCAGGAGAGCAGGAAGCCAAGCGCAGTGCCACCGATGAGGCTCAACACCACCAGGAAGCCATTCTCCATCAATAACCAGCCGGCCAGCTGACGGGCAGACAGACCGACAGCTCGAAGGAGTGCGAACTCCGCCATACGCTCCCGCGCGCCAACGACCGCGCTCGAGACGAAGCCAACGATGGCAAAGATGACCGCTGCTGTAAATCCAAGCGTGAGCGCGCCAATCGTGCCAAGCGCCACCGGGTCAGTCCGCAGTTCGCGGGTCCGATCAGCAATTGTTTCAATCTGGTTTGAGTTGAATGGCGCCGTTTCGAGCGTGGCTGCAATGGCGCCTGTATCCCCGTTGTCGACACTAAGCCACCATGACTCAGCCGTTGTCTCGACCCGGCCGGTTTCGAGATACTGCAATGTGTCCAGGGTTGGTTTGTCCACGATCACGATCACATCTTCGTCGGGATCTATCGACGGGAACGCATCAACCGCGCCGACGATCTCGACAGGGCGTTCGTCTCCGCCAAGGAGCAACCGGAACCGGGCCTCATCATTGAAGGCAACGAGCTCCAGTAGACGGGTGTTGACGATGATGGGAATGCGTTCCGGTGGGGCGGTCTGCCGCAACCGCAGGCTGACTTCGACAGGAACCGGGTAATATGACCTCTCTGACCCAAAGAAGCCGAATGATGTCCCGGCCGTGCCAACGGTAAAACTGAGGCTGAGGATGCTGTCTGGATCGCTACCGCTGAGAATTAAATCTGGAGCGGTAGTTGAAGTTAAGTTGCCAGACGGGGGCGGTGCTTCAATCTCCCACTCCCGCGTGTCGCTGATAACTTCGACGGGAACCCATTCCTCGCTACTAACCGAATCACTTGCCAGCACACTTACCAGAGTAAATGTTCCCTCTCTTGTCAATCCTGTCGGTCCTCGCGCCGACATGAGCTCGATCTCAATGAGTTGAACGGGATACTGCGGCGTGACCGACTTTTCGTCGAATTGAGCGGCGAGATCGAAGGTGACTCGTTGAACGTTTTCGTCTGACTCAAGCGCTGCGCCAGCTATCCGGTAAAGTTGCCCTCGTCCATCCTGAATCACGATGAGTGGTGTCACTGGCACATCGAACGCACGCAGTTGATAGGGCGAAAGACTCTGGTGCTCCTGACAGGTGTACGTTTCGTAGACATGAACCCCTGGCGCTCCGACTTCGTCGGTCACCAGCTCTGGTTCCGTGCAGATGCGGGAGATCTGCAGACGTACGTCGAAAGCGAGTTGTTGTGGCTCGCCTGGAATGGGAGTCCCGTTGATGTCCGGTCTTCCCTGAGCAAGCGGTATCATCAACTCTTCGAGTTCATCGGTAGCAAAATCATCTCGAACTTTGACGATGTTGCTGGCTCTGGTCGCGTCGATCTGGATCGTCCGACCGCTGCCTGATGCAAGCGGGATGTTTATCGCGCCGGAGCTGACCGGCATGGCTGAGCGAACTCCGTCGAGGTCTTCATACGCCGCCCCGAGATACGCTGGCGAAACTGATCGGCTGGTCCGATCAGGTCGGACAACGATGTCAGCGCCAATCTGAAAGTCTGCCTGGTCGGCTTGCGAATCATTCCAGGTCTGACTAAAGGCAACTGCAAACAGACCGATGCCAAGCGCCAGCATTAGCAGCAAGGCTGAACGGGCGTAGCGGCTTGAGCGACGGCTGAACTGCCACGAGGCCAGCGCAGCAACCAGCCGGTTGCCGCGACTCGAGAAGCGTTCGGCGATGCGTCCTACGAGCGGTATCAGTCGAAGCGCGAGAATCGCGCCAGCGACCAACCCTAGCGCTGGCGCGGCGATCAGCAACGGGTCGATCTCTAACCGGCCACGAACTGTCTCAGTGAGCGGCGATCCATAGCGACGTAACTGAACGAAGCCGAGCACGGCGATGGCGACCAGCGCCAGGTCGACACCAGCCCGCTGCCAGATAGGTGCTTCCGTTTCACGACCACGGGCCGCGCGGGCGCTAAGGACCGAACGCGCGGCCAACATGGTTGGGATGATCAACACCAGCAGGCAACCGAAACCAGCCAGCGCCGCGAAGATGTAGCTGAGACGGGTGACCTCTGGTGTCAGGGAAAGGTCAATCGTTGCCAGCGGACCGGCGACGTTGAGCAACTGAAGTGACAGGGCGGCAAGCCACGGACCAAGAACGACAGCCGGGACGATGAGTAGCAACCCTTCGAGGAGCGAGAACCCGGCGATCTGCCGGATTCCCGCGCCGCGGGAGCGCATCAGAGCCATTTCGACTGAACGGCTTTCAGCCAGCAAGTTGGCAGTCAGAATGAGCGCATAACCGGCCAGGATAGCCAGCTGCAGGGTGAGGATGAAGACGCCGGAACGGGCTGCCAACAGCCCGCGCTCGATTTCCGCCAGCAATGCATTTAAACCGCTATCCACCTGATAGGGAGTGCCAACCTGTTGTTGCTGCTCCAGCCTGTCCGGGAACCGGTTGACGTTGCCGCGCAGGGGAGGAATATCGCGGATAGCCAGTCTGTCATAGTCCGGCAACACGCGCCATTCGACGTTCGTCAACCGGACCATCACCGTGTTGATGAACGTCTCCCGGTCGGTCACAAGCGGCCCAATGACAACGACTGATTCACCGAATTCAGTGCCGTCGACTGGCAGGAGATCACCGTACCAGTACGGTTCGCTGGCATCAGTAGCCTGATATATCCCGACAACCTGCACTCCGACGGTGAAGCTGGCCGCCAGCCGGTTAGTCACAACGAATTCATCACCGATCTGGATGCCCAGAATCTGCCTTGCCTGCTCCGGAAGGACCACTTCGACGACATCGCTGGATGGAGCGGGCCAGCGACCATCGACCAGTGCTGCATGTGATGCGATGTCGTCGTAGTACGCCAGTTTCGTCTGCCGGGGTCGGTCGTCGTCTGGATCGCTCGATTCAACCTGTTGGAGGATGTCATCAGGAAGCCGGTACGGTTCTGACTCTCCCAGACGGATGATCACCCCGCCAGTTGAAGCAAGCAGGCGATTCACTTCTCTGGTTACAAGCTCATCCGATACCGGAAAATCTTCACCGGTTGCCCGCTGGCTGATGGCGATGTTCGCTTCGGGAATCGCTGCATCGTTGAGTGTGCGCTGTGCGCCGGCGACGGTCACTGCGTCGGCGTAGATCGGCCCGGCAGCCAGCAGGATAATGGCCAGAATAATGGTCACCGCAGCTGCAGCCACGATCAGGGTATCGGCCCGCATGCGTTTGAGCACCATGATGAGGCCGGTCGAACTCATGCAGACTGAAACCCTTCCTCTGGCCGTAGAAACGGCTGCCTCTACACAATGTACGTCAGCGAAGCAAAATCTGATGTCTCGTCAGTGTAAAAGCCTGGAATTGCGTTCAGGAAGTTTATGAGTTGTCCGCTGGAAACTCTCTGGCAACCGAAAAAGAATCGGGTTCGTTGTTTATCTGGTACCTGTAAACATGCACAGAAGTGTTGGCTCGGGGCGGACCCTTCGGCGCAGTGGTCACAAACGACAGAAGCGACATCTCAACCGAAGAACACAACAGACTCAAGGCGAAGCTGTTTTGTTCCACCAGGCCGGCACGCCGTAGGGATCTTCTTCACCGTGGGCAAAGCCGCCCCACTCGACCAGTGCCGAACGGCGCAGCAATACTGGAATGACCTGGCCGTGGATCACCAGCTTGGAGATGCGCTCGTCATCCGGCCAGCGACGGACGGCTTCGTCATAGGCGGCTGCAGATTCCGGGTCCATGTTGAGCGCCATGACGAAATCGGCGGTCGTGAACCGGTCGACGTTGATCCGCCTGATGATCGGATCGATATACGGCCAGAGAAAGTTGATGAGCTCCTGGATCGTCGCTTCGTTCTCTTTTTTCGACATCTCAGCCGCTGTACCGCATCCCGGCAGCCTGCATCGTCTGGATGTCGCCCTCACGGTAGACGCCAGCGTCGATGACCTCACCGACGATGATGCGGTGATCCGCGCCATACTCCAGTTCCCCGCGAAGCGCCAGTTCGAGGTAGCCAAGGGCGACCGCGAGCACCGGTGTTCCGTTAGCTGTCTCTTTCAACGCCACACCGTCGAACTTCTCCGGGAATTTGGCATGGGGACGCGCCAGTTGTCTGACCAGGTCGCGGCTGCCATCTTCGAAGAGGCTCAAGCCGAATCGCTTGCTCGATTGAATGAGCGTTAGCGTATAGGAATCGTTGGCGATGCCAACGGCAACCATTGGCGGCTCGAACCCGGCCTGGGTTACCCAGTTGGCGGTGAACCCGTTGAATGTCCCCGCGCTATCTTTTGCCGTGACGACGTAGAGACCGTAGGGGATCATCCGCAAAACGGTTCGTTTGTCCGCCGTCGTTTTCTCATCAAGTGTCACTGTGTCGTTCTCCTCAGGAAATATTGCTGCTGATGGTTGCAGCCAGATGTTCGGCAACCATCGCTGCCGGTAAATTGGTGTTGGCGCGCATTAGCGTCGGAAAGATCGATGCGTCGCAGATAAACAGACCTTCTATGCCATGAACGTTGCCCCGGCTGTCGACGACGGCCAGCGGGTCGGTTGCCGGTCCCATCCGGCAACTGCAGGCTGGATGATAGTTGATTCGAACGGTTTCCGTCGCCCACCGCTCCAACGCCTTCCGGGTATTGACCTCCCTGCCGGGCAAGATCTCGCCGGAGACGAGCCCCTCACGTTCCATCCAGGCGGCGATCTCACGGCCGATCTCCAGCCCATCGGTCATGATGGCCAGATCGATGCCTTCCGGATCATTCAGAAAACCATGGTCGATGATCGGCGCGGCCTCTGGATCAGCCGACACCAGTTGGATCGAGCCGCTTGAGGCGACTGAGACCGTCGATGACGGAATGGAGTAGCGCCAGCCATCTCCATCTTCGGCCCGGTGAATGATGCCGTAGATGTGCAGGTCGAACGCTTCGGCACAGCGGGGACTCTGCGTTTTCAGAATCGTCTGTTCGTCGGGCATCCAGTGATCGTTGCTGAACTGTTCCATCTCTCGGACCAGTTTTGGCGTTGGTTCGAGCTGCATGGATGTCAGTGGATGATCGGTTAGCGCCGCGCCGACGCCGGGTAGCTCGTGGCTGGAAGCGATGCCGATCCGGCGGAGGTCATCCGGGTTACCGATCCCGGAACGCATCAGGATCGCTGGCGACCCGTACGCGCCAGCAGCAAGCACGATACGCTGAGCCGTAAACCGGATCGGCTGGCCGTCAACGATGGCCTCGACCGCCACGGCCTTTCCGCCTTCAAGAATGACCCGGTCAACGAGCGCATTGCCAACAATGGTCAGGCTGCCTTTATCTCGCATTGGATCCAGGTAGGCGAATGCGGTGTTCCAGCGAGTTGTGCCGGCGATGTTTACCGGAGAAACTCCGGTCCCGGAGACATCATCCGGGTCGTCAAGATCAGCCACTCGTGGGATTCCGGCTGCGACGGCTCCATCCATAAACGCCTGGTGGTACGGAGTGACAACCTCGTCTGGCGGGATATGGACGCGCAGCTGCGTTTTCGCCCGGGCAAATGCTGGCGCAACCTCCTCCCAGCTCCAGCCGGTGTTGCCAAGCTCCGCCCAGCGGTCATAGTCACGGCGGTGGCCGCCAACGGCAACGCAGCCGTTGTGCGATGAGCAGCCACCGATGACCCTGGCCCGGTCGTATGCCGATGTTTCCCGGTGTGTCGGGTGATTGCTTCCGGTGTAGCCCCAGCCGTGCGTTTCCGGGAAGAGTGTCGCGTCCAGCAAATCAGCTGGCCACATCTCAGCGTCACACGGACCATAGTCTGGACCGGCTTCAAGCAACAACACGCTTAGATCGGTGTCCCGCGCAATGATCCCGGCCAGCGCCGCACCGGCAGTGCCGCCTCCGGCAATGAGTATGTCGGTATTGTGCTGATCCAGTTTTTCCATCACCATAACCCCTGACATTCAGTGCGTTCGGGTCACAAATGGCTGTTCGGAGCGTTGTCGAGGTGGAGCACAATGAAACAGCGTTGTAACATGACCCGTTTCTCGGCATCAGTATAGAGTAAGGTCAGGTCGTGCTGATCTCGAGGCAGTGAGCTGGAGGAGACGTTGAACGAAGCAGCAACCTATCTAACGCAGTTGGAGCAGTTCTCGGAAATGCTGGCAAGCGAATTGTCAGATTTCCCAGAAGAATTGTTGCACCAACGACCAGCGCCAGCCGCGAATACCGTTGGCTGGAATGCCTGGCACCTGCTGCGGATCTGGGATTACGACCTCAACTGGGTCATCCTCGGTCAGGATCAGCTGGCTGACGCCTGGCAACGGCATGATTTCACCGCCAGATCGGGATACAACCCGGACGGCAAAGGGTCGGACGAGTACGGGCTAGGCTCACGCTACCGCGACGCCGAAGTCGATGAACTGACGCCGATTAGTAAGACGTTGCTCCTGGAGTACCTGGAAACCCTGCTCGATGAGACGCGAACCTATTTGCGAGAAGCCGACGCAGCCGAGTTAGGCCGGGAAGTTCGAACTCCGGTACACCCGGATGCTGCAACAACCACCGGCGTGCGAATCCGCCACACCATCGAGCAAGCCTGGATGCACCTCGGCGAACTACGCTACGCGAAGGGGTTGCTTGGCTACCCGGAGTACACCTACCGGATTGCTAATCACGCGGATGTTCAGCAATAACCATTGCATTTCCAGTTATCTGGAAATCATTCAATAGAAGTTGGAACTAGCAGTCATGTGGTTCGCCGATGGCGAGGAACTGTGAATAGAAGATGGCTTAATAGGCAGAATTCGTTAGTGTTGCGAATATTTCGAATAACAGTTTATACTGTACATACCACTGAGTGTGTAGGCGTTGGAAACCAAGGGCTATATCTGGAGAAGAATGGTTTTCAGCTGGCACTGAAAGGATTTGGACGATGGTCGACACAGAGAGACGTCCTGTACGTGCTGAGAAAGAAGAGTTCAAAGATCTAGAGCAAATGCATAAAGCCTTGGAAGGCTATATGGCTGATCGGTCGAAGGATCCGGCAGTTCTAATGGATGGTGACGTCCGAATTGAGATTCCGCCGTCTTTATTTGCTATTTTGTGCGATGCGGTCGGTGTTCTGCTTGATGGTGGAGCTGTTGCAATCATGCCGTACCATCATGAATTGACCACTCAAGACGCTGCCGACTACCTTGGTGTGTCTCGACCTCATCTAATAAGCCTGTTGGACAAAGAGAGCATCCCTTACCATTTCACCGGTACTCATCGGAGGATGCGGTTAGGCGATATTGAGGAATATCGTAAACGTAGAGATGCTAACAGAAGAGCTGTATTGGATGAATTGACCCGAGATGCATACGAATTAGGTTTATACAATGCCCCTCCTGACAAGCGCATCTAGGTATGGCGTAGTCCTCGATGCATGTACCCTGATTCCAATGCCGTTGGCGGATACCTTATTGCGTTTGTCACATGCTCAATTTTTCCGACCATATTGGAGTGAATCTATTCTTGATGAAGTACAGAGAGGACTCCATGGTGGTCTTGGGATTTCTAAAAGAGTAGCTCGGAGACGAGTTGAATCGATGCGAGGCGCATTTCCTGAGGCTATGGTGGACGGGTTAATTGGTCACAAATATGGCCTGCCTGATCCAGATGATGAGCACGTGTTAGAGACTGCTATTATTTCTGAAGCTCAAGCGATAGTGACCTCGAATCTAAAGCACTTCCCTCGTGAATTATGTGAGAGGTATGACATAGATATTATTGGCCCAGATACCTTTCTGATAAACCAACTCGATTTCAATCCCGAGGAAGTAAGAAACCTAATCTACGAACAAGCCGGGGCAACCAAAAATCCTGTTCTTGGTCTATCAGATATTCTCGAGGGATTAGCACATCAAGCCCCTGATTTTTCAAACAGGGTTACCAAACTCATGCTAACAGATCTGAAACGTCTCCTAGAGCGCTTGGAAGGCGATTTGCAGGACGGTGAATTAGAGGAAATCAGGGAGCATTTGCAGCCGCTCTTATAAGCGAGAGGGTTGGTAACAGTCAATGCGGAGTACCTGGAATCCAATAGTTAGTATTGCTCCTTCAGGTTTTCTGCAACAGCGCCAAGGGTCGATGATCAGCAGGTTGACGTACGGTTCTCATAAGGAGTGGCTCATTCGGCCACTCGAGTGATGATGTATGCGCCAATTGCAACACCTATGACGGCCATCATGTCGAATAGGTGAGGCGTCCAAACTTGAACGATCTGGATAGCGCTGGCATCGAGATCGCTTGCATTTTCAGCGTCGTTGTGGGCGTTTATGTACTCTATACCCATAGCAATAATTGCTAAGACGCCTATGGCAATGCGGCTCCATTGCCAAATGGATCGATCTTCCTCTTCAAATTCATCACTGATTTGCTCAATGTTGTCATTCATAGTGCTTCCTTTCTGCGATTACGCCATTGTCGTGCAAGATCGATTATTTGTTAAGATCAGTTTTTGTACTACTTTAGAGTAAAATAAAAAAAGCGTGTTTCGCGAATACAATCAACAAAGCAGTTTGTCAACCACAAGCGGATGTTCAATTCACATTAGGGTGGCATATGCTCTCTGTTGATCTCTCCGAGGAGGATGCTCGTGCCCAGCTCAGTCTTGTTGCAGGTAGTCCCACCGGTTGGCTGCGTCGGCAACGATGAGATCGATGTCTTCTTCAAGGACATAGCCATCAGTCAGGAGAACCGTCGCCGCAGCTCGAACCTGTTCGAGATAGGCTTCACGTCCGGCATAGCGATGTTCGATTGAAGGCCTCGGGTCGCCTGAAACGTTGCGCTCGGTTTCCGTCTTCGCGAGCCATTTTGTGAACCCCTGCATCGACACCAACTGCGCAGGCGAACCGGTCTCGGGATCTCGCGGATTCCAGCCGGTATGTGTCCCGAGCGGCACGATCAGGTCTGGCAGGCGAATACCGGCAGTCTCATTGCCGTCTGAATCAACGGCTGAGACGTAGGCGGGGTAGGTCTCCAGCTCGCGGGTTGGATAGGCACCGATTCCGGCATCTTCAGCCGGACCGAGATCGACCCGGCGCAGGACCGGCAGACGGTCAGGGTCCGGCAGGTACAAATCCGGTAACTCTTCGAACGCGTTGAGGACTTTCTCCCGTTCTATTGCACTGTTGTCGTTGAGTTGTGGGTAGCAACTGATTGGCGGCTCGACTCCGTCGGTGACCCACCGATCGAGGTTGACGAGCGCAGCCCGCAGGAGTGGCGTGTAGTCGACGGTGTTGAAACCATAGCGGCCAGTCGTGCCGTTGTTCTCGTTGAATCGGGTTTGCGGCACCTGCCCGGGGCCATGCTGGGTTCCGGCAAAGTGGTAGATCCGTGATGCGAAGTCGTTGGGCACATCGTGCTGGCCGGCCGGGTCTGTGTGAATCAGAGAGCAGTCCCCACGCCAGTATTCCGCAGAGGTGTTGATGTAGAAGATCTTTGGTACGTGACCGAGTTGCTTCTGCCGATCCAGCAACCCGGCTTGCTCGCCGGTGAAAGCATCAATTTGTGGAGTGTCGGTAAACGGAAAGCGGTGGCCGAAATTCGGTGTCGGCTGAACCGACGGCTGGCCGAAGCGGTGATTGAATTCACCTCGTCTGGCACCGGCGACATGTGGGATGAGTCCATCGTAAGCCCGGCGACCTTCTTCATCGACATTCAGCCCCAGGTAGAGGAAGTGCCGCAGCATCCGGCCGGTCTGTGACATGCCGAAGCCATAGACCTGGTCGAGCCTCCCGCTAGCTGGGTTGGAATCGGTGTCGTAGCGCAAAAACGATGCAATCTCCCGGACAGCGAGCAACCCACAGCCAACGACCGGCGCGTGCCTGGTGGTGTACACAACATCGTAGAGTTTGCCCGGATGGAAGCCAGACTCCAGGTAGACGTGCTCCGAACTGGCGATGACCTCTCCGTCTGTTTCCCGGGCAAACTGCCACTCGTCGCGTGGAATCAGCCGTCTCTCGTCATCTTCGTACTCCCGGACGAAGAGTTGCGCATCTGGATCGTTGACATCCGCCGTCGGATACGGCTGGTGTATCCGGTTGGCCAGCAATCTGGTCTGCTGCAGTTCGTTGGGAATAAACTCGACGATCACCTGTCCGGAAACCGGCTCTCCCTGATCCTCAGCCTGTGGCGCAAGCAGACCCATCAGGGCATCGCTGCGAAAGACATCCCACTGCCAGCCGATCCAGGCCAGCGTATAACCGTGCTTGAACAGGAATCCATCCCCTGCCAGCACCTCATTCGTGGACGGCATCGGAGCGGTGGCCCGGTTGAAGTGCCGGGGAACCAGTTTTCGACCCCGGTTCGGTAGCTCAACTAGTGCCCGCCGGTTGCCCTGGGCAGGGTCTACTGGCTGGATCAGGCAAAAGTCGGATGTGAATTGCACCCGGCCATGCTCATCATGCGGCGCGAGCTGTAGATCGACGATGCTGCTGTTTGCCGGGTGGTTCGGATCGACGGCGAAGGTGATCGTCCCGTTGATCAGTTCGTAGGGTCCTGTGTCACCATATATCTGACCGTTGAGATACGGTTCTCTGTTATCTATTTCAAACTTAACTACTGTCATTACACTCTCCTGGCTCACATCGAATGAGACGGTGTAGTATCACACACTGTTGCGCATTCAGATGCATGTCTGCGAGACTAAAAGCGCGACGAGTCGAGCACCCGAGAAAGAATGGAAGACAATAATGACAGGCAATCGCCCCTGTAAACTGGGAGTCATCCTGCCGGAAGCAGAACATGATATGGGTGGGAAAACTGGCCGCTGGAGTGACTTCGCCGCCATGGCCAGGCTTGCGGAGGATATGGGCTTTGACTCCGTCTGGTTTGTCGACCACCTGCTCTACCGTGGTGATGCGACAACCATCGAGCAGCAAGGCGTCTGGGAGTGCTGGACGATGCTCGCCGCCCTGGCGGCAATCACCGAGCGTGTCGAACTCGGACCGCTGGTGACCCCGACTTCATTCCGCAATCCTGCTCTCTTTGCCAAGATGGTTGACACTGTGGAGGAGATCTCAGGCGGCCGCATCATCCTTGGCATTGGCGCGGGCTGGCATGAGGATGAGTATCAGGCGTTCGGTTTCCCGTTCGACCACCGGGTATCACGGTTCGAGGAGGCTTTCACGATCATCTATAATCTGCTGCGTTACGGGCAGGTTGACTTTGAAGGGACCTACTACTCGGCGCGTGACTGTGAGTTGCGGCCGCGTGGTCCACGGCCAGAAGGACCTCCGATCATGATCGGTTCAACCGGTCCTCGCATGTTGCGGGCGACGTTGCCATACGTCGATAGCTGGAACGCCTGGCTCTCCGGGGGGCGCAGCA
>CAZNYB010000094.1:0-14799 GCA_964577155.1 uncultured Thermomicrobiales bacterium | reverse complement strand
ATGGAATCATATTATACTCCACATATTTATCTAATTGGTCTGGACGTACAAATTGAGAATGGATAATTGTAGTTCTGCGTTCTTTGGTTGGATTTCCATTGCTAGCGAATTCGTGAGCTTTTATACACATATCTATGGCACCATCACCATTAGCGTGAAAAGTTGATTGTAAACCTTTATCATACACGTTTTTTAGCATTTGGTTGACTTCGTCCTGCGAAAATGTAGATTCTCCTAACCAGTTTTCTTCACCACTAGGGCCACCAGTTAAATAAGGTGTTGTAAACAATGCTGTTCGTCCTTGAGGCGAGCCATCTATGGTTATTTTAATACCACCTAGTTTAAATCGATTATTGTATTTACCAAAATCATCAGCACTATAAAGTTTAAAAATTGTATCGAATTCGGTTATAAAAGGATAGGAAACAACATCAATGAATAAAGACTTATTATCTGCACCTTTTTGAACGATTTGTATATCTCCTAAATGAGCCGCTCCATCTTGTGCAGTTGTAACTCCAGCCGCTGCATAAATCATTTGCCCATCTTTAATTTGTTGTAACAGCTCTTCTTCAGTTGGCTTAGGTAATTGAGAAAAAATGGGTAAAAATGCGGTTTCCATTATCAAGCCATAAGGTTTATTGGTTCCAGGTTTTCTTACGATAATTCCTCCGGGTGGTGTTTCGGTTTTTTCAGAAAACCCAAATTGTTCTAAAGCTTTAGAGTTTAAAACAGCTCCGTGCAAAGAAACGTGCATCACCATTACAGGATTATTTGGAAAGGCTTCATCTAAGTCGTCCCGATTTAATAATTTACCTTCTGGCATCACGGTATCGTCATAGCCATAGCCCATTATTAATTTACCATCTGGTATGTTTTTTTCTGATTGAAGGTTTTGTAAAGCTTTTACTACACCAGCTACATTATCAGCTTCTCCAACAGGTGAGGGCGAACAATTGGCCTGAGTGCTCATTCCTAATGAATTAATAAAATGAGAATGTGGGTCGATAAAGCTAGGCATTAAGGTTTTACCATTTAAGTCTATCATTTGATGACCGTTTCCTGCTATTTCCATAGCTTCACTTGAGTCACCTACAAATAATATTCTACCGTCCCTAACTACAATCGCTTCGGCATATTCGGGATTTTCTCCTGTCATAGTAATAATGTCTCCACCATAATAGACAACAGCATTATTTTCTACTCGTTGTTTTTCATTTTTTTTACAAGAGAATAATAGACATATTCCCAAAATCAGTAACAAGGTTTTTTTTGTTTTCATATTCTTTGGTTTTAATTATTGCCAACGGTTTAGGCTATGAGTATTTGCGTGTATTAGAATTTAACTTTGGAAATACAACCAAACTGAAAATCCGAGAGGATTTTCAGAAGTAGGTGGGACTAAGCAATTACTTATAGGCATTGTTGGCAATATTTTTTTATCTGGTTATGTGATTCTTTTGAAATATTATTTTCTTATCCTAAAGAAAAAACGTTGCTCCAATTCTAATTGTATTTATATCATTTGTAAAATTAGGATACCACCCTGTGTTGACTTTAAATTTATTTGGGGTAATTATGTAGTTAAAGTTAACTTCAGCTTGCCAAATAGTGTCAAAATCAAACATTGTAACAATAGGATTTAAAAACACAAATGCTTGTTTACTAAAACTTAAGCTCATGTTGGTTTGAAACCCTAAACCACTTTCTTTAGGCTCTGTTAAATACACATAATTAACTCCAGGAAACAAGGATATGTTTTTATTCAAAACAAGCCCGACCACTCCACCTACCGCAATAGACCAGGTGTCAGAGCCAAGACCCTTTTCAGCTGAACCTGTTGGAATTGTAATATCAGTAAATGGCGCAATGGCTATAATAGTGCTTGATATATTTCTTTTTACTACGTTAAAGTAACGCAATCTAACATCTGAAAGCCCAAATTCATTTGTTGCATCATTATACAATAGCGGTACTTCTCCTAATAAAAGATTATTAGGATTGAAAGCATATTGAAAATTAACTCTTGTACCATAAGTTGCAAAACCGTCATAAGCGTTATATTCACCTAATGTGTTAATTTGTGTGTAAAGATTAGTAGGCTTGGAAGGGTCTATTTCTTCTTTTGTATTTTGTGCTTTTATACTATGAAAACAGAAAGCTATCAAGATCAAACTTAAAAATTTATATTTCATATTATTTATTTTTGAGAGAATTCTTTAGTAAAAGACTAATAACAAGACAACAATTATTATAATGCTTTTTTCGCCTTTGTTATGTACAACATTTACATTTTATTATTATTTAAATAAACAAAAATTTTATATTTACTAATTAATAGAATGTTTTCATAAATTTTTTTTAAATATAATGAATAAACTTTTCACACTTTTCTTATTAATATTTGTTATTCACTATACAAGTTTCTCACAAAATGATTCTCTCGTGCTAAATAACGGAGATTTTATTGTAGGAGACTTAAAAAGTATGTTCAAGGGTGTTTTGACTATTGAACCATCATATTCAGACTCAGATTTTAAAATTAAATGGAAAGACGTTAAAGAATTAAAGGCAACTCAGCGTTACTTCATAGCGCTTTCTGATGGGCTAAGAACTAATGGAACATTAAAAAGTTCAGGTATTGGAAAACTAATAATTCACAAAGGGGAAGGGGATTACCTAACTGTTAATCAAAGTGATGTTGTTTACATAAAAAGTATAGATAGTGGTTTTTTAAGCCGTCTTTCTGCTAATATAGATTTTGGTTTCACATTAACTAAAGCTAATAACCAACAACAACTAAACGGTAATTTAAGGATGGGATATTTGGCGGATAAGTGGACGACTAGACTATTTTATAACACGTTATTGACCAAACAAGATGATGCGTCAGATATACGGAGAAATGATGCTGGAATTGAATTTCTCTATATTTTGCCTGAAGATTGGGTTCTTGGCGCAAGCGTAAATCTACTATCAAATACAGAACAATCCTTAGACTTACGCTTAACAAGTAAAATGGGAATTGGTAATTATTTAAAATATTCTAATACGATGTATTGGAATGTTTTGGCTGGTTTTGCGTATAATACTGAAAGCTTCTTACCTATTTTAAATCCAGAGCAAGGAATTACTACAACAACACCGAATAGAAAATCATTTGAGGGATTTTTGAAAACAGAATTAAACATATATGATCTCGGTGATTTAGAGCTTTTCACCAATATAATTCTATACCCTACAATTTTTTCAGATACCAATGTTAAGTCTGGTCGCACTAGAGTAGACTTTAGATTCGATGTAAAGTATGATGATCTCTTTATTGAGGATTTTTACATCAGAGCAGGTTATAATCTCAATTATGATAATAGACCAGCTGAAGCAGGAAAAGCATTAGATTATATCTTTACTACAGGATTTGGCTGGGAATGGTAAATTCTACTACAATCAAAAAAACACCAAACTTGGTATTAGGGTTACCTTTTATAAACTTGTTTACCCTCTTTATAAGTTTCTAAAACTATAATGTTTTTTATTTCTTCTTCAGGCACTTTTAAAGGGTTTTTATCAAGAATAACTAAGTCGGCAAGCTTACCTTTTTCAAGAGTTCCTTTGGTGTCTTCTTCAAAATGCTGATAGGCTGACCAATCTGTAATGCCTTTGAGCGCTTCGTAGGGAGTTGTCTTCTCATCCGCACCAATCACTTGACCTGAACGGGACTTTCGCTCAACTGAAATCCCGACCATCCTCATTAAATTTGGCAGGGCTACAGGTGCATCTGTATGGATGGTTATCCTCAAACCTTTATCCAAGGCTGTTCTGGTAGGACTGATAGAGTTTCCAAGGCTATCTCCAATAATCTGTTTGTGCCAGTCTCCCCAGTAATAGGTATGTAGCGGAAATAATGAAGCAATGACATTCAATTCCATAAAAGAATCAAGTTGATCTTCCCGAACATATTGACCGTGGATAAGAACACTTCTTCGGTCATCATTTCCAAATTCTTCTATGGCAGGCTTCATTGTACGTATCATCTGGTCCATTGCCGCATCACCATTGCCATGGGTGAAAACTTAACAGTTGTTTTTAAACGCTTTTTTATACAATGACGTCACAACACTATCACTAGGAATTGCTGGATAACCGCTGTAATCTAGGTCTGCCCCATCTGGTGGAATTAAATACGGCTGAGTTTGCCAAACTGTTCTTCCCTATGGAGATTCATCAAGTGTTAAAAAGATGCAAAGCACAGCAAGTAATTAATTACGTTTTATTCACATAATAATTCCTATTTAATCATTTTTATAAACGCTTTTGCCTTCTTCTATGCATTCTGTAATCTTTGTTGAATGTATTTGCATTGGATTTATTTTTAATGAGTTTTCATCAAAAATAAACAAGTGGGCCAAAGCTTACTTTTTCAAACGTTTACTTTCATTTATTCTCGTAATTTGGCCCATATTTCAACTTTTGCCCTTTTAGTAAATATGATATTCCCAGCTGAGTCATAATCAATTTCTAATTCTTTTAATTTAGTATCATTTCCAGGTAGCTTAAACGCAAAAGATGACATCCCATTGGTAAAAACACCGGTGCCTTTTGGAGAGAATTCTTTTTCTGTGCCGTCGGACATTTTGACGCGTAGCTTTTTAAGCTTAACGGTTCCCCGAATACACTTTAACTTTATTGTAGAAATGTTTTGTTTTTTGCCAAGCATATTGACTTTATCTGTTTCAGCCATGTAAGACACAGTTTTTTCCGATAGTTTTATCCAACCCTTTTCTTCAGACTGCGCGAAGGAACGAAGCCCAAACGCAACAATCAATACCAGAGCTAATAGAATACTTTTTTTCATTTTATTGATATTTTAATTTTGTTAACCGACAACAGCGGTTCAATTCTTTGAGTGTTTTCAATCCAACTTATTTAAATTAATCATAACCTTTTTGGTCAAAAAGAACTGTACAACCATACCAGATTTGATCTTGGTGATAGGATTTATTCTTAATTTCGGTTAAGCCATTTAGCTTCAGGCGGTTGGTTTAAATTGCCCACAACGACCTGCTAAACGCAGTTCAGGTATGATAACGAAGATACAATAAAATGGATAAAAATGCCATGATATTGGACTGTTGGCATCATGGCATTGTTTGTCAATTAGATGGCGCAGCTATCGTGGATTGCCATTTTATTGAATTGGGAGTTAGAGTGCCTGATCCAAATTGCATTTAGCTCCGTGTTATGGCACGTTGAGCACTTGAGTGCGTCAGCTGGAGCTGTAGATAATAGAAAGGGTTTTAGCAATTTGGTTTAGCAGGTCGTTATGGTCACACTTGCTTGTGGGGCGGGAGTGCGCAGCACGTAGCCACGCAAGTCAGCTTCAGCTGATTGTGACCATAACGGTTTGTGCAAATGCAGTAACCGACGTTTGGAGGATGTTGGCATTTTGCACATTGTTGGCATCAGTTATCTTCTTTTTAATCTCCTTTTAGAAAAGCCAATACTTCTTCATTTTCTTCATTCATCAAAATCAAATTCAGTCCTTCTAATTTATAAAAGGCTACTTGATTAATTGCTTTGATAAAAGCCTCAGCAGTATCCATTTTATGGCACATTTTCTTGGTGGAGGCAAGATTTCCAAAAACAATTTGGTTTTCGGTCACTTTCTTTATCCCTCCTGAGTATTGATTGCATCCATCATATCCGAACACCTTCAGGTCGGTTAGGTTAATTTCCATTCTCGGTATCGGTGACATACGGTTAATGGGGTTTCCATTTATTCTTGTAGTTACCCAAATATCATGAAGTCTTTGATTTGGATTATTTGGCTTTTCTTTTATGAATTCAAGAATTTTCTTTTCCGTTTTATCAAAAAATATAACCGTCTCGCCTTGTATTTGATAAGTCGATATGGAGTTAAGTGTTTTTTGAAACTCAGGTTCAACATTTTTGTTGATGCACGCTTTTTTAGTACCTGCCACTGTTCCTAAAGATATTTCGGAAGCAGTCAGAGTCTCTATTTGACCTGTAAAATTATTGCAACCTCCATTTGCTGCCAATACTTTTTTAGAGAGTTCAATGGTGATAGTTGGTATAGCTACCATTCTGTTAAGTGGTGCATTGTTCAGTTTTACTAAAGTCCAATCACCGTTCAGTTCTGAGCGAATATCTTTTTGCTTATCCAATACTTTTATAAGTTCGTATTTAATAGAAGAGCCGTCAGCAGGTACTTCGTTTTTATCTAATCGGGTTTCCTTGACCTCAATCTTTTGAAGATAACCTTCTTCAAATTCAAAGCCTTTTATAGAAGCATAGAAGTTTTCCCAATTAGGGTTGTTTATATCTTCTCCCCTATAAATGTTTAAACATTGCATTTTCCCTGCTCCCGCAGAACATTCGGTTTTTATACCGCTTACCCAGAAAACTTTATTCATTTTGTTTGAGCATGATTGAATTAGTACCAGTAAAAATAAAATTAAAAGTAATTTTGTCAGATTCATTATTATTGATTTTACTTTTTTTAATTGATGCCAACGGTTTTGTATAAGAACCGTTTAAATGGTTTTTATACATTGTTGGCAATAGTTTTTTATTCTGTCTGTTTGAATTCTTTGCTAATCGAATAATCACCTTTATAAACGATCCCGAAAATGCCAATATCTTTAATCTTTAGAGGATCAATTTTAAATGGATTTTCATTTAGAATTGTAAAATTGGCAATCTTATTCACTTTTAAAGAACCAATTTCATTTTCTAAGTTTAAGGTTCGTGCAGCATCAATAGTAATAGCCTTCATAGCATCAAAAACAGAAATTCTTTGATCTTGTGAGAATTTACTTCCCTGAGAGGTTTGTCGGTTCACCGCGGTCCAAACAAGGGTTAATGGTTCCACTGGAGCCATTGAAAAGTCTGAATGAAATGAAAGTGGAATATTTTGATCTGTTAGAAGTTTAAGTGCTACAAGATTTTCAGCACGGTCAGAACCAAGCCCAAACTCTGAATATTTATCGGCTAGTGCCCAAAGATAATATGGATTTACAGAAGCTTCTATGCCCAGATCAGCCATTTCACGAGTCATTGATTCATCAAAATATCCCATATGATGAAGAGTTAGACGATGTTCTTTCCTTGGACTGGTTTTCTGTGCCTTTTTTACTAGATCAATAACCATTTGTTGCCCTAGATCTCCGTTTGAATGGACATGAATTTTATAATCATTATTCCAATACATCATGAGTTGCTCTTCGAATAAATCCAGTGGGGTCATCCATTCTCCATGATGCCCATCCGTGTATCCATCTTTCATTTGCATGAGTTGAGAATAAATGGCACCGTCTGAAAATAGTTTTACCTGTTTGGGTAAAAACTTAACATTTAACCTGTTATAAGATCGTACAGTGTCCAAGGTTCTCATAAATGCCATGGCTTCTTCATTGCCACCTTTCATTCCATATAACTGGGTGCCACTTGGAATCAAATACACATCATAGGGAGGATTATTTTCCATTTCCTTCATGAGCAACTTTAGTTCTCCATCAAAATCAGAGCTCGGAAAGCCTGGTTCTGCAATAGTTGTGATACCATTCTGATGTAACAATTCACTCATAGTGCTGAGACCTTTGAGATAGCTGTTTGGCTCAAGCAAGATGGGAGCCATCTTAGGGACTAGTGCAAGCCACCCTCCTTCAAAAAAATGACCTTTACTCCATTCTACCTGAGGGTTATCTTTAAAATCACTTTCCTTGATGCCTAATTTGGCAATCGCAGCATCATTTAAATAAATTTCGTGGAAAGAACGGTGTATGATTCCAACAGGTTGATTTCCAGCAATTGTATTAAGAAGGCCTTTCGATAGTTCTCCATGCCAAAGTTGATGATACCCCCAGATGAAATACATTTGATCTGGGAAGGCATTTGATTTTATAGATTCGCTAATTCTACTGCGATATGCTTGTTCGCCTTGGACACCTTTTTTGGTTCCGGAAGGTAATTTCCAATCGTAAGGAGCAATGATTTCGTTTTGAAGCATGATGGCAGCCAGAGAAGGGTGCAAATGAGGTTCAATAAAACCTGGCATGAGCGTCTTGCCTTCCAAATCAAATTTTGTTGCATTTTTATACCGGTTTTCAGCTGTTTTTAGATCTCCTTCAAAAATAATTTTTCCATTAGCTTCTACTATGGCTTCCAAATACTGTGGACTTTCTCCTTCCATCGTGATGATGTCTCCATTAAAATAGATTTTGGTCGATTCATCTGAAGCATTTGAGTCCTTACTTTTTTTCGAAGAGTCGTTGCACGAAGAAAAAATTATGGCACTAAGGATTAAAAATAAAAAGGTTAATTGTTTCATGCTTTTATAATGTTATAATTATTGCCAACGTATTTCGGCTAAAAATCAGTTGTGGTTGATTAAGCTACTAAAATAGCAAATAAAAAATTAACATTCGCACATTAGGCATTTTTCCGAAGGAAAAATGACGTAACAATTGTTTTTAGGCATTGTTAGCTTTAGCAATTGCCGATTTGAGTAAGCAGAATTAGATTGTGTTTCAAATTGTTTTCACAAGAGTAAAGTCAACCGCAAAGCTTTAAAATTCAAATTATTTAGCTTTTTTCAGATTTTGAAATGAATAAAATTTCGTAACGTTTATTTTCTCAGTTTTATTGGAATTAAGATTCCGTAACAAAAGTCAGAAGTCAATTTGTTTTTTAGATAATTTTTTTTGGTTGCAATTTTTGTTTTCCGCAATACAAGTCAAAAGTCAGCCGTAATTTTTGTCAAAAATCAGTTGTTAATTCTCAATTTTTTCAGTCAGAATTTTTTTGGTCAAATTCAGAAGTCAGTTTTGATTCGAAATCAGTTTAGTATTTTTAAACAACTTTTTCAGTCGTGAGTTTTGTCTTCCGCGATTGTTGAAGCCAACGGTCTCCTTTACTTTGATATTATTAAATTTAACAAGAGTAGAGAGGAGAACTCGAACGGTCTTTAGGTAATACCTATTACACGTAATAGTCCTCTCTACTTCTTGCACGACGTTTAGTTGAACTACTTGGAATACCTAGCCACTATGGCTCATTAAAGGAAATAGTTGCAAAACGTCATTAATCATTAATTTTTTAAATATATGAAAAAAGTAAGAGATGTGATTGGGATTGATGTATCAAAAAAGACCATTGATGCCACCTTATACCACAGTAGGCAACATGCAGTATTTTCAAATGATGAAGAGGGATATAAAGAGCTTATCCGATGGAGTAAACGTCATTTAGAAACATCAGAGTATTTTTTCTGTTTTGAAAATACAGGGAATTATTCCTTAAAGCTATCGGTTTTTTTGTCTTCGCTATCACTTATTTATGTAGAAGAAAGCCCTATGCGAATTAAACGTAGTACAGGTCTTGCTAGAGAGAAGACAGATAAACTAGATTCCTACATGATTGCCCGATTTGGATGGATGTACCGAGAAGAATTAGAACCCAGTAATGTAAAGCCAAAAGAGTTTCAAGAGATTGGTAGGCTTTTAGCTTTACGAGATCAAATGGTGAGAGATCGTAGTGGTTTAAAATCTACTTTAAAAGAGCAAAAGCATTTGCTTTCAAGTCCGTCAACAGACCCTTGTTGTAAGATATTAGAACGCTCAATAAAGTACATTGATAAGCAAGTATTATCTATAGAGAAACGTATGAAAGAATTATTAAAGACAGATGATAAGTTACAGCACAACTATGAGTTGTTAAGGACAGTAAAAGGAGTAGGTCTGATATTAAGTTGTCAATTACTTTATCATACATCCAATTTTATGAAATTTAATAACTGGCGTTCATTTTCAAGTTATTGTGGAATCGCCCCATTTGAATATAGCTCAGGAAGCTCTATTAGGCGACGAAAACAAAGCCACTATATAGGCGATAGAAAAATGAAGACATTATTAAGTATGGCTGCTGTTTCAGCGATACAGTCTGATCAGGAGTTAAAGAATTATTATCACAGAAAGTTAGAGGAAGGCAAACATAAAATGATTGCATTAAACAACGTTAGAAATAAAATTTTAGCACGCAGTTTTGCAGTAATTAAAAGAGGTACTCCCTTTGTAAATATAGCAGCAGTAAATTTCTAAAAAAAACTTGTTTTTTACCTTGGAATACGTATAACCGTCAGTTACGGGATTAAAGTTAATGATTTTCGGTTAAGCACTGACGTTAGCAATTCCGAGTGGATTCGGACGCAGTCGAATCCGCCGTAATTGCGGTTATACATTGTTACCTGCTGGCTTTTCTTTCCAATTTCCACATTCCATAAGGATTTTCAAAAAGTTCGTCTCCAATATTCGGTTGGTTTCTTTCTTCATTAATTTCAAAAACTGGCGAATCCATATCTGTGCTAAATGTCTGTCCTGATTGAATTTTAGGTTTGTCTATAAGTTGGTAATATCCAAAAACAGAAAGTAGATTTACTGATTCTTGGAACTCTTCGTTGTAAACAATGCTGTCCTTAAGCCCTAAGTTGTGCATTCCACAAGTATAGGTTGTTCCCTTTCCATCACTTATTGAATCCAACACATACATTTGATAGAGATTAGACTCTTTAAAATCGGTTAATAATTCAGTCCAATGTTCTTTTGTAAACGCTTTTCCAGTTGTTTCTACTTTAATTCCCGTTCCGCCCGATTTTAATATCGCATTTCCTGCTTCTGCAATTTCTTTAGCCGATTTCAAATCTCCAGTTTCTGCTGAGAGATAAACAACGAATTTGTGCTTGTCGATTTTTTCTAAAAAATCTTCTGGAATTCGATTTACCATTCCTGCAAATTTGAAGGAATCTTTCATTCTGTCATCTCTTTCGTATATTTCCAATTCAAATCCTTTATTGGTCTTTAAGTTCAAAAGAACCATTCCAGCAAAAATGAAATCATTCATATTGTTTTCTGCAATTGCAGTTACTATTTCTGTTCTATCATTCCAATTTCCAGGAATGCAGAGGATCGTTTTAGGTTTTATTTCAGCTTGATTAACTGATTTTTCTTTCTTTTTGAAAATGTTGAACATAGTTGTGATTTCAGCTTGCAGGTAACGGTCTAGTATATGAAACGTAGCGTATAAATAAACACTAACTTTTCGGATTATACACGAGCCAAATTTTTATTTTTTCTATTTATCTTTAATTTTTTAAATATACAAAAATAAAAATTTGGTGGACTTAATAGAGAAGCAAAAACCTCTCGAAAAGCCTGTAATAGCTATGTTTTATATACATTGTTGTGCATAGTGCTTTTCACGTTTTGCTTGGTTTTCCGATGTTTGTTATTTAGTTCTAAATTGAGCGTTGGCAAGACATATTCTTTTACAGTTTTGGTGGTGCGATGGCTTGAGCGACTGTAAATGTGTATGGCTTTCAGCGTTGGCAATTCCGATTACTTACTTAATTTCAAAATCCGAAATGCACCTTGTATTACCACTATAAAAACGATTGTTCCGATAATCAAATCAGGTTTGTTGGAATTTAGCCAATTCACTAAAATTCCTGCGATTATTACTCCCAAATTGATAATCACGTCATTGGAAGTAAAAATCATACTCGCTTTCATATGTGCCTCTTCTTTGCTCTTTGACTTTTGCAAAATGTAAAGACAAATTCCGTTTGCGATAAGTGCAAAAATCGAAACGATAATCATCGTTGAAAAATCGGGAAGTTTCTCGGCTCCAAAAAATCTTCTCAACACTTCCACAAATCCGATAATCGCAAGTGTTATCTGAAAATAGCCTGCAATTTTTGCAATCCGTTTTTTCTTAATCAACGTTCCGCCAACCGCAAACAAGCTAATTCCGTAAACAAAACTGTCGGCAAGCATATCCAAACTATCGGCAACCAATCCCATTGATTTCGAGATGAGCCCTGTGGTCATTTCGATAATGAAGAAGACAAAATTTATCGCCAGTACAATCCAAAGTAGCTTTTTTTGGTTGGTGTTTTCTACAAAATCTTTTTTGTTGGTTTCTTCGGTCGAGATTTTCTTTCCGCCTAATTTTAATTCGATAATTGACTTTTCAATTTGGTCGTTATGACCATCGTGAAAAATGGTCAATTTTCGGTTGGGAATGTCAAAATCGAGATTTTTGATTTCTTGGATTCCATCCAATTTCATTCGTATAAGATTTTCCTCGGAAGGACAATCCATCTTACTGATTTCAAATATCGTTTTGTTCATTTTAGTCGTCATCTTCGTTTCCAAAAGGTTTGATTATTACTCCAACGCTAAATATAAAACCGTCTGTTGGTGCATAAATTTCGGAAAATTCTGGATTGTCGTGTGGTGGCAAAACCAATGGCGAAAACCTGCTTTGTCTTCTGTCCGTAAAGTTTTCAAAATTCACAAACGTTGTTCCCCATTTAAAATTTCGCATTGCCACAAAACCCATTGTTATGAAGTCGGTTGTTTCTGTTCCATTAGACAAAAATTGTTTTCCTGTGTAAAACGTTTCGTAACCGATTCGCCATTTTTCAGATTCGTACATCAAAACACTTCCTGCGTTGTGTTTTGCAGTTAGCGGTTTTTGTGGATTTCCAGCCAAATAATTCAATTTTGTGTCAATGAGTGCATAATTCAAGAACCAACGAAAATCTTTATAGGTAAACTTGATGTTTGTTTCAGCACCTTTGCTCAAAATTTCATCTGTTGCATTCTCAAATTGGAAAAATCCATTATCAGTTGAATTTAACAGTAATGCATCATTAATCGCAGTTACATAAAACAGTTGATTAATAGAAAAACCAATGGTTTCAAATAAACGTGTTTGATAGTTGAAGTCAAGATTTACACCGTAAGAACGTTCCGCATTTAGTGAAGATTTATCAATACCAAGTACATTTTCAAAATTGATAAATTCCGCCTCTTCTGTAAAAATATCTGGAATTTTGTAACCTAAACCACCACCAATTCTGCTGGAAAATCCGCTATCGTTTTTGTATAGCAATGAAACTCGTGGAAGCGGGAAAAAGCCAAAATCGGTATTGTAATCTGTTCTGAATCCTGTTTCCAAAATCCAATTATCCGAAATGTCATAAATGTTATTTACAAATGCTCCATAAGTTATATCCGTTTGGTCGCGTTGCAAAGTTGCATTATCATTTTCATCAAAATCAGAAGTATATAGGTTTGCACCAAAAATCCAATCAGTTTTATTGGCTGACTTTTGATAGTTTATTTCCGTAAATGTATTGGTTTGTTTACCGTCAAATGTAAAATCGGGAATGGTCAGTTCTCTGTCGAAGAACGAGATACTATTTTTGATAGTTAATGAACTGACGGAATCTATTTGAGTTTCGTAAACCGCTTGACTGCTCAATCTTTTCGATACGTTTTCTTCGGTATATTGATGGACGCCATTTTCGCCACTTTCAATTTTTGTGATGTCGCCACCAATTCTGTCGTCATACGTTCCGTTTAAGCCAAACCAAAATGTTGTTTTTTCCGATGGATAATAAAAGAACTTTGGGTTGAATGAAATCGAAGTTGTTTTTGGCAAGTTACTAAAGTCATCATCTTCTGGGTCATACGCTTTTTGATAATGACCTGAACCATAAAGTGAAACACCAAATTTTTCATTCCGTTTGCTGTAAAACACATTTGCTGTACTTCCCAGAGCTTGGGTTTGTGTCAACATAATATCCAAAGCAGGTTCTTCGTCTGGTGTTTTGGAAACCATATTTATCAAACCTGCAATTGCACCACCACCATAAAGCGTTGATGAACTTCCTTTTATTATTTCAAATTGTTTTAAGTCTAATGGCGGAATTTGTAAAATACTCAAACCGCTGGAAAAACCGCCATAAAGTGGAAATCCATCTCTCAAAAGTTGTGTATAGCGTCCATCGAGACCTTGAATTCTAATGTTGGTATTTCCGCTACTTAACGAAGTTTGTTGCATCTGTATGCCTGTACTTTCTCGAAGTACCATTGAAATATTTGTCGGGTTCATTACTGCTTTTTCGCCTAATTCTTCCGCTCCAATAAATTCAATTCGAGTTGGAATTTTTCTAACAGTTCGTGTACTTCTTGAAGATTGTATGACTACTTCGTCCAATTCATTTCCTCCAGATTCAAGTTTGAAAGTGAACGTTTTTTTTGTGCCGACTACAATAGTTGTTTCTATGGTTTTGAAACCTACGTATGAAATTTTTATGGTTTGGTTGCCGTTAGGGATTTCCGTAAATGTGGCAATTCCGTCAAAATTTGTTACCGCTCCTTTTTCAAGCTCCTCGAAATAAACTGTTGCTCCAAGTAATGGTTCGTTGGTTTCCGAATCTGTAATGAAAATAGAAATGTCGCTGTTCTGTGCGAAAGAAATAAATGATATAACGAAGAAAAATGAAGTTAAAAATGCTTTTGTCATCTGCTAATTCTGTTTTTAAGAATAGTACAAATGTAAATTCCTTTTACTGCAACTCGATTGCAAAGATTACTTGTTGCAGTTGTCGCACAAGCCTTTTACAACCATATTAGCTTGTTGTAGTTTGAAGTTTTGAGGAAGTTCAATTTGAGGAATTGGAACATCGAAAAGGCAGAATGTTTTATCGCAGTTTGTACAGTAAAAATGATAGTGCAAATCCTTTGGGTCGCAGTTACAGCCTTTGGCACAAACCGCATATTTGGTCATTCCAGAACCATCTTCAATGCTGTGGATAACTTTGTTTTCCTCAAATGTTTTCAGCGTTCTGAAAATCGAACTTCTGTCAGTATATGCCAATGCGTTTTCAATATCTTTTAAAGATTGGGCTTTTTCTTGGCTCAAAAGATGTCG
>CAZNYB010000093.1:0-15191 GCA_964577155.1 uncultured Thermomicrobiales bacterium | reverse complement strand
CTCAAAATTCGGGTGAATCCAGGTTTCACCTTCTTCGGCATAGTGTTTGATGTTGTTCAGGAACGCGTGCCAGCCGACGTGGTAGTTCTCGGAATGCTTGTCGTCGGTAAAGCCGCTATGGACCAGGGTGAGCCGGGTTTTCCCGCCTGATCCCTCAAGCGTCCAGGTCACGACGGTGTCGTAGCCGATCTGACTGTTTTTCCACGAATAACTCAACTCCTGGTCCGGCTCGAGTGACAGAATCTTCTGCGGGCCATCGTGATCCCAGTCGTGGTTGTGGTAAATGCCACCAACGCGCGGCTCGATCTCTGCCTGACTGGTGAACATCCACCGTTCGACCCGCTCAGGATCGATCAGGATCGGAAATACTTCGGCAGGCGGTTTGTCGATCTCGACAGACTGGTGGACATCCCCGGCTGGAAACGGCGTGTAGTGAAACCGCTCACCGATTGCTCCTCGTTCGACCCAGGCACGCAAGTTGTCGAGCGACTCCGACCAGAACCCGGCCAGATCCCAGAACCGGCTTGAGTCTGGAATATTGCTCTGCTCGATTTGCACCTGCGTATCGCCGTCTGACTGCTCGGTGAGCAAATAGTCGACTCTGGTATCAGCCTCATACACGCGCCAGCGGTAGCTGAGGCTGGATGGCGCTTGATACTCGAGCAGGGAAAAGGCTGCTGGATCCGGATCCGGGAGATCCGGGGCGTCAATGCCCCAGAACGAATAGGCGCCGGTGTCCAGCGATACGTTGGCGTGTTCGGCGAACCACTGCTCGAGTTCGGCGTCGCTTGTTAGCGCCTGGAACAACCGTTCCGGGCTGGCTGCCACTGAAATCTGGACGCGGGCTGTTTTCAACTCTTCACTCATGGTGTTCTCTCTTTCCAGTTGTGCTGAAGCCGTGGCGCAGCAATGGCCGCCGGCTTGTTCAGACGCTTACGGGTGTTCGTCCTTCGACGTGAATCTGTGGCCGCATCCAATGTTTTCCAGTCTCACTCATGGCCTTAATCCGGTTGATGTAGTCGAGCCAGCCGGCGTTGTAATCAATAGCCTGCCGGTCTGGCACAAATCCGGTGTGCACCATGGTCAATCGGGTCTTGTCGCCGCTTCCCTCAAGTGACCAGGTGACGACGGTCAGATCCTCCTGATCGGCGACTTTCCAGGAGTAGGCGACGAGCTCATTCCGGGCAAAGTCAACGATCTTCACTGGTCCTTCGCCTTCCCAGCCAATGTCGAAGCGACCGCCGATTTCTGGCTCGACGAAGGCGCTGTCGCACATATATCGCTCCAGCTGCCGGGGATCTGTCAGTGCCTTGAAGACCGTTTCTTGTGAGGCGTCGATGTCTGCTGAAATTTCGACATCGCCTGGACCGATGGCGGTGAAGTCGATCAACAGCCCGGTCCGACCGGCTTCCGTCCAGCTCCGTAGATTCTCCAGCGAAGTTGACCAGTAGGCCTCAAGGAGCCATGACGAAGGGTCATCGAGACCTGAGTGGATGACGCTGGCAATGCTGCCGTCGCCTGTTTCCTCTAGCACGATATCGACTGTGGTCGCTTGCTCAAAAATGTGCCAGTTGAAGTTGAGCTGGCTGTCCTGCCGGGCTTCGATCAGGCACGGGCGTGTCTCCGGGCTGTCTGGATGGCCGGGTGTATACCGCCCCCAGACTTCCCAGCGGTCGGGAAGGGCTACATCGGCGTGCTCGGCGAACCAGGCGGTGAGCTGGGCTGGATCGGTGATCGCCTGGTAGAGATCACCCGGTGTCCGGGCAATGCTTATCTTCCCCTGTACAGTATTCATCGAACCTGGTCCTCTCTTATCTTGTTCCTCTGTCCAGTCCTCACTGGCCGCTTTAGCGGATGCGGTTTCTATCATCGCCAGGTGTTACCGGCGAAACGGATCCGGAAACACCTGCCGAAGGGATGTAGATGCTTTCATCGGCGCGGCGGGTCGAACCTGGCGTCGGGTTGGTGTACGGTCGTTCCCAGGTTGAACCTGATTCGAGCATGGCCCGGATCTTGTTCATGTAGTCGAGCCAGCCAATGCTGTAGTCGGTTCCAACGCGATCGGCGGCAAAGCCGCTATGGACCAGCGTTAGTCTGGTTCTTCCGCCGGAGCCGTCGAGCGTCCAGGTAACGACGGTATCTCCTGAATCCTCCCAGCGCCAGCTATAGGACAGACGCTCCGGCGCTGATATGTCGAGGATGCGCTGCGGTCCGTTTTCGCCCCAGCCAACGTCGTAGCGGCCGCCCGGCTCCGGGTCAATCCGCGTGCCATATCCCATGTAGCGGTCGAGTTGCCCGGGATCCACAAGTGCCTTGAAGACCTGTTCGGCAGGTGCGTCAATGTCGATTTCACAGTGAACGTCGCCGCGTGGGATGGTGCTGAAGTCATAGCGAGGCAGGTCGTTGCTGCCTGTTGTGAGCCAGCCACGCAGGTTCTCAAGTGAGAGCGACCAGAAGTTATCCAGCAATCCGGTGTGTTCGACCGGGACACCGAGATGATCGATGCTGACTATTGTCTGGTCTGGCGCAGGGTTTGCCAGGTGGATATCGACTACCGATTTGCAGCCAAAGAGCTGCCAGCTGTAGACCAGCCGGTTATCCGGGGCTGCAATCATCAACTCCTGGCTGTAGCTCTCTCCGTCGGGTGTGTAGCGGCCGCGGAAACCGAATTTCCTATTCTCAAGTTCGATGTCAGCCTGTTCGGCGAACCAGCGTTCGAGAATCGTTTGGTCGGTCAAAGCCTGAAATACGTCTGACGTGTCGGCAGCCAGCGTCAACTCGCCGTGGATATCCTGAATCATCATGATTGTTTTCCCTTTTCTTCTATAACACGGTCTTCATCTTCGCCGGCGCTTTCAAGAATCTGCTCTGGTAATGGGTAAACGGCAAAAAGCAGTCGGTAGGTCGATGCGTTGCGATCGTCGCCGGATAGAACGCCGTACTTCTCGGCCAGTGACTGGACCGCGCCTTGCAACTCCTCAAGAAAAGCCTGCCTGCGACTTCCATCCTCGAGATAGATCTGCGCCGAGAGACCCAGGGACGGGATGTTGACATCCGTGCGCTCGGCGAGTTGTCCGACCTCGTACTGCAGGTCCTCGGCCAGGGAGAGCAAGTAGCCGAGACTCAACTGGTCAGTCGCCTTTGCCTGGCCTCCGATCCGGCCGACCAGACCAGGAGAGAGCCAGTAGGCTCGGGCGGTTGCCTGATACTGGCCTTCCATGATCCCACCAACACGACGTTCTTCGATCTTTTCGATCAAACCGGCTTTTTCCAGGATTTTGACGTGGTAGTAGAGCTTCTGAGTCGTTTCGCCAAGCTCGCTGGCCAGTTCCGGGCAGGACCGGGGCATCGCCATCCGCTTGAGTAGCTCGATCCGCAGCGGTTTGAGGA
This sequence comes from uncultured Thermomicrobiales bacterium, assembly GCA_964577155.1. GTDB lineage: Bacteria > Chloroflexota > Chloroflexia > Thermomicrobiales > CFX8 > CAZNYB01. The sequence continues at coordinate 11,801 of CAZNYB010000093.1, read as the reverse complement.
GCGCCGCAGCCTGGTCGATATCGTCGATGTAGAGGACATCTTGCATGTGCCACCTCCAGAAATACAAACTGAATTGATCTTACAAATATATTTTTACATTGTCAAGAAAACAGCGTTGTTAAGTAGTTGCGGGGCGTTGGATGTTTCCTTCGCCCCGCGTATCCTTTCGGATCGACAAGTTTTGGAGTTATGAGGTCAATCAGAAGTTACCGTCATTCGGTAGGTCCTCAGGCACTTTGTCGGTGACGGCTGCCGACATGCCTTTCACGACAAAACAAATCACCGTGATCCGATCGAGGTTGATCGTTTGATGTGGTCTCCAGAAGCTCCAAAACCGTCTTCATTCCGTAATCAGCAAGCAGGAGTATACTGCATAGATCTCCGTAACGCAATATCGCGATCTGGTGATAATACATGTATGCTGCCCTCGCTTCAGCCATAATGCACAATTGACCTTCGCGGTCATGCGGCAACTGGCTGCGACTACGTATGATGATGGGACTATACATGAGCGTGAGCGCTTATGCCAGATTAGCTGCCGTAATGGCCGGATTAGTTGGCCTCGGAATCGAGATATCAGCTGAGCGCCTCCTGGCGCCTGCATTCGGAACGACCCTTGATCTCTGGTCGATCATCATTGGGCTTACCTTTGCCGCGCTCTCACTGGGCTATACCGTTGGCGGCCGGCTTATTGACCGCTCTCCAACGCACCGATTCATTGCATTCTGCCTGCTGGCAACCGGAGTGTTTACGATTGGCGTTGCCTTCGTTGGCCGTCCATTTATCTGGCGGGTACAGGAATGGACCTTTGATTTCGGCGGCGTCACGATGGGGATCTTCATCTCGGTGCTGGCGTTGATAACCGTGCCACCCTTTTTGCTGGGTATGATCACCCCGGCTGCAATCCGGCTGACTGTGCCTGAAGTTGGCGGCGCAGGGTCGTCGGCTGGCACTATTTTCGCACTCTCAACAATCGGTGCGCTGGTGGGAACGTTTATCCCGGTCCTGGTGTTGCTGCCAGAGATCGGTGTCCAGAAGACGTTCCTGGTGATGGCGGGCATTGCCATCGTTGCCGGCGCCATCGGTGTCACCTCGCTCGTTCGCCAGCCAGAATCAGATGTCGCGGCCGTTCCAGCCGACGATGTCCTTGACGAGCCAGCCGGTTAATACCCGCCCGGCGAGTGATAGTATTGCCAGTCGAAATTATGCATACGCATCGCAAGAAAGTAGACATAAACTTTGGAACAGCAACCACTTGAAAAACGGGCGATGGCCATCGTGGCGCACCCGGACGACGCGGAATTTGGCTGTGCCGGAACAGTCGCAAAATGGGTGGCGGACGGTTGGGATATCCGCTACACCGTCGTCACCGACGGCTCGGCTGGCGGTGGTGATCTGGCAACAGATGTGGGACCGGAAGCCCGGTCCAGACTCATCGCAACACGCAAAGCCGAGCAGGATGCTGCTGGAAAAATCGTCGGCCTCTCCGGTATTGATTACCTTGGCTACACCGACGGGCAGGTGGTCCCCTCGATCGAGTTGCGCCGCGAACTGGTGCGGCTCATCCGGCGGCACCGGCCAAGCCGGGTTCTCTGTCTCGCGCCGGAGATGACCTGGGATCCGTTCATGATCGGCCTGTACCATCCGGACCATATCGCCGTTGCTCAGGCAGCATTGGCTTCGGTCTACCCGGCTTCCCAGAACCCATGGGACTTTCCCGAATTGCTGACCGACGAGGGACTGAAACCGCATAAGGTGAGCGAGGTCTGGTTTATCGCCGCTCCGCGCCCCAATGAATGGGTGGACGTAACCTCGACGATCGACAAAAAAATCGATGCGCTGCGAGCGCATGACAGCCAGTTAGGTGAGAATTTTGATCGTGTCGAACAGATGGTGCGAGGCTGGATGGCGGACATTGGCGGGAAGCACGGCTACGAGTACGCCGAAGAGTTCCATGTTGCCTACAACGGATTCCGCGTCGATCATGATTCCGATGCCGATCTGGCCGCGCCTTCCTGAAAGGAGAAGGGAATCAGGCGAGATTGAGCATGTTGATCTCTGGCAGCAGTGGCCGCTAGCCACTCCTCACACGGTTCGGCCGCTGTCTGACATGCAAATATCCCTGTCTCTGCCGAACTCCCAACAATGAACGCATCTGAACATCTCGAGAGATTACTCGCTGCCCGGCGGATACTCGTCGTCGGGGCGCACCCGGATGATCCGGACGCCTTCGCAGCTGGAACCGTCGCTTTGTGGACTGCCAGCGGGGCAGAGGTGAGTTACCTGGTGGTGACCAGCGGGGACAAAGGCGTGCCGGATGATGAGCCAGATCCACGCCGTTTCGTCGAGATCCGGGAGGAGGAGCAGCGCCGGTCGGCAGCTCTGCTCGGCGTATCCGATGTCACCTTTCTGCGCTACACGGACGGCGAGGTCTTCGACTCCCTCCCGCTGCGAGGGGCGATTGTTCGTGAGATACGGCGAACCAGGGCCGATCTGGTGCTGAGCCACGACCCGTTCACCAGAGAGTTTCGCTGGCATCCGGACCATAGGGAGGTCGGTCTCGCCGCGCTGGCGGCCACCTTCCCGAGCTGCCGGCTGGCGTCGTTTTTCCCGGAACACCGCGCAGAAGGACTTGAACCCCACTCGGTCCATATGTTTGTGGCTGGAGGCAGCGATCAACCGAATGTCTGGGTGGACATCAGTGACACGTTCGACCAGAAAATAGCTGCCCTGCGGCTCCACGAAAGTCAAGAGAGTGCCTTCGCTGGCGGGCTTGAGCACCGCATACGCCTGCGCGCCGAACAGCAAGGCGCAAATGGTGGACTTGAACTGGCGGAAGAGTTCCGGTTCGGCTGGCTGGACTGATCGCATTCTGGCGTCAGTGAACGGATGCCAATTCCATTTCTCGAAAGTAGTGGCGGCACTACAGTATTTTCCCTACCAGCGGTCCTCATGGAAAAGGACGCTCCCCGGGGCGTCCGATAAAGCAGTCGGTGATGTTTGTGACATAGTCCTCGGTCGTTGTGGAGGTCGCGCAGGCCGATCCCAATGTTTTTGAATGCTTCTCTCAGTGATTTCTCAGAATAGATCGCTTTCATGAGTTCACAAGTGTTCATCTGTCACTGATTCAAGATGAGCGCCAGATCTATCCGACCATCGATGAGATGGATTAATTCGTGAGGAGAGTATTTGTGGAGACATTCTTAAGGACGTTCAGGTCTCTGGGCGTCGGCAGGTTGATTGGCATTGGAGCGGTCTTTGCCGTTGTGCTGGGCGCTATCGTAGCGATTCCAGCGTTTGCTTCAGCAGCGGATTCCCCGACTGCGGAGCGTGGCCAATCACCGGTGTTCCTGCAAGCTGACGGAGAAGGTGATCAGCCCGTACCCGAGCGGAAGATGTTTCGCCACTACCGGCTCGGCGGCAGCGCTGTAGATATCACTGCTGAACTGACAGGCGCCGAACGCAGCGATGTCGTGGCCGCGTTGCAAGAGGGTGAATCGCTGGCTTCGTACGCGGCTGGCTTTGGCGTCAGCGAGGCTGATTTGATGGACGCCATCGTCGCCGACGCTGAGACACGGCTGGCTGAGCGTGTCGCAACTGGCGATATGACCCAGGAAGAGGCTGACGAAAAGCTGGCAGGACTTCAGGAGCGGCTGCCGGAGTTGGTTAACACCGAAGGTCTCGGTCCGAAACATAATTGTGACGACACCGGTAACCCGACTGAAGAATCGACGTCCGACACAATCTAACTTTCCGATCTGTTCCGCCTGCCAGCGTGAGTTTGCTGGCAGGCGGTTGCTGCTTGTCAGGCAATACTCAGGAAACCCTAAGGTTCGTATGCTTTCATAGGGTCGTGCGGCCAGCTGCGGTCATGTAGAAACAGAATTGCCATGAGTATCCAATCTTCTGCCAACATCAGGGAATCGTCAGATCTTCAGCAGACCGGAGAGCGTATTCTCGTTGTCGATGACGAGTCCGCCATTACCGAGCTCGTCAGCACGGCACTGAGGTTCGTAGGCTTCGACGTTCAAACCGCATCCTCCGGCCTGGAAGCGCTTTCGGTCGTTGATGCCTTTCGTCCCGATCTGGTTGTGCTGGATGTCATGATGCCGGGCATGGACGGATTCGGTGTATGCGCCAATCTGCGTGAACATGGCAATCAGGTGCCGGTTATATTTCTTACTGCCCGTGACGATCAGGACGATAAACTTCGTGGCTTCACCCGCGGCGGCGATGACTACATCACCAAACCGTTCAGCCTTGAGGAGCTGGTGGCTCGCATCAGAGCTGTCCTCCGGCGAACCGGGACCGAACAACCCGCTACAACACGTCACCGCTACGCCGATCTCGAGCTTGACGAGGATGCGCACCGGGTCTCCCGGAGGGGACAAACGGTGCAACTGTCGCCAACCGAGTTCCGGCTGTTGCGCTATCTGCTCCTCAACCGGGAGCGGGTAGTGTCCAAGCTGCAGATTCTCGATCACGTCTGGCAATATGACTACCAGGGTGAAGCGAACGTTGTCGAGACCTATATCAGCTACCTGCGCAAAAAAATTGATCGTGTTGATCCTCAGCTGATACATACCGTCCGCGGGGTGGGATATACCTTGCGGCTTGAACCGGGTTGATTCCATGCCTATCCGCGCGAAACTCCTTCTTTCGATGACGTTGCTAGTAGCAGCGGGGTTTATTATTTCTGGTTTCGTCGTTGTAACCCAGGTTCGCGGGTATATGCTTGAACGTGTCGACGCGACGCTGCTCACCAGCCGCGAAAAAGCCTCCAAACCCGGAGGAGGTTGGCAGTCATCCGACCGGAATGGGTCACCGTCTGGCAATCCAGGGTATGGATCTACGAGGCGCAGCCTGGCAGCCTTTTTGATTGATTCGAACGGAACTATCCTGCGTGCAGAGCCGTCAGGATACTTCGACGATCCGGATCCTTATCCCGATCTGGCAGGCATTCAAGAACAGCGACCTGGAACCATTCACACCGCCAGCGCATCCGATGGTTCGTCGCTTCGCTACCGCGTTCTGGTTTCCAATCAACGTAATGGACAAATAGATGTCCTGGCCTCGCCGCTAGACGATGTAGATGAGACCATCAGGCAACTCACGCTTGTCATAGGAGTAACTGGCGCGCTGATCGTTGTCGTGTTAAGTGTGATTAGTTGGGTCGTTATCCGGCGTGGCCTCGCTCCAGTTCATGACATGGCAGCTACGGCGACACTCGTCGCGGATGGTGATCTAACTCAGCGGGTCGACTATGAAAATCCAAACACCGAAGTCGGTCAGCTGGGAATGGCTTTCAACTCGATGGTCTCTCAGATCGAGACCGCGTTTGGGGAAAAAGATGCTTCAGAGCGGCGGCTCAGGCAGTTCGTCGCCGACGCTTCTCATGAGCTACGGACACCAATTACCTCGATTCGGGGTTATGCCGAGCTATACCGCAGCGGCGCTGCCTCAACACCGGATGAGATTGACCGGGCAATCAGTCGGATCGAATCTGAAGGTATCCGGATGGGCCGGTTGGTGGAAGATCTCCTGTTGCTGGCCCGGCTGGATCAGGGCAGGCCGCTGGAGCAAAAACCGGTTGATCTTGTGCAGGTGGGGGAGGACGCCGTTTCCGATGCTCGAGTCGTTGAGCCGGATCGACCGATTCACTTCGAGTCTTCCGGACCGGCTGTCGTCACCGGCGATCAGGATCGGTTGCACCAGGTGATGGCGAACCTGCTCTCGAACACCCGCCTGCATACAGCGCCTGGCACGCCGGTAGACGTATCGATGATGGTGGACAACGATACGGTGACGATTTTGGTTCAGGACGCTGGAGAAGGCATCTCGGCGGAAGATCTCGATCATATCTTTGACCGGTTCTACCGGGTAGATACCGCACGCTCCCGGGCTGAAGGCGGCTCAGGTCTCGGCCTGTCGATTGTTGCCTCGGTCGTTCAGGCTCACCGCGGGCAGGTCGAAGTACGATCCACTCCCGGGGAAGGAACTATCTTTGCTGTCCGTTTGCCGCTGGAACATCGCGATGACACTGTCGTCGTGCTTACAGACCGGAGCACTGCCACCATGGCTGAATCAGGCCCAAAGCCGTTGATCGCTCAACCAAAACCACAATCATGAAGCCTGTTCCAGTCGTGCAGGATTCCTGAAGAATTGTCAGCATCTTCCAACGTAATTCACAGGAATTGATGTTTTCATAGGCAGCGACGTCGTCTTTCAGCCGATCTGAAGATCGAGTCTGGGATACGACAGACTGTTTTGCTGATCATGCTTTGAGCTGAAACGGAATTTCAGTATATGACCCGATTTGCAAAATTTTTATCCGGAGCCATCTTGCTCGGCGCAACGATCATCGTCATTGCCGGGGTTGGCATCTGGCATCAGATTTTCAGAGACGACGCTCCTCCGCCGGTTTCGCTGGATAGTGCGATTGAAAATCTCGGCTCCACACTGGCAACGACGACCCAGGTTTCCGCTGAAGCTACGGCAACTGCTCCGAGTGTCTCTACCGAAGCTCCAACCGCAACGCAAGTAGACGAGCGTACTACGACGGAACAGACGTCTGGCGCCGCGACACCTGCATCAGGCCAGGAGGCGGAGTCGGCTACCGATACCATGGTCTGGACCATTGACGAGTCCGGAGATTCGTTCGTTGGCTACCGTGTCGGCGAGGAACTTGCCCGTATCGGCACGACTGAAGCCGTCGGTCGCACGAATTCGGTCAACGGCTCGTTCACTATCAGTGGGACGACCATTACTGACGGTGAAATCGAGGCTGACCTGACCGATCTTCAGAGCGATGATTCCCGCCGCGACGGCCGGTTGGAGACTCAGGCGTTAGAAACCGGTACATTTCCGACGGCTTCATTCACACTCACCCAGACAATCGAGCTCGGCGAGGTGCCTTCGGAGGGTGTCACTTTTTCAGCGATTGCGACCGGTGATCTCACGTTGCACGGTGAAACCCGGCCGGTGGAAATTCCGCTGGAAGCGCAATTCACCAATGGTCTGCTGATCGTGGTCGGTTCGCTGGAGATTCAATTTGCAGACTACAATATCAGCCCGCCAACCGCGCCAGCTGTGTTGTCAGTCAATGATTTTGGCACGCTAGAGCTTCAGCTGGTCTTTGGTTCGGAGCAATCGCAATGACAGTTTCATGATTTCAGGTTTCAACGCCCACCTGAACCGAACCATTGACCACCCGGCAGCGAAACGTCTGTAGATCAATCTCAGCCGGGTAGACCTCAGCTTTGCCGGTGCGAATGTTATAGACGCCCCGGTGGAGCGGGCATTCGATTTCGCCGTTCTCGATGACCCCGCCATGCAGAAAGAACTCTTCGTGGGTACAGATGTCGCTGGTGGCGAAAAATTCGCCGTTGAGATTGTAAACGGCGACTGGTTGGTCATCGATCCAGATCTGAATAGCGGTGTCTGGAGGGATCTCGCCGGTATCGGCGACAGTGAAATATCGAGTTGGCATCTACCCTGCCCCTGCGGAACGAAGTTGACCGGGAGTGATTCTACTCCTATACGGCGGGTAGGTAAATTTGGCACAGTTGGCCCGCCAAAGTAGAATCGGGCAGGCTCTGTAAGGCCGATTCAAAGCGAACGTACGTCAAAATGTGGGGTTTTGCGTCGTTCATTGCCAGGATTTATCCAGATGGTGAGGGAGAATTCTGATGTGCCTGCGGAGCTGGGAAGGAAGCGGATGAGACATTCTCGAGTACGGTACAGACGGCTGGTGGTACCGCTAGTGGTCGTCATGCTGGTGGCTATGATCGGGATGCCGGTCATGGCGCAGGTTCTCGATGAATCTACTGAAGTCGAGTTCGGCGGCATCGTCGTCGATCCGACCATTCATGCAGTCTGGGAGAGCACCGACGGGCCGGTCGCCACCGGGGCGGAAAGCCGCGCCTGGATCTGGGGTCCAGCCCCGATTGCCGCGGCAACCGAGACGTACCCGGAGAGCACGACTGGCTACCGGGAAATCGTCTATTACGAAAAAGGACGGCTGGATCTGGTACATCCGGATCTGCCGGAAGACTCGATCTGGCGGGTCAGCGGAGCGCTGCTGATCAGCGAGATGCTCTCTGGCCGGATACAGCTTGGCGCAACGACCTACGCCAAACGAGAGGTACCGGACATACCGATCGTCGGCGACTACAACCAGACCGATCCGGTAACCTATGCCTCACTTTCCAAACTTTCGTCGGTCTGGAATGTTGATGAGGATGGACAGCAAGAACGGCAGCAGAGCGAACTGGCAAATTCACGCTATGCACTGCTTGGCATCGAGCCGGGCCATGCTGTACCGGCGGTTGGCGAACAGCTTACCGACCTGCTCAAATCCGACGGCACAGTCGTGCACAATGCCGTCAATGATCTTGGGGTACGAGTTTCCGGTTATGACGAAACGCTGGGTCACAACATCGCCAGCCCGTTTGCCGCCTGGGCGGAATCACAACCGTTGCCTTCGGCCTACCTGATGGGGTTGCCGATCACTGAGCCTTACTGGGTCGAAGCCGAACTCAAAGGCGAGAAAACCTACGTTTTGCTCCAGGCGTTCGAACGGCGTCTGATGACCTACACACCGACGAACGTCGAAGGCTGGCAGGTCGAGACCGGCAATGTTGGATTGCACTACCGGCTCTGGCGCGGTCTGGAGCAACCAGCCGAACCAGCGCTGGCGGCTATGGCAGCACAAGTGCCATTTGGCGAAGAGATCATTGCCGCAGCCATTCCAAGATACATAGATCCATATATGCTGACATCGGTTGTGATCAATCTGACCGGTGGCGATCCACGCTACAGTGATGAACAGGGCAGAAAAGGCATCCTCGCCGTCTGGCCAAACGCTGAAACAGAGCAGCTTGACCTGATCGACCCGGAAGCCGCCGCTGAGGCTGGCGCGGGACAATTTGCCGATTGGATGTTCAAAGCCTTTACCTGGTCGACTGTGCTAGCCGACTACTACAGCCGGGGGAATCCCAACTGGTCGGACACGACAATGAACGCCTGGATCGAGAATGTCCTCGCCACCTACGACGAGTTGCTGGCGGCCTACCCGCCGCCGGAGGGCAGCGAGATCGTTCGCAAAGAGGGCGAGTCGATTGGCATCGGAGCAGCCGCCTACTACAGCCCGTCTTACGATCAGACCTGGTGGGAAGGTGCGATGGCGCTCCATGCCAGCTGGAACAACGCCGTTGAGGACTGGCGGGTGGACCCGCATGGGTACTACTGCGTGCATCCCAATTACTGGATCGGGGAGCGGCTGACGCTGAAGGCGAACGGCGTGACCATTGAATGCACCATCGGCGATATGGTGGCTATTCCGCACCGGGTCTCCTGGCGCTCCAACTGGGTCGTTGAGCTGGGTTGGGATACCTTCAAGGCGCTCGGTCTCGACCAGAATAACGAGGTTGAGGTCTTCTACCTCGATCTCGATCCAACTGACGATCACATCACACCAACACCGGAGCCGACTGTGCCGGAGACACCGACTCCAGCGACGCCAGAGCCAACGATGACGCCGCCGGATCAACATGGCGTTCAGATTCCGGTCCGCCAGGGTGATGATCCGACAGCTCCGATCGAGACGCCGGAGCCTCCAGCTGCCGAACCAACCGCGCCAGCGCCAGATGAACCAACGGTTCCTGATCCTGCGCCGACCAGTACACCGACTCCAGTGCCATCCGAAGGTTCTGATTCGGGCAACTAGGTGTCAGTGAAGTCAACCGAGAGTGCAACGACGGAGAAGGCGGTCCATAATTGGATCGTCTTCTCGGGTTTGTTGCCAAACAGCAGGAATGTGGAGAGTGTCTCAAATCGATGCAGAAATACGGCCAGCCACAGAAGCTGACCTGCCCGCCATGTTCCGAATCCAGATGTCTGCATTTGGGCTATCGGCGGATCAGCTCAGCCACCTCGATCCTGCATTCACTACATCGATACTTCGTCATGGCCTGGCAACCGGTCTCGCTAGCGTAGCGGTTGAGGACGGCAAAGTCAGCGGATTTGGTATCGCTTTTGAGCGAGACGACACCAGATTTCTGGGTCATCTGTTTGTCGATACCGTCCGGCAGTCTTCTGGAACCGGCAGGCGCTTGCTGGAATCGGTGGTACCCGGTGTTCAAGCGCCGACAGCCACCGTCGGGTCCGAGGATCTGCGCGCCCAAGCGCTCTACATACGGGCAGGCTTGTTGCCCTGCTGGCCGGTCTACGGGATTTCCGGAACAGCCGCAACTGCCGGGAGATTGCCAGACCCTGGCCTGCGTGTCATCGAAGCCGGACCGGTCGATCAGGTCTGGATGACCTGGGATCACAAGTACTCGAGACGCAAGCGGGTTGAAGACGCAACGTTTCTGGCGAATGATTGGGGATTTCGAAAACTCTGGCTGGAGCAAGATGGAGAGAAAGTCGGCTATGCTGGCGTCTCACTGCGATACCTTGGAACAGACGCTGCGATAAATACCGGTGGTGTCGTCGTCGGACCGGTTGGCGCGGCTAGCCCGGAGATCGCAGCTAGATGCCTGATCGCTGCTGTTCAATGGGCTGGACGCCAGCAGGGCGCGGAGTCACTAAGCATTGATTTACCCGGTCCGCACCCGGGCATCGTTCCATTGCTTGAGAGCGGGTTTCGGATTGAAGAGCAGCAGGTATTTTTCTCCTCCGACCCGACCCGCTTCGGCTACCCGACGCTCTATGTGCCGGTTACGGCGGCGCTGTATTGATGTTTGGCTACCGCCTGCGACTAGTCCGACCAGGATTGACCGTTGTCCACAGTTAGGATGCACGCTGAAGAGTTTGACACTGATCCGGATCTGGTGCGCCGTTTGCTTGTCGCTCAGTTTCCGCAGTGGTCCGGTCTCGCTATCAAGCGCGTCGTCTCCGCCGGGACGGACAACGCGCTCTACCGGCTTGGTGACGATATGGTTGTGCGATTGCCCAGGACGCAATCAGCAACCGGGCAGGTTGACAAGGAACGGACCTGGCTCCCAGCACTCGCGCTTCACTTGCCGCTTGAGATTCCGGCGCCGCTGGCGACGGGCGCTCCAGGTGAAGGCTTTCCCTGGAACTGGGCGGTCCACCGGTGGATTGTTGGTGAGAACGCTACCCTGGACCGGCTTTCCGATCCAGTCCAGTCCGCAACAACACTGGCGTCATTCGTGAAAGCATTGCACCACATTGATACGGGCGGCGGTCCGGTTTCCGGCCGGCATAATTTTTATCGCGGCGTGCCGCTGGTCATGCGAGATGAACCTACCAGGACATCTATCGACGCACTGCGTGGTGTCATCGACACCGGCGTGGCAACACGAGCCTGGGAACAAGCCCTTCAAGCGCCGGTCTGGAGCGGTGCTCCCGTCTGGGTGCATGGCGATTTGCAGTCCGGAAACCTGCTGGCAAGACATGGTGAGATCACCGCCGTTATCGACTTTGGCGGGCTGGGTGTCGGTGATCCAGCGGTGGACCTCATCGTCGCCTGGAACCTCTTCGATCCAGATTCGCGGGATGCTTTCAAAAAGTCAGTGCAGGCAGACGAGGCGACCTGGGCGCGAGGTCGGGGCTGGGCGCTGTCCACCAGCCTGATCGCCCTGCCCTACTACCACATCACCAATCCCGTGCTCGCCGGTATCGCCCGCTATGCGATCAATCAGGTGCTCGCTGAGCAGGCAGCCAGTGGGTAGCCAGCGATGTTGCGGTGGAAATCCATTACGGCAAAAATAACAGGATGCCTGTAGGGGCGAACCTTGTGTCACCTGTTCCAACTAATTCTTGGTTAGCAGTTGCGA
>CAZNYB010000092.1:0-15249 GCA_964577155.1 uncultured Thermomicrobiales bacterium | reverse complement strand
ATGACGATATCTCCCGGGTTGACGAATAGCTCGGTGACGATGCTGACGCCCTGGGAAGATCCATTGGTAATCATGATGTTTTCAGGACCGCAATGGATGCCCTGATCCTGCTCCAGCTTTTTCACCAGTTCACTGATGAGACCCGGGTCGCCCTGTGTCGGACCATATTGCAGCGCCCACTTCCCGTCGCGCTCCAGAGCCGTCTCAGTCGCGACAGGCACACCGGATTTTGGCAAGGTAACTCGGTCGGGAAATCCGCCCGACAGCCATGCTTTCGCTTCCCCTGCGTTGCGGGGATTGCCGAGCCTGCCGCCAGCTCCGGCCCGGCTCGATTTCTCCGAATGCAGATCATCGAGCCAGTTCAACGTTGTTTGTGACATCGTGTTGATTCCTTTGCTTCTGGTCTAAGCGCCTAATTGGACGCTGCTGAGTTCGCCGAGAATGGCAATTCCTTCACGGATTTGCTCTTCGGATGTGAACGAATACGAGAGCCTGATTTCGTTGCCGGTTCCGCCGTGAAAATAGAAGTGGTCGCTAGAGCTGAGCAATACGCCTCTCTCCGCGGCGGCTTGCTGTAGTCCTTCATCATCAAAACCTTCTGGAAACCGCAACCATATGAAAAAGCCGCCTTCGGGTTCGCTCCATTTGACGCCATCAGGCATGGAATCAGCAAGCGCATCCAGCATCACGTCCCTGCGGCGAGCGTAGAGTCCGCGCAGTTCTTGCACATGTTCGACGAGCGTTCCTGAAGCAGCGAACTGTGCGGTAACTCCCTGGACAAAGGGGCTGGTTGCGCCGCCAGCTTTGAGCGCCAGGATTCTCGAAATGACGGCCGGGTGAGCGACCAACCAGCCCACTCGGATCCCGGCGGCAACGATTTTTGAGAAGGTGCCGATGTAAACGACGTGACCGGTTGAATCGAGCGAATACAGTGTCGGAACTTTCTCGCCGTTGTAACGGAGGTCGAAGTAAGCGTCGTCTTCTATTACAGGCACATCGTACTCAACGGCAAGGTCAACGATGCGCTGCCGGCACGCTTTCGTGTAGGTAACTCCAGTCGGGTTCTGAAATGTGGGGATGACGTAGATGAACTTCGCTCGTTTGCCTTCGGATTTGAGCCGCTTCAGCGTAGATTCAAGGTGATTTGTATCAAGTCCATCTGTGTTGATTGGGATCTCGTGGACGTCGGCTCCGGCTGCTTTGAAGTTATTCACCGCGCCAGACCAGGTCGGAGCTTCACTGATAACCGCATCACCGGGATTCACCAGCATATCGACCATCAGAGAGACGCTCTGACCCGCGCCATTGGTCACCAGCACGTTCTCTGCTGTAGCGGAAATTCCCTGATCGCGCTCCAACTTCCGCAGTATTTCGGTAACCAACGCCGCATCGCCGCTACTTGCGCCATATTGCAGAAACCAGTCGCCATCTTCTTCCATGGCGATGCGAGTGGCATCGATGATGTCATTGACCGGCAAGCTTGTTGGATCTGGCAGTCCCGCCCAGAATGCGATCATCTGTTCCGAAGATCGAACATCGCCGATTCCACCCGAACCCGACCGGTTCGAGGAGTCAGAGTAAAGGACTGCGAGCCTGTTTCTGGCGGTTGCTGTCATGTGACCATCCGTTCATTCTCAACTTGTAGCATTGGCTCCCTGGTTTGTATGTTGCCAGTTTGTCCTGGCGTTGGAGCGATTGTAACCTTGACCGGCGATTTCTGGGTGCTCATTGGTTGATTGAAGTGGAGATAGAATCAGTTGCGCGGGATGGTTGTCATTGCTGGAATTGTCGGTGTCCTGGTGATCATCGCCGGCGCATTTGCCATTGCCATGTCTTCAGACTCTCCTTCCAACGCTGGCAACAGCCAGATTGAAACCGCGCCAGTATCACCCAGTCAAATACCGACAGGAGCCGCTGACACCACGGCAGACTCCGAAGTGACGCAAGAACCGGTGCAGGTCAACAACCCCGAATTTACCAATTTCACGGATGGTGTCGAGCGCGTCCCGGAACAGTATTCGGAGCAGTATGTCATCGGCGACATAACGGTCGCCTGGCGTCCCGGCGCCTTCCCAGCGTCAATGGCTGAGCAAGTCGCGGAAAAGACGCGGGCGGCGATCGATGAGGCTAACGGTAAGCTCGGGACTAAATGGCAGGGACCGGTCGAAATATATCTGGCCGATCAGCTGTACACCCCGGAGTGCCTGGGATGTATGGGATTTACTGCTGCTGATCTCAACCGTATCTTCATCCTGCAGGATGGCAGCGTCGCCGAGGACGAGTTTGATTCGTTGTTAGTCCACGAAGTCACCCACCTCATTGCCGCTCACGTGATCTATGAACCGCTGGTCCTGTTCTTCGCGGAAGGGCTGGCAACCTGGGTCATGACCGATGATCTTGTCGAGGCAGGGTATCTGTCACCGGTGCAATCGGCTGCCTGGATCTACCGTGCCGGCGCAATGCCGCCGCTTGCTGATCTGCTCGAAGACGACTTCGCCGGCCGTATGCGAAAACGCGTCTCCTATGATGCCAGCGCATCATTCGTCTTCTTCATCGTTGATACCTACGGCTGGAACGCGTATCGCAAGCTCTATACCTACGATCCTCCTGAGCTGGCTCTGGACAAGAGCTGGGATGAGCTGGAGCAAGAGTGGCACGCATATCTCGACCAGTTTGCCGGAAACGAGATTGATGGAGTTGACGCACTGGAATGGTGGAGCGCGGCCAGTGAGGTGATCCGCGGTTACGAAGTGCTCTATGAAGATCCTTCTGCTGTTACGGCGGATCAGTATGCGGATCTGACAGTGTCCCGGCTGGCGCTCAACCGTGGCAATGTCGATCAGGCGATCGTTTCCCTTTCCAGCAGCGGCCTGGTTACCGGGACAGCTCAATAGTTTGATCCAGTAAGATACGCACTTCTTCCGATGCTGACCGGAATTGGAGGAACGTACAATTGCCGAAATGCGTTCTGCGGGCGGCAGCTGCCTACGATGCTGGTTGCCGTCAACATTCAAGAGAGATACTCCATGGCATTTACTGAAAATGAACTCTATGACATAGCAATCATTGGCGGCGGACCAGTTGGCCTGTTTGCCGCGTTTTACGCTGGCATGCGCGGTGCACGCACCATCATTCTGGACTCGCTGGAGGAACTCGGCGGCGAGTTGATGGCTATTTATCCCGAGAAGTACATTTACGATGTTGCCGGTTTCCCGAAAGTTCTGGCAAAAGATTACGTTGGGCCGGCTGTCGAACAAGCCCTTTCAACCGGTGCGGAAGTCGCTCTTAGAACCGAGGTCATCGGTCTGACGAGAGACGAACAGGAGAATGAGATTCTGCTCCAGACGACCTCGGGGATGCTTCGTTCGCGTTCGGTGGTTATCTGTGCCGGAATCGGCGCGTTCGAGCCAAAGAAGCTGGAAGTTGAGGAGATTGAGCGATTTGAAGACGGCAAAGGCGTTCACTACTTTGCCAAACGACTGGATGACTTTCGTGATAAGAACGTCTTTATCGTCGGCGGCGGTGACTCAGCAGTTGACTGGGCACTTACTCTGGGACCACTGGCAAAAAACGTCACGTTGATTCACCGCTCACGATTTCGCGCGCATGAACATACCGTTCAGCAGTTGCTTGATGGCCCGGTCAACGTTCATTTTCCTGACCATGTGGTCAAGCAGGTGCATGGCACAGAGTCGCTTGAGGCGGTCACCTTCCATAACATCAAGACCCTGGATGAGTACACCGTCGAGGTAGACGAGATGATCTGTGCTATAGGGTTTAAAGCGGATCTCGGTCCATTGAAGACCTGGGGGCTGGAGACCGAGCGGAACCAAATTGTTGTCGACCCGATCACGATGGCGACCAATATCCCCGGAGTTTATGGGGCAGGCGATATCGTCAAATACCCTGCGAAATTCAGGCTGATTGCGACGGGTGTTGCCGAGGCGGTAACGGCTGTCAATCACTGCGTGACCTACTATGATCCTGACGCCCGACTCGACCCGGGTCACTCGACAAATATCATGGAGAAAGCTGCGAAAGAGGCTGAAAACAAGGCCAAGGCGGCTGTAGCAGCTGACGGCTAGTTCACCAGTTGAGGTTAGCGCGGCAGAGGTCTCCATATCCCGTCTATCCATGCGATCACTGTTTCGGGTGACTCTCGAAAAATTCCCAGATCAGTTCACTGGCGTCGATATCACGGTTCGTTGCGCCAAGGGCATCTGACGACGGTGGATGCCCCGGCCAGGTGTGACCACCATGGTCAAGTGTGTACAGTTCGACGGCGGTTGAATCTTCACAGTTCCCGTATCGCGTTAGATGCGCCGTGGAATTGTCGATGATCGGGCTGTCCTCAATCTCGACTATCTCTGGTGGCTCTTCACATGAGTTGGACGTTGCCCAGAATTGCAGGGCTTGCTCAGCGCCCAGGTAGTGACCAAGCTCGGGAAATCCGCTGGCTATTTCAGCGCCTTCGTAGGGAACGATGCTGTCATCTGTGCCATGGAATGCGATGTAGGAAATCGGACTTTCCGGATCACAGGCTTCGGTTGCGCCGGTTATGCCCGCGCCAGCTACCAACCCAACCGCCGCAAATCGATCGGCACGCTGGCAGGCGAGTAGATAGGAGAAGAGTGCTCCATTCGAGACGCCAGTTGCATACACACGGGATGGATCGATACCGTATTCGCTGTCGACTGTCGTGAGAAGCTCATCGATAAATGCCAGATCCAGAATGCCGGCTTCTTCGCGCAGGCGCAGGGAATCCGGTCCCGCGTCTATCCAGCTGCCGTCTTGCCCGTTTGGATAGACCACAATAAATCCTTCCCGGTCAGCAATATCGTTGAACCCCGTTCGCTGAGCCATTCGACTTCCATGGCCACCGAGACCATGAAAGACAACAAAGAGCGGTGAACGGCTGTTTGTTGAAACACTGGCTGGCACGTGAATATAGTACGTGCGTTCAACGCCGTTTAGGTTTATTGTGTGTTCGGGTTGGGGGGTAGGCTCCGGTGGCGGGCTGTCGACAGAACAAGCCGCGAGCACGAGTATCAGAATGACGATCAATCGATAGGTCATCATATCGATAATACTCACCGGCAATTCAAGTTCCAGATCCAATTGCGATTTTTCAGTGACAGAGTTCCTGATCAATTGATCATTGTATGAACAGGGGGAGAAGTGGAAAAGATTCGAGTTGCGGTACTAGGAGCAGGCGCATGGGCGGAGGCCGCCCACATTCCCGGTTGGCAGCGTGACCCGCGGTGCGAAGTGGCGGTAATCTGTGATCCGCTGGCTGAACGCGCCAGCGCGTTCGCCAGTAAATTTGGCGTCGCGGACTATACCGATGACTGGCAATCCGTGCTGACTCGTGCTGACATCGACATCGTTGACGTCTGCACGCCATCCCACACGCATTTCGAGTTAGCCTGGAACTCGCTAGAGGCTGGCAAGCATGTCCTGTGTGAGAAGCCAGTCGCATTTCACTACCTGGACACACAACGGGCTGCGGATCTGGCAAAAAGCAAAGGTTTGAAGACCAAGCTTGGATTCACCTTCCGTTACAGCCCTGGTGTGCTCTATGCGAAGTCAATGATCGACAGTGGCTTCGTTGGCCGCCCGCTCATTTTCAATGGATATGAACAGAACTCGCAGTGGTTGCACCCGGAGACTCCACTACGGCAGGTCGACATCTCGGCTGATCATTCCGTCCTACAAACCTCGTCACTCGAAGGGTATGGCGCGCCGGTGATTGACATCGGTCACTGGTGGGTTGACGCCGGCTATGCCAGCGTTATCGGGACGATGAAAAATTTCATCCCGGAACGGATGGTGCGTGAAACCGGCGAGATGATGCGGATGAACATCGATGACGGAACAATCTACCTGGCCGAATATGAAAACGGCGCGATCGGCTCAATACAAACCAGCTATGTGACCATCGGGAACTATCCAGGCATCGAAGCCCGGATTTATGGTGAAGAAGGCGCAATCATCTGCCGGTTAATCGAAGAATTTGGTGTCGCTGAAACAATCAAAGTCGCTACTCCCGACGATGTCGAATTTCGGGAGCTGGAGATTCCAGAGCGTTTCTACCCGGCTGGCGGGAATCCAAACGAAGCCTGGCAAACCCTGTTCTACGCCAATCTCATCAGCGATTTCATTGATGAGATACAAGATGACAGCGATCGAAACCAGGGGAATTTTGCTGACGGCGCCTGGGTGCAGGAAGCAATTAACGCGGTCGAACTCTCGTTCCGGGAACGCCGTTGGGTCGATCTCCCACTTTCTGATTCGGATGGTAGACGGGCTAACCGGTAGAGACAGGCAGGGATCATCGGACGGTGTGGGAACCCTTGGACACCTGGTCCGATGGAATATCCTGCCTCTGATTCAGTGAAGCAGGCATAGTCAAGCCAGTCATTCCCACTCGGTGAGTTGGATACCGTGCATCCCTTCGTATCGATCACGAGCAGGGTTCGGCGGCGTCCATCCCTCCAGGAGCGACGAATCAGGTTGAAAGACCTGGATCCCGAGCGGGCGACAGGTCGGCAGAGGATCACCTGCGTCTGGCCCCCAGAGAGGTACAGATAAATCACCGCCAGGACAGGTTGATATGGCGCAGAGCAGGTCTATCTCAGCAAAGAATTCAAAGAAATCCCCTTTTTTCGCCGGGCTTGGTTTCATGAAGTAGTGACCATCGGCATCCAGACCGGTGACCTGAAAGATGTTGAGGACATCGTGAACATCAGATTCAGTCAACCCCCAGGGCAGGACAGCTCTGGTGAGATTTGAGTGGCAGTGAAAGTCGAACGATTCGTCCATCAGCATCGCGTTGACATACGGATCACAGCGCGTTCCAAGCAGATCATGGCAACGCGCACCGTCGTCGTCAACACCATACTGAACGGTCTCATTTGTAATCGTCAGCATTGGTCGTAAATAGGGGAGATTCGACCAGAGCCGATCATATGTAGTCAGATGGCTGCTCTGCAACTGCCGCGTGCGGGCTGCCCAGAAGCGTTCACCGGGATTGTTGAGATTCCAGGCGTTGAAGTCGGCAACCTGCGGTCCTTCGATGATATTTATGCGGCAGAGTTGGCCTTGTTTCACTGGCCAGGCACGGCCTGACCGAATTGGCACGACAAACTCATCAACAAGACCATGATTCTGGGTCTCTGACGCAAGTCTCTGGTACAAACTTAGGTCGATCTCCAGCGAAGATTCGTCAGCCGGGAGATACGACCATCCGGGTGATTGCATGATTTTCTCCTGAAACGGCTGAATTAATCCTGGTGATTACACTCTTACAATATAGCTGTTTAGAAAATAATCGCGACGATCACTCCCCATACGATCATCCCGAGGATGAATGCTACGATCGCTCCTCCGCAGCCAAGCACAACCTGCAACAGGCCAGGAAGTCCAATGAACCACCCAAGAAGCCGTTCGCCTCTGGTATCAACCAGATCGTCGTGTAACTGAGTGCCTTTGTCATCCACCATACTACAGTCTCCCCTTCATGTTCAGTAAATCTAGAGTATTGGGAGACTATACGTCAATTAGTTGTTCGACGACACGCTATGTGGTCGAGTGAGGTGCAGCAGGTTGGGCTGCGAGATAAAGACTAAAAACTGCCTGCAGGGTTATGAGGGCGGCCATGGTCATTGGACCGTACTCATAGTCTCCATTCGTCGGGTTAATGTTGGATACGAAACCAATCATCCCCCCAACGATTCCGACGGTAAGCGCGACAGTCTGGCCAGCTAACAGGATGTGTTTCGCCTGACGTTCATATGAACGAAGAAGATTCGATAGATAGATCAAGGTGAAGAGACCCTGCGCCAGCATGCCGACGCCGATCAACAGTGGAACAATTGTTGGATCTGTAGTAACGACATACAAGCCAACCAGGAACAAGCCTGCAACGAATCCCATAACTGACAGGGTTGCTGCGACTGTCTTCATATACATGCCTCCAAGCAACATTCCAGGATTCATCCGAATTTGATTCTGATGCATCCAAAGCAATACCCATAACGTTCCGGCATGCCAGATGAGCCGATTGAAGCGGCCAACCACCGCAGGATGTTCGGCGAATAGAGCGCGCATCCATTCAGCTCGATGTGCGGGGGTTAGAGCCAGTATGATCCGGCTGAACGCGTCCATCACAATCCTTCCTCATAAGCCGGTTTCAGTCGGCTCTGTTCAGATTCCGTGTCGTTGAGCACGGATTCTGCCCAGCTCATTCCAGCGGTCGTCAGACGATACATGTGGCGAGGCGGGCGACCCGACTGATGTTCCGTACTCCAAGAGGTGTCGAGATATCCCCGGTCAGCCAGCCGAATAAGCATCGGGTACAGCGTCCCAGATTTGATCCCCAGTTCCTGGCTGATTGAATACCCATACTGCCATTTGTCGGGATAGCGCAGGAAAAAGGTCAGTACCGAAATTGTTTGTTGAGATGGTTTCCGTTTCTTCATATCGTTAAGTCTACATATATAGACTACAGATTGCAAGGAGATTTGTTCACCGGATTTGGTTACCTGTTAATCATGTCAATCCAGGATCCGCCAGGATGTTTATCGGGTAGTGCAGGAATGGCTGTAGCAGGATGTTGGTAGGCTATGTCCAGGTTGTCACACGCGAAATCTGTGTTGTTGGCGAAGAGAATTGGGCATTGTATCCAGGCTGCTGACGTTATATCGTGCAAATCGTTCGGCGCATCATCTGGAATGCAGAGGAAGTGCATGCTATCCGATTGAATCAACTCCAGGTACCAGTGGTTGAAGTTCAGATGAGGAGTGTTATAAGTCAAAATGCTTGATCAACAAAACGTCAGATGATCTGGATCTACAATGACTGAACAAAAGGTTTCAGGGCTTAAGTTAAGCCAGAGCTCGGATGAACGCCAGCGGCGATTTATCCCACAGAAATATGGCGGCAACTATCTGGCTCTGGTGATCGGGTTGCTCATTTTCTTTATCCTCGTCGCCGCCTTCTCATCGTATTCTGAAGACTCAATCCAAAATCGGATACTCGCGGTGCTGTTCTATTTCACCTTGATTGTCGGATTTCGTGGAACGACGAGAAAATTCGAACGAAATCTGATTTTTGGATTCGCGGTACTTGTCGGGCTTGTACTGACGCTAAGCTCGACATCGTTAGCGTTCACCCGCCTGGATCAAGCCTCAATAGCGCTACAAGGATTGCTCGGCGCTTTTCTGATGGTTCTTGTGTTGCGAGACATCCTCCTCGATGACAGAGTAACGATCGATACCATCTTTGGCTCCATAGCCGCCTACATCCTTTTCGCGATGTTCTGGGCTTCAGTGTATGTGACGATAGAACGAGGGAACCCGGGAGCTTTTAAGATTCCGGATCCATCTGGCAGCTCGCTAGCCGATCTTCTCTACTTTAGTTTCGTCACGCAAACGACCCTTGGATACGGTGACATTACACCGGTTGGACCAGTAACTCGCCAATTCGCCGGTGTACAAGCGATGGCCGGTCAGTTGTATGTCGCTATCCTCGTTGCCTGGCTGGTCGGAGTTGGCACTGCCCAGTATCTCAAACGAAAAGCCCGTGAAGATGACGTCGAGCACTAATGCTCACGTCCGATAACGTCACGCGCAATCACAATGCGCTGGATATGACTGGTGCCCTCGTAAATTTGTAGTCCTTTGATATCACGGTAGTACCGCTCAACTGGATACTCGTTGGAGTAGCCACGACCTCCATGCAGCAAGACTGCTTCGCTGGCTGCTTTTACAGCTGCTTCGGTCGCAAAGAGTTTGGCAATCGAGGTCTCCCTGGTCGTCCGGTCACCTTGATCTTTCTTCCAGGCGGCGTGGTAGGTGAGCAGCCTGGCGGCTTGAATGTCCGCGGCCATATCGGCGATCGTCGCCTGGATCATCTCAAAGTCGGCAATCCGCTGTCCAAACGCCCGCCGGGAACGACCAAAGGCAACGCAGGCATCGAGGCACGCTTGCCCGACGCCGACAGCGCCAGCCGCAACGCCAAGCCGGCCGTGATCCAGGGCCGACATTGCCACCTTGAAACCGTCTCCCGGTTCTCCGAGCAGAGCATCGTGAGGTACCTGGCAATCGTTGAGATATATGTGCGCGTGGTCGGAAGCCCGGTGACCCAGTTCCTGACCAGGCATCGGCTCTCTGATGAATCCGGGATTCGTCGTTTCAACCAGGAACGCGCAGATCCCCCGGTGGCGTTCTTCTCGGTCGACTGAGGCGAAGACAATCGCCAGATCGGCCAGATTGGCGTTCGTGATCCAGATCTTTTCGCCATTAAGGATCCATCCGTCACTGGTTTCCACGGCAGTAGATTCCAACGCCGCTGCGTCAGAACCAGAGGATGGCTCAGTCAGACAATAGCAGCCGATCATCGCTCCCGATGCGAGCTGCGGGAGATGGGTCTGTTTCTGTTCCTCGGTACCCCAGTCGTTGATGCACATGGACACCAGACCGGCGTGAACTGAAAGAAATCCGCGCACTGATGAATCGGCCCTGCCAAGCTCTTCGGAGGCCAGCGCCAGGCTGACAAAGTCCAGATCTGAGCCACCGAATCGTTGGCCTATCGTGCCGCCGAGTACGCCAATTTCGGCGAGTCGAGGGATGAGTTCAAGGGGAAAGTTGCCGGATTCGTCGGCTTCTCTGGCTAGCGGAGCAACTTCGTTGTCCGCGAAAGCGCGCATCGTGTCACGAATCTGTCGTTGTTTGTCGGTCAGGGTGAAATCCATGGAATCTCTCTGTTATCGTCCGGTGAATTCTGGTTTTGCTTTTTCGAGAAAAGCTTCATAAAAAATGCGGTGATCATCACCCATGAGCAACAACGCTTGCGCCTGGGCTTCGGCTTCAATCGCCGTGTGGAGGTCCATGTTCCACTCGTTGTCGATCATCCGTTTTGTCATGGACTGGGCAAACCGGGGTCCGCTGGCCAGCCGCCTTGCCCATGAAGCAGCAGTTTCCAGAAGCTCATCGTGCGGGACGATGCGATTAACCAGCCCGTAGCGTTCTGCTGTCTCGGCGTCAATGGTATCGCCAAAGAGCAGCATCTCCATCGCCCTGCCTTGGCCGACGATTTTGGGCAACAGGTAGGCGGATCCCATATCTGCTCCGGTGAGTCCGACCTTGTTGAATAAAAATGCGATCCTTGCTCGCTCGGACGCGATCCTGAGGTCTGATGCCAGGGCAATGACCGCACCCGCGCCAGCCGTCGTGCCATTGAGGGCGGCGATGATCGGTTTGTCCAGCCGTCGCATGTTGGCGACAACCGCGCCGGTCATGCGGGTGAACTCGAGGTGTCCTTTGACATCCATCTCAAACAGCGGCCCGATGATGTCGTTGACATCCCCGCCGGAGCAAAACCCTTTGCCTTCTCCGGTTAATACGATCACACTCACGTCATCGTCGTACCGCAGCTCTTCCATCAGGTCGCGGAACTGAGCATAGATATCAAAGGTCAGGGCGTTGAGCACGTCGGGCCGGGAGAAGGTCACGGTCCCGATGCCTTCAATGACATCGAAACGAAAATCATAGTTCATGGCATTATCCTCTCCCTGGCGGAGGAGTGTAGACACACAAATCGGTGCGTCCTCCGGCTAGCAGCGTATTCATCTGGTTGCTGGTTGTCATGTATCCGGTTGCCAACGTTGGAATACTGGCATCGTTCCGGACTACGTCCGTCAGGTAATTCAGTGATTCGGCATCGTATTCTGGCCGGGTTCGAATAGTCGTCTGGCCCGCGCGAACGGCGACGAAGTCACAGCCCGATGTTTTCAATGCGGTGGCAAATCTAACCGCTTCGTTGAGCGTTGTGCCGCCTGGCTCCCAATCTGAGGCATTGATCGCAACCGAAAGTGGCTTTCGCTCCGGCCAAATTGCACGCACAGCGTCAAAAATTGCCAGCGGGAAGGCTATTCTGTTGTCGAGCGCACCGCCAAATTCATCCCGACGGATGTTCGTTAACGGGGATTGAAAACTATTCAGCAGGTAGCCATGGGACATGTCTATTTGCAGCAGGTCGAATCCCGCGCGATCGGCTGCTGCGGCGGCGGCAGAAAATGCATTGCGAACGTGATCAAGATCGTCTGCAGTCATCTCAACTGGAGTCTCGCTTCGATGGCTATAAGGAATCTCGGAAGGAGCGAAGAGTTGCCAGCTTTTGGACCGAAGTGGACGATCAACGCCGAAAGCCCTCGGCCGAGTCGCGCCTCGCCGTCCAGCATGTGAGATCTCGATGCCAACGCAGGTGGACGTATGCCGCCGGGCAATGCTGAGGTAGCTGGTCCAGAGATCCTCCTGCTCCGCGGTGTACATTCCTGGACTGCCCGAGGAAATTCGTCCATCGGGCGCAACGGCTACTGCTTCGGTCATCACCAGTCCTGCTCCGCTTGCTGTCAGTTTCTGCAGCTGGTCACCAATTGAACGATCTGGCATCCCATCTCTTGAGCTATCGTTTGGTTGTTGCCGGACGCAGATCCGGCTCTGAAGCTCAAGATCTCTGAAGCAGATCGGCGTGTAGATAGCCGGCGGGCCAATCAGCAGCTCTTTATCTGCGTTTCCTGAGACAGCTGCTGATCGAAACCAGCGTTCCACATCATTGATAAAAAAAGGATCGCGGGTCCGCAGGTTGTCCCAGTTGATCCGGCCGCTGCGGGTGAGGAGGTGAAATGAAAACTGAAGCGGGTCGAAATCGAGATACCGGCTAACGGTTTCAAAGTAACGCTGGCTCTCTTTTGCGGCCTGCTGAATGATGTCCTGCCTGGGTTTGCGCGCCTGCTCGTAATGCTGGAATGCTGATTGAATATCGGAGTGGACTTCAAAACCTTCCGCCAGTGCGATGGCATCCTCCATCGCCAGCTTTGTGCCCGACCCGATTGAGAAGTGTGCGGTGTGAACGGCATCACCCAGGAGAACGACGTTGTCGTGCGACCAACGCCGATTCTTCAGTGTTTCAAATGTTAGCCACGATGATCTATTCGGCAGGAGCCGGTGAATGCCGAGATGCGAACTGAAAACCTCCTCGCAAAACTGGACCGACTCCTCTTCTGACAGTTCCTGAAGCCCAGCCTTCTGCCAGGTTGTCTCGTTGCATTCGACGATAAATGTGCTTGTTGTTGCGTCGAACGGATAGGCATGCGCCTGGAGTAGCCCGGCGGCAGTCTCTTGAAAGACGAAGGTGAAGGCGTCGTAGACCTTGTCGGTTCCGAACCAGATGTACCTGGCATTGCCGGACTCCGTCTGCGGTTTGAAGGTCTCCGCGTAGAGTTCGCGAGTTAGGCTATTTCGCCCGTCAGCAGCGATAACAAAATCCGGCCTCTGCGGCAGGCGGCGAATATCCATTTCGGTCTCGAAATGTACGGTTACTCCTAACTCGACACAGCGTTTGTGCAGGATGTTAAGCAGGTGCTGTCGACCGATTCCGGCGAACGCATGCCCGTTGCAACGCACTAACTCGCCTTTAACATGAATGTCGATGGCATCCCAGAGGACGAAATTCTCGGTTATTTCCTCAAAGGTCGGATAATCTGCTTCACGGAATCCGCTGAGCGTGCGATCAGAAAAAACCACACCCCAACCATAGGTAGCGCCTTCGGGATTCCGTTCATATATCGTGATGTCCCAGTTCGGGTGGTTTCGTTTAAGCAGCAGGCTGGCGTAGAGACCGGCAGGTCCGCCGCCTAACACATCAACTTGCATGCTTTCTCCTCCCTAAGTCTGGAAGCTAACCGACGACGTCTTCTAGTCTTCGCAATTGGTTGATATCCGCGGATGTTGGGAAGAGCACGACGTGATCGCAGCCTGCATCGGCATACCCTCGAATAAACTGCACGATCTGTTGAGGAGAGCGCAGTAACCCATCGGCGATTCGCTCCGCAAATGGTCCGGTGAACGCGTAATAGTCCAACAGGTAGTCGTACCCGGCGACAGCATCAGCGTCTCCAAGCGCAAAGTATCCCATCCCCCAGAGTTGGGGCAACCCCGGTCGACCGAGATCGAGCCACGCTGAACGGGCGATATCAGCGGATCGGGAGAACGCGCGTGGCGGACCGCCACCGTGAATGTAGCCGTCGGCGTAGCGGGCCATCCGGGCGTAGGCGTCGTTGCTCAACCCACCTATCAGCATCGGCGGACCTCCAGGCTGGGTTGGTTGAGGACCGATCTTGTCATCTTCCCAGATATCACGCATCTCGGCCATTTGTTCGGAGAGTTGCCTGCCCCGGTCCCGGAATTGAGATCCAGAAACGGTATAGTCATCTCGACGCGCCCCAATGGCCACGCCGAGTGTTAGCCGGCCATTTGAAATTGTGTCCAGACTGGCTGCTTCTTTCGCCAGTAGAGCTGGACTGCGAATTGGTCCAATCATCACCGTTGTTGCAAGACGGATTCTAGTTGTGACTCCCGCCGCAAATGCAAGCGTCAGTAGTGGATCGACGCTGTCATAGACGAGCCGGTCGAAAACACCAAGACTGGCAAAAGGTCCTTGTTCAGCCTGTGCCGCCCACTCCATGAAGGTTGCGCCGGAAATTCCTCCGCTCGTATTCGGTAGTCCAACGCCGATATCCACCGCTTACTCCGCGACCCTGTCCGTGTACTGTTCCCTCAGTCGGTAGCGTTGAAGTTTGCCGGTTTCGGTGCGAGGCAAGGCGTCCAGGAAATAGATTTTTCGAGGATATTTGAATGGCGTGATAGTGGCTTTGACGAAATCCTGAAGTTCTACCTCTGTTTGATCGTCTATCTCAGTATCCGGCGTCATCACGACGAATGCGGTCACGAGATTGCCACGGGCAGGATCTGGCAGGCCAACAACGGCACACTCGCTGACCGACGGGTGTTCCAGCAGAGCGTTTTCGACTTCAGGTCCGGCGATGTTATACCCGGATGAGATGATCATGTCATCGGTTCGCGCCTGGAACCAGAAGTAACCGGCTTCATCCTGCATATAGGCATCGCCGGTCAGGTTCCAGCCATGTTGAACGTATTGATGTTGTCGTTCAGGATCATCAAGATAACGACAGCCGGTCGGACCCCTGACGGCCAGGCGACCAACTGAACCGCTTGGCATGGTATTTCCCTCGTCATCAACTATTTGTGCGTCGTACCCGGGGACAACCACGCCGGTCGAACCTGGAAGTTCCTGCCCTGGTTGATTGGAGATGAAAATGTGAAGCATTTCGGTAGCGCCAATGCCGTCCAGCAACTTCAGTCCGGTTGCATCCAGCCACAGATCAAA
>CAZNYB010000091.1:4999-15452 GCA_964577155.1 uncultured Thermomicrobiales bacterium | reverse complement strand
CTCTTAATCAGTGGGTTATAGGTTCGAGTCCTATGCGGCTCACTCAGTTTTCCGCAGATACACGGTAAAAATAAACACCTCGCTTAGACGAGGTGTTTTTTGTGTATATCAATTTGGTCACTAATTGGTCACAAGAAATTGAGGTTGGTCACCGAACAGACTATCATCCAGCCCAGCAATTTGCCTCCCTTTGCATGTCCAGCAGAACGTGGCTATTGAAGCACCCCTCAGTCGTTCACTGCCATGCCGGATTGATTGCCTACGCTGAGAAGCCGTGTGGAGAGACTGAGTTGGGGATCGGCGATACGACCCGCATCAAGTAAGACAGTCAAACGCATAGTGACGCCGTTGTCATCGATCGTTTGGACCCACGCCGAACCTATGCTAGTATCACCTACACAAAATCTGTCTTCATAACTGTTTCGATTATTTCAATGTCAGGAGAGTCGGTGGTGCGGCTCGAAGAACTCACCCGGTCCGCAGTCATCGCCGGGGTATTGCCGAATGAACATATCAGCGTGATTGACGTCGAGTGGCATGGTTCGGATGCAGTCACGCTGGTCTATCGTGACAGCCGGGGGCAAACCGGCAATGAACTGCTGCTGCGCGATGACGAACCGCGGCTTGACATCGTCACCGCAGGACGTCCATGGAGTTTCGATAGCGATGGCCGGCATTTCCGGTTAGCGTCAGAAGCCAAGCGGATCCAGCTTGCCCATCTGTTTGATCCGTTGCTGGCGGTGCATGCATCGATCATCGAGCCGCTACCTCACCAGATTACAGCCGTCTACCAGGAGATGCTTGCCAGGCAACCGCTACGGTTCCTCCTGGCTGACGATCCTGGCTCCGGGAAGACGATCATGGCTGGACTGCTGATCAAAGAACTCCTGATGCGCGGCGACCTGGCCCGTTGCCTGATCATCTGCCCTGGCAGCCTCGTCGAACAGTGGCAGGATGAGCTGAATACGAAATTCAATCTGCCATTTGAGATCCTGACCAGGGACAAAATAGAGTCCTCGAGAACCGGCAACTGGTTCATAGAGAACCACCTGGCAATCGCCCGGCTGGATCAACTGGCCCGCAACGATGAACTGCAGGATCAGCTCAAGCAGACTGACTGGGATCTGATCGTCGTCGATGAAGCGCACAAAATGTCAGCTAGCTACTTTGGCGGGGAGGTCAGCTACACCAAACGCTACCAGCTTGGCCGACTGGCAGGATCCATCTGCCGCCACTTCCTGTTGATGACCGCCACACCACACAATGGGAAAGAGGAGGATTTCCAACTCTTCATGGCATTGCTAGATGCTGATCGCTTTGAGGGACGGTTTCGCGACGGTGTCCACTCAATTGACGCCAGCGACCTGATGCGACGGTTACTCAAAGAGAACCTGCTCAAGTTCGACGGCAAGCGATTGTTCCCCGAACGCCGGGCTTACACCGTGCCCTATACCCTCTCGGACCGTGAAGCTCAGCTCTACATAGAAGTGACCGACTATGTCCGGAACGAATTCAATCGCGCCGATCAGCTCGAGCCAGGTGGTCGGAAGGGCACAGTCGGGTTCGCGCTGATGATTCTGCAACGACGACTGGCGTCTTCACCAGAGGCGATTTACCAGTCATTACGGCGGAGAAGGATGCGGCTGGAGTCACGACTGCGGGAGGTACAGATCGAGCGTCGCGGAGACCAGGTAACGCTGGACATCCTGGACCAGTTGCCAGATTTCAACGAGGACGACATAGACGATTTCGACGATCTGCCTGGCGACGAAGCTGCCGAAGCCGAAGACCTGATCGTTGATCTGGCCACCGCCTCGAGAACGATCAACGAACTCGAGGCTGAGATCACCATCCTCAAGCGCCTTGAAGAGATGGCCGACGATGTTCGCCGGAGCGGGACCGACCGCAAGTGGGAGGAACTCTCCGCGCTCGTCCAGGGTCGCGATGCATTCGGCAAACCCGGTGAACGGCCAAAACTGGTTATCTTCACCGAGCACCGTGACACGCTCGACTATCTGACTAACCGGCTGGAGACGCTGCTGGGCCGGGAGGACGCCATCGTCACCATTCACGGCGGCATGGGCCGGGAACAACGCCGCCGGGCGCAGGAACTCTTTACCCAGGACCGCTCGGTCGAGATTCTGGCAGCTACCGACGCCGCCGGAGAAGGCATCAATCTGCAGCGTGCCCACCTGATGGTGAACTACGATCTGCCCTGGAACCCGAATCGTCTCGAGCAACGCTTCGGCAGGATTCACCGCATCGGTCAGACCGAGGTCTGCCACCTTTGGAATCTAGTTGCGACTGAGACCAGGGAAGGCGATGTCTTCTACACCCTGCTGGAGAAGCTCGAACGGGAACGCAAGGCGCTGGATGACCAGGTCTTTGATGTTCTCGGCCAGCTCACTTTCGAGAACAAGCCTTTGCGCCAGCTCCTGGTCGAGGCTATCCGCTACG
Source organism: uncultured Thermomicrobiales bacterium (assembly GCA_964577155.1). Lineage (GTDB taxonomy): Bacteria > Chloroflexota > Chloroflexia > Thermomicrobiales > CFX8 > CAZNYB01. The sequence goes on along the minus strand of CAZNYB010000091.1, from coordinate 12,995 downwards.
GTGAACGTGACGACGTGCGAAACCAGCTCCACAAGGTCGTTGATCAGGCCCTCGACACCGATCACCTGAAAGAGTTGATCGCCACGCGTTCGCTGGTCAGCGATGTGATGAACGTGGCCATGGTCCGGGAGATCCGCGAGGAGATGGAACGGGCCAACGCTCGCCGGTTGCAACCCCACTACATCGAGGATTTCTTTCTGGAAGCGTTCCGAGAACTGGGAGGACGGATCTACCAGCGCGAGCCGGGCCGCTGGGAAGTGACCAGAGTGCCAGGCATCCTCCGCGAACGCGACCGGTTGGTTGGGCGCCGCGAGCCGCTGCTGCGTCGCTACGAACGGGTGGCATTCGAAAAGCAACTGTTGCAACTGCCGGGGAAACCGCTGGCCGAGTTCATCGCGCCAGGTCATCCGCTGCTGGATATGACGGTAAGCGTCATTCTCGAACGCTACGGCCAGTACATCAAGCGGGGCGCGGTGCTGGTTGATGAGAGTGACGAAGGCGAGGAGATACGAGCGCTCGTCTACCTTGAGCATGCCATCCAGGATGCCCGGACAGACGCTGACGGCAACCGCCGTACTATCTCAACACAGATGCAGTTCGTTGAGATCGATGAGACTGGCGAGATACGCGGCGCTGGCTACGCTCCCTACCTCGACTACCGTCCGGTGACAGACCGTGAATACGACATCCTGTCCGCTGATCTCGAAGCCGAGTGGTTGAGCCGGGATCTGGAGCGGGAAGCCCGCAACTACGCGATCAGCGAGATCGTGCCAGCCCACCGCGACGAGGTGCGCCAGCGGCGTGAGGTGCTGGTTGAGAAGGCGCGCAATGCCGTCCATGAGCGGTTAACTCGCGAGATTATGTTCTGGGACCGGCAGGCGATCGAGCTACGACAGCAGGAGGAGGCTGGCAAACGGCCGAAGCTCAACTCGACGCTGGCTCGCCAGCGGGCAACCGACCTCACGGAGCGGCTCGATCGCCGCATGAGGGAACTGGAGCAGGAACGCCAGATTTCCGCCTTGCCACCGGTCGTCGTTGGCGGCGCATTGATTGTCCCGGCTGGTCTGCTCCGAGAGTTGAGCGAAGATGAAGCTGAGTCACAGATCGTGATCGACGTCGCCGCCCGTCGGCGGATCGAACGGTTGGCGATGGCCGCTGTGATGGCACATGAGGAACAACTCGGCAACCAGCCAGTCGATGTCAGCCGTCAGAACTATGGCTGGGATGTAGAGTCCCGCGACCCAGCCAATGACCGGCTGCGCTTCATCGAAGTTAAAGGCCGTGCTCCAGGAAGCAGCACTGTCACCGTCACGAAGAACGAGATTCTGGCTGCCTTTAACAAGGGTAGCGACTTCATCCTTGCTATAGTCTTCGTTGAAGGTGACACTGCCGATCGCCTTTTCCATCTTGTTCAACCCTTCACCACCCGCCCCGACTTCAACGCAACAGCGGTGACTTACGATCTCAACAGCCTTTTATCTGCGGACAAACTATCAGCTGTAGGAGGAAGGGGTGGGTGTGGAATTTAAAGATGCGTCTGATTTTGCATGGTGGGCCGGTACAGATCTAAAAAGATGGCGACACTCAATCGGCAATCGGATTCTTCACTCTGAATATGGTGAAGGGGTTATCATTGATATTCAACCTGCAAAGTTTGTTGCGAACAATGTCAAAGTCATCGTTAGTTTCCCAAGTATTGATATGCCTGAAGTAACTTTGCTCTCGATGTCATTCAAGGTCGGGAATACGGTTCAGGTATATCCACCTCCCGCTATTGAGAGAAGATTGAAACCACAACATCTTGCCAACCGAACGAATCCCGAATCAATCAACTGTAATGGATCACGATCCGGGATTGCAACGCCGAACCCAGTGACTCGAAGACAGTCCGTCAGAACACATGTTATCGAAAACCTACTCAAGTTGATCGCTAGCCGACTGGATGACTATAGAACCTGGGAAATGTCTCAGGTTACGCCAGACCATGTTGACCGCTGGGTCCAGCAATTCGACCAGAGTGATCGGGAAACTATCCTGTTCGAGATGAATCGATTTGTGCAGCATTTCTACCTGTCACGAAGTTGGACGAAAAACATTCTCGAAAAACTCATCCTTGGTATTTTTAGTTCTCGGGATGATGTTAAGAAAACGAAGTTCCTGAATATTCAAAGAACGGGAAAAAGCCAAAAAGATCTGCTCGAGATAGTAGATGAGATATTGCAATCTAGATTCCATGTATCAGTTGACGAATGCGGAGCAATTCATCCAAGGTCATTCATCTATATTGACGATGCAATTTATACTGGCAACCGGTTGCGCTACGATCTCACCGCAGACGGCAGCAATACCGGCCACACCACACCTGCCTGGATTTCCCGGCATGCCCCTGAAAACTCGCAGTTACTTCTATTCTTTCTAGCTTCTCATTCCGCGGGCGAAGATTACGCTATGCGATATGTCCACGCCGCCGCACGCCAGAAAAAAGTGCGGGTAATCGGGCCGTCCGCCGCCGTGCGCTTGAAGAATCTGCGGTATCCAAACGTGAATGAACTCCACTGTATCTGGCCAGATTCCAGCCATGGGATCCCTATAGTGGATAAGTATGCGGTGAATGTTCGCGACACGTTGTGGCCCGGTGACTCATTGTATCGGCCACTCGGTGTCCCGAGGCAGGAGACATTCTTTTCGAGTTCAGAAGCTCGAGAGGTGGTCGAACGCGCATTTCTGCACCGTGGCACAGAGCTAATCCAGTCTACTGACATTGAGTCAATGCGTCCGCTTGGTTTTGAGAAAAGACCGTCGCTTGGATTCGGAACGATGCTGGCAACCTATCGAAATGTCGCGAATAATGCTCCATTGGTGCTCTGGTGGAGCGCAAATGGCTGGCATCCTTTATTGAGGAGAGTAGTCGCCGACACATTCCAGGACTCCAGATCATATCAACTCGTTGAACAGTTTACTGATGACGATCTCGACGATGTCCCGTTTTAATGAGGAATATGGGCGGTAAATCAAAATTCAGAACCTACCATCGCGGTGAGTCAATTGTCTTTCTCAAGACGAAAGACCAATGGGGTGGCTTGTCGAACATGTCTGCTGGTTTTCCAATTCGGGTGAACGGTGTCGATATTCGTACTTCTGAGTCACTCTATCAGGCCTGTCGATTTCCGACCCGTCCTGACGTTCAGCAAATGATCATTGATCAAGCCAGCCCAATGGCGGCGAAAATGAAAGGCAAACCATTCCGCCGAACTGACAACCGGTCAGACTGGGACAAAGTCCAGATTTCGATCATGCGATGGGCATTGAGGGTCAAGCTGGCTCAGAACTGGGATAAATTCGGTTCTCTCCTACGCGATACCGGAAACCTGCCAATAGTCGAGGAATCAAGGCGAGACCAATTCTGGGGTGCAAAACCAATCGACTACGATACGCTCCTGGGGCAAAACATCCTCGGCCGTTTGCTGATGGAACTGCGTGAGGATCTGTTGGGAGAGACTGCTGATGCATTATCAACCGTCGAACCACTGGAAATTCCTGATTTTGTTCTGTTAGGAGAACCTATCACTGCTATTAGGCGGCAGGAACCGAAAATCCAGGCGACTTCAGTAGACGATCAACACGAAGCCCAGCCAACAACTGTGCAGTCCGTACTAACGTTGGACACAGGTAGGAATTCGAAGCACCCGCATTCAGATCAGAAGGAAAGTCCAAGCATGAACAGCACCACCAAGCGGAAACTGATCGAAGTCGCGTTGCCGCTGGATGCCATTAATAAGGAATCGGCGCGGGAGAAGTCGATCCGGCATGGCCACCCGTCGACCCTGCACCTCTGGTGGGCACGGCGGCCGCTGGCAGCCTGCCGGGCAGTGCTTTTCGCTTCGCTGGTCGACGACCCCTCCAGCCACCCGGACCGCTTCCCGACCGAAGTCGAGCAGGACCGCGAACGTGACCGCCTCTTCCGGATCATCGAGGAGATGGTCAAGTGGGAGAACACGACCAATGAGACGGTCCTCAACGCCGCACGGGACGAGATTCTGCGCTCGACGAATGACAACCCGCCACCGGTTCTGGACCCGTTCTGTGGAGGTGGCTCGATCCCCCTGGAAGCGCAACGGCTGGGGCTGGAGGCGCATGGCTCCGACCTCAACCCGGTCGCCGTCCTGATCACCAAGGCGTTGATCGAGATCCCGCCGAAGTTCGCCGGTAAGCCGCCGGTCTCAAAAAAGAGCAACAGTGCAATTGGCGGTTCGGCGGCCTGGAAAGGCGCGGCCGGGCTGGCTGAGGATGTCCGCCACTACGGCCAGTGGATGCGGGATGAGGCTGAGAAGCGCATCGGTCACCTCTACCCGACCGTGACCCTTCCAGCCGGGCAGGGCGGCGGCCAGGCCACCGTCATCGCCTGGCTCTGGGCCAGGACAGTGACCTGCCCGAACCCGGCCTGTGGCGCTGAGATGCTACTGGTGCGCAGTTTCTGGCTGTCGAAGAAGAAGAACCGCCAGGCCTGGGTTGAGCCGATCATCGACCGCCAGGCGAAGACGGTTCGTTTCGAGGTGAAGACCGGCAATGGCGAGCCGCCAGACGGTACTGTAAACCGTCGTGGAGCAACGTGTATTGTGTGCGAAACACCAGCTAAGTTCCCATATATTCGAGAACAAGGCCGAGCCGGACATATGTCGCGCAAACTCATGGCTATCGTGGCGGACGGTTCCAGTGGACGGGTATATGTCACACCAGACAATTATCATGTTCAAGTTGCTGAATCGGAAACTCCTGAGTGGCGACCTGAAAACACGCTACCCGACAATCCACGAGATTTCAAAACTCCAAACTATGGCATGTTGACATTTGGCGATCTCTTCACCGACCGGCAGCTCGTCGCTCTTACGACCTTTAGCGATCTGGTCGGCGAAGCCCGCCAGCGGGTCCAGGCAGATGCCATTGCCACCGGACTCCCGGACGATGGCCGCTCCCTCGCCGATGGCGGAACCGGCGCAACCGCCTACGCCGACGCCGTGGCGACGTACCTGGCATTTGGCGTCGACCGATCAACAAACTATTGGTCTAGTCTAACTCCATGGGGTGGAGACTTTATCGTACAAACATTTGGAAGGCAAGCCCTACCAATGGTATGGGACTATGCTGAGGCAAATCCATTTTCAGCTTCAACAGGCAATTGGAGTGGAGCTATAGATTGGATCACAAAGTGTTTAAATCTATCTATACCTGCTAACAACCCAGGGTACGCAAACCAAGCCGATGCAAGCAAACTAGAGATTGATACCTCAAGTTTTGTTATCGCAACGGATCCGCCATACTACGACAATATTGGTTACGCAGATTTAGCTGACTTTTTTTATGTGTGGCTTCGCAAATCACTTTTGAATGTGTTTCCAAACCTCTTGGCTACACTGTTAACGCCAAAGAGTAACGAATTGATTGCTACTCCCTACCGAAACAATGGCGATAAACATAAAGCGGAAAAGTTCTTCGAGAATGGGCTTCATCAAGCATTCACAAGTTTTAGAAAAATACAGAACCAGGATTTCCCTCTCCCGATTTTCTATGCGTTCAAGCAAGCTGAAACAAAAAACAGTGGGCAACTAGCTTCGACTGGGTGGGAAACGATGCTAGAAAGCCTGATTTCGTCGTCCTTCATGATTAATGGTACTTGGCCAGTACGTAGCGAGCGGAGTCAAGGACTAAAATCTGGGACAAATGTCCTGGCATCATCAATCGTCCTCGTCTGCCGTCCACGCCCGGAGGATGCGCCAATCACCTCCGAACGAAATTTCATCGGAGAGTTGCGGCGGGAACTGCCGACGGCGCTACGTACCCTCCAGCACGGCAACATCGCCCCGGTCGACCTGGCTCAAGCCTCGATCGGCCCCGGCATGGCGATCTACTCCCGCTATAGCCGGGTCGTCACCGCTGGTGGCGAGCGGATGCCGGTCCGCCGGGCGCTGGAGCTGATCAACCAGCTCCTCGACGAGGTACTCCGTGAGGAACATGGCGATCTCGACGCCGACACTCGCTGGGCACTGGCCTGGTTCGAGGAGTACGGCCTGCGCTCAGAAGCATTTGGCCGAGCCGAAACCCTCTCCCGGGCATTCAACACCTCGGTCGACGGGCTGCGGGATGCCGGCATCCTCGAGAGCCGCCGCGGCGAGGTACGCCTGCTGCGCCGCGACGAGCTGGGCGGCGACTGGGATCCAGCCGGGGACAGCCGGTTGCCAACCTGGGAGGCGACCCAGCGACTGATCCTGGCGTTGGAGACCGAGGGTGAACCAGGCGCAGCAGACCTGCTCCGTCAGCTCGGTCCTGCTCAGGGCGAGACCGTCCGCGACCTGGCCTACCGGCTCTACTCCATCTGCGAACGGAAGAACCGGGCCGAGGAAGCGCTCAGCTACAACGGACTGGTGACATCCTGGCCGGAGATCCAGCGCCTGGCCGCCGACAGCGCCATCCCGGTCGAAGGTCAGACCCGGCTGGAGGTCTGAACCGGTGTCGACGACACGTCTCATTGAGACCGCCTTTCCGCTCCGGCAGATCAACCGGGAGCTAAAACCGGCGACCGATGCTGGCGGACGAGAGGCCAGGCGGCACGCCATTCGGCAGCGGCTGCATCAGGCACAGCAGATGACGAGATTTGCCATGCTGCTCGACGCTCCAGACAACGCATCCAGGTCCGGACTCTCGACTGACGATCTCCTGTCGATGCTGGTCAAGGTATCCCAGCGGGAAGATCCTGAACGACCTGAATATCAGGCGGCCAGAAATGAGATCGAACAGCTCCTGCCGCGCCGGAACCCGGTGGTTGTCGCAAACACGGCGACTGGCCAGCTATTTGGCTGCCAGCCAGGTTTCCGAACGATCTTTGATAATGCTTGGATTCGCAAGTCAATCCAGGCTGCCGTGCCGGCGGTACGGCTGGTGTACCAAGTTCCACGCCGCCAGTACCCGTACGAAACGTCACTACCAGCCGATGGGCTGGCAACTGAGACACCGGCGCAGACCGGCGAAGACGCTCCGATGCCGGATCCGGAGGTGGCTCTCAACCGGCTTCGACGGGAACAGCGTCTAGACTACCCGATCGTGTTCTACTGTGCGATTTCAGCCGGCGGTCTGATTGAGCCGGACGACGAGACGCTGGGTAGCCGGATTAATCTTCATGGTTTTGACGGCTCCCCGATGCATGAGATGCTTGAACGGTATCTGATCTCCAATCAATTCGTTGCCATGTCCTGGACCGAGACGATCCAGACACTGGTGGATGCAGGCTTTCGCATCGAAACCATCTGGCCACTGCGCGGTGGAGTCGGTTTCCAGGATTGGATGACCGGCAGACTGCATCGCCTGTGCCTGATCGTCTGTCGACCGGCATCAGATAACTCGGAAACGCTGAGCAGGGCACAATTTCAGCAGCAACTCACGAAAACTATCGAAATGGCGTTTCACCGTTGTCTCACTCAACGTATACCGGTGCTGGATATCCCGTTGGTCATGGCTGGCGACGGATTACAATCCTATTCATCGCACCGCTCTGTCTTGAGGACCGATGGGTCGAGGTTGACGGTTGCCGAAGCGATCAAACTGATTCACCTGACGATAGATGAGGCCATGACAACTATCGCCCCGACTAAGCGGCAACAGGCTTGTCCGCAGTTTGCCGATGAGCTGGACGGAGAACTCATCAGGCTGGTTGACGGCGGGCTCAGACACGACCTTGCATCACAGCGGGCAACACTGGCTAGCTACTCAGACGAACATCGAGAAGAACTGCTGGCCCGAGCCTACCGGCAATATTTCCTCTACGAACAGCGTGGCCAGGCCGCCTACGCACTGTCGCTCAGCACATTGATCGACGGCTGGCCACCGGCGGCCGGAACCGGCGTAAGAGAAGAAGCAGACCAGCTTATCGAAAGTAACTGGGAATCAGGAGAGAGCTGATGGCAATCACCAACCGGCAGCGAGTCAACAACGGCATGGAACTCCT
>CAZNYB010000091.1:0-4899 GCA_964577155.1 uncultured Thermomicrobiales bacterium | reverse complement strand
CACCAGGAGCAGTTCAGCAGCGACGCCACCTACCGGGCGCTCGATAGCATGCACATGCTGCTGCTTTCGATCGGCGCGAACCAGGCCCGCGATCTCGATCAGATGAAGCAGGAGGCTTTGCGGGTACGTTTCGAGGAGCAGGCTAGAAGCATCCGGCGCGGGCGGACCCGGGAGCAACCCGTCGAGAGCACCCCCGCCAGCGGTCTCACCCCCTGGCGGGAGATTGTCATCCCCCACCCGGATGTCGCCAGCGGGCATTTCCGCGAGGCTGAGTTCGCCGCCGACCTCAGCCAGGTAGCGCGCGGTGAAGCTGGCCCGGAGTATCAGAACCCGCGCAATTTCTTTCAGCGCACCTACCTGACCGACGGTCTGCGCACCTTGCTGACGAACGCGCTTGGCCGCCTGGATGGCGAGGCTGGCGGTGATCCGGTCGTCAAGCTCCAAACCAACTTCGGCGGCGGCAAAACCCACTCGATGCTGGCGCTCTACCACCTCTTCTCTGGCGCGGACCCGGACGATTTCATCGGTATGGAGCCGATCTTCACCGGTTCTGGCGTCAATCTTCCTTCCCAGGCGAATCGGGCGGTCCTGGTTGGCACGGCGCTCTCACCGGCCCAACCGGAGACGAAACCGGATGGCACCGTCGTCAATACGCTCTGGGGCGACATGGCCTGGCAGCTGCTCGGGAAAGAGGGCTATGCAATCGTCGCCGAGGATGACCGGCGGGGAACCAGCCCCGGCTCCAATCTGCTCCGCCAGCTCTTCCGGGAGGCCGAACCCTCCCTCGTCCTGATCGATGAGTGGGTCGCCTATATCCGGATGCTCTGGCATACCGGTGACCTGCCGGCCGGCACCTTTGGCGCGAACATTTCCTTCGCCCAGTCACTAACCGAAGCCGCCAAATCATCGCGAGGTACCCTGGTCGTCGCCAGTCTGCCGGCCTCCAGCGCCGAGATCGGCGGGGATGCTGGACAGGAAGCGCTCGATCAACTGGCCAACGTTTTCAGCCGGATCGAGGCCATCTGGCGACCTGCCGACGGTGATGAGAGTTACGAGATCGTCCGGCGGCGACTGTTTGAACCGCTCACCGACCCGCAGCTCATCGCCCGGCGCGACGCTGTCCTCCAGCAGATGCAGCGGTTCTACCAATCCAGCCAGGCTGAGTTTCCCAGCCACACCCGTGAGCAGGAGTACCGGCGGAGGATGGAGGTGGCCTACCCGATCCACCCCGAGCTCTTCGACCGGCTCTACGAGGACTGGGCCTCGCTGGACCGGTTCCAGCGCACCCGCGGCGTGCTGCGGCTGATGGCGCTGGTGATCCACGTCCTCTGGGAGCGCAGCGACGCCAGCCCGCTGATCATGCCGGGTATGATGCCGATCGACGACGCGCGGGTGCGCGAGGAGCTGCTCCGTTACCTCCCGCTGACCTGGAGCCCGGTGGTGGAGAAGGACGTGGACGGACCGAACGCCCTGCCAGTGCAGATGGACCGGGAGAATCCCGGCACCTTTGGCAGGTATGCGGCTGCCCGGCGGGTAGCGCGCACAGTCTACCTTGGTTCCGCGCCGCTGGAAGGCGCTTCCCGTCGCGGCGTGGATGACCGCCAGGTGCGTCTCGGGAGCGCCCAGCCCAACGAATCCCTGGCTACCTTCGGCGACGCCTTGCGGCGCATGTCCGAACGGGCAACCTACCTCTACAGCGATGGCGGGCACTACTGGTACTCGACCCAACCCAACGTCACCAGCATGGCTCGTGACCGGGCTGCCAGCGTCAGCAACGATCTCGCCGAGCAGGAGCTCATCAGCAGGTTGCGTGCACTCACCCGCGAGCGGGATCAGTTTCGCCGCATCCATGTCGCGCCGTCCTCGGCGTCCGATGTGCCCGACGAGCGTGAACTGCGCCTGGTGATCATCGATCCGGAGTACGACCACAGCCGGGGCGACGAGGAGAGTACAGCCCGCAAAGCCGTGCAGCAATTCCTCGAAAGCCGGGGGAGCGGACCGCGAACCTACCGCAACGCCCTGGTGTTCCTGGCAGCCGATCAGAGCCGGTTGCGGGAGGTCAAGGATGCCACCAGACAGTACCTGGCCTGGAAGTCGATCAATGACGAGCACGAAGAGCTTGACCTCAACGCCAGCCAGCGACGGCAGGCCGCCGACCAGTTGCAACGCGCCGACGAAAGGGTTGAGCAACAGCTCATTCGCGCCTGGGACTGGCTGCTCGTGCCGACCCAGCCGGAACCGACCTCGCCGATGACCTGGCTTGAGCTGCGGCCGATGGGAGGCGGCGGTATCGCCGAACGGTGCTGTCGGCGGCTGGTTAACGACAGCCAGCTGGCCCCGGAACTCGGCGCGATCATGCTCCGGATGCAGCTTGACGAGATCCCGCTCTGGCGAGGCAACCACGTTTCCGTTCGCCAGCTCCAGGACGACTATGCCCAGTACCTCTACCTTGAGCGACTACCGGACAGCAGCGTGTTATTCGAAGCCGTGAAGCAAGGCGCAGGTCAGCTCCTGTGGGAGAGCGAAGGCTTCGCCTACGCCGACCGCTATAACGACCAAGAGGATCGGTACGAGGGATTAAAGGCTGGAGAGCATCCGACGGTGCTGGCCAATGAGTCTGCTGTCATCATCAAACCGTCGATTGCCAGAGCCCAGCTCGACGCCTATCAGCCCGAACCGGTTCCAACTGGAACTAGTGGTGGCAATGGAGTCCGCAATGGCACCGAACCCTACGATCCAGGCTCAACTGGCGGCACGACAACGATTGAACCTCCGGCGCAGGTCTACACCCGGTTCCATGGCTCGATCGATCTCGACAATCACCTCCAGTTCGCCAGCCGATTCAGCGATCTGAGCAGTCAGATCCTCGAACGGCTGGCCGCCCAGCCCGATGCCCGGCTGCGGATCTCAATTGAGATTGAAGCTGATATTCCCCAGGGCGCAGACGAGAAACTCCGCCGGGATGTCACCGAGGATGCGGCCACCCTTCGACTTACAAGTTTTGAGTTTGAATGAGAGAACTCTGACGTTGAGCATGGACGAGATTTCGGGGATGCTTGAACGTACTTGAAGCTGATTCAAGAACATATCGAGTTTGGTCGTACGAAGGAAAGTGAAGAGAATTATGACTAGCTCGAAGTCGACACTGATTCACGGCACCGATCCACAACGTTGGGAAGCGGCCGTTGAGAAAACCAGAGAGCTCCTCATCAATCGGGCACGTCTCGGTGATTCGCCTATCCAGTACTCTGACGTGGTTCGGATTGTTGGTAAACCGCCAGCTTGGATAAGTTATAGATATGTAGTTCAGGAAGTTGCCTGCCGTGAAAATCAAGTCAACAGGCCGCCTGTAACGGCACTCGTCGTCAACAAAGTGAATCGGGAGGCAGGAACGAACAATATGCCGGGATCATCATTCTGAAGCTGGCTTGAAGAACTCGGTTACGACACCACAGATCGCAGCCAAGCCTGGCACGAGGCAAAGGATGAAGTCTACAACTACTGGAAGGATCGCTGACGTAAAGCCAGTGACCGCATTCAAGTGCGAGCCGCTGTTTCTACCGGTGTCGGTTCAGCGCCTGAATGCCAAAAGAAGCGGATTATGATTGATCTATGGTTCACGATCTTCGACCTTGCTGGCTTTTTGACCTAGTCGCTCTGATTCTGGCCTGTAGGATCCAATGCTCTGGAGTTCATCAAGGGTTATTCCGTACATTCGCATGATCTCAGCATCAGTCCGCTGCCAGCCTGACGAACTCGGTCGAGCGAACTTGATCCAGTCTCCTCCAATACCTTCGTCAGGGGATATGAACTGACTTTTTGGACGTGGGCTCTTTGGATTGTCCACAATCATTCCTCCAATTGAATTGACATCTGACAACGAACTCCGGCTATATACACGACATCGCGGTCGGACCAGGATAGCAACTGCCGGTCACGAATCTAAATCGAGCGATAGTTGCCCGTCGTTCGGTTGTTTGACGACGTACCGAATTGGTCGCTCCAGCCTGACTACATAACCTCGCTCCACGGCAATTGCCTGCCAGTCACGGAGCTGAACCAGCCGAACATCGGGGAACCATTCCCAGAGCTCTCGTTCACCTACCGGATCGTGGAGTCGTTCGGCAAGCAGCGGCCAGACAACCGAAAACAGGTCAGCAGGTTGGCTGCTTGATGTGGACAACGAATGAGGGGCTGGAGGATCCGTCACAGGAACTGATGCAGCGGAAGCTGGTTCCATCGTTGCAGTCAGCTGTGCCAGTAGCCCAAATTTTTGATCGAGGATCGAGGAGTCAATCGGGATTCCACCGCGCTCAATGAGTTGCACATTGCCTGCCGGTACGTCGCCTTCCGATCGTACAAACAGCGGAATCCAGCCTTGTCGGAGATTTTCAGTCGCCCCTGCCCAGGTGCCACCTTGCTCAGCGCCGGATGCAACGACCACGGCAAAATCAGCCAGGGCATAAATCAGTTTGTTGCGTCCCATAGCTGCGCCACGGTTGAAGCCAGCGTCCGGATGATAAGGTGAAATCAGGGCTGCGCTCCCACCTCGCAATGCCGTCCGGTATCGCGGGGAGAGTGCTTCCTGACGCAGATTACCGGACAATGCACCGACGGTACAACCGCCTTCGTCCACCGCCGTGAGCATCGCCTCACTATCGACGCCCTTAGCGCCGCCAGAGATGATCTGCATGCCTTCCGCTGCCGCTTTACGGGCCAATTGGTGTGCAAATAAACTCCCGGATTCATCAACCGAACGGGACCCGACAACAGCAATGCCGCCCTGGCTCAGTAATTCAGGATTGCCAATGCCATAGAGCAGCGGCGGTCGTGATCGTCCGATCCGCGCTTCGTATCGGTCGGGATAGAGCGAATCGGAGCGGCCAATCACCCAACAGC
>CAZNYB010000090.1:0-15526 GCA_964577155.1 uncultured Thermomicrobiales bacterium | reverse complement strand
GCTATGGCTGGGAAAAGTTGTTCACCGAGAAACTCTGCCAGTACTATTATCAGGACTTCGGACTTGAGACGCGCGTTGCCAGGTTTCACAATGTCTACGGACCGTTAGGAACCTACCAGGGCGGTAAGGAAAAAGCGCCAGCTGCGCTCTGCCGCAAAATCGCTCTCGCACCAGATGGTGGTGAAATAGAGATCTGGGGCGACGGTCATCAGACACGTTCATTCATGTACATCGACGATTGTGTCGAGGGTGTCTACCGCATCATGCATTCAGATATCCGCGAGCCGATCAACCTCGGCACCGAAGAACTCGTCACGGTGAACGAACTGGTCGATATCATCGGATCGATTGCCGGTAAACAAATTCACAAACAGCACGACCTCAGCAAGCCACAAGGCGTTCGCGGCCGCAACAGCGATAACACCATGATCAGGGAGCTACTCGACTGGGAGCCGTCCATTTCGCTCGCGACGGGTCTGGCAGATACCTATCGTTGGATTGCTTCAGAACTACAGGTTTATGTTGCGGATTCTAGAGGCAAGACACGTAATCATGCACGTTCTCCAATTCCAGCAATGGACTAGCTACGATTCGACCAGATTCGGACTCATGCACTATCCCGTGTTTCATGATCTATGCTCATGAGAAAGCGGCAGCTTCGGGTTGAAGCAACGCACCGCGTCGCCATCGTATCCTTTGGAATGCCTGTTCGCACTCCAGACCGCAGATCATCACCTTGATGTGCAAACCTGTCTCATGATCCGAGTGTAGCTGATGAACCTCAAACAACAGGTCATTCATGGAGGAATCTTTCTGGTCGGTCGAGAGGGACTGGGTATCGTCCTCAGCCTCATTGGCGTGCTCATTGTTACCCGGCTAATTGGCCCGACGAACTACGGACTCTTCGTCGGGGCTTTGGCAATTGTCATCTTTGTACTCGGCATCGGCCGCCTTGCATTAGATATCTTCCTGATACGGAATCCGGATGAGCCAGGCAAAATCGAATACGATCAGGCGTTCACCCTGTTGGTCATCATCAGTATTAGCCTGGCTGCAATATTGATACTGGGTGCGCCACTGATGCGGTTTTGGTACGGTGATTCTCAGTTCCTGCCACCTCTCCGTGTACTGACCCTGGTGATCCCATTGGAGTTGATGGCTATACCAGCAATTGCACAGCTTGAACGGGCATTGAACTTTCGCCAGATCGCAAGCCTTGAACTCGTCACGCAGGCGCTCTATGTTGGAATTTCTATCACGCTCGCAGTTGCAGGTTTCGGATTCTGGGCGCCGGTTCTCGGTTATGTCGTGTCGCGAATCTGGCCGCTCGTTCGCAGCTACCTGGTGACGTCGTATCGACCTGGTTTAACCTGGCATCCAGCGACGATCCGGGCGATGCTCGGATACAGTCTGGGATACTCTGTATCAATGTGGATCTGGGAGTTGCGAACCCTGGTCAACCCTATCGTCGTTGGTCGTTACCTTGGTCCTGAAGCTGTCGCGTTCGTAAGTCTCGCCATTCGATTTGCCACGTTGCTCGGGTTTGTCAAAAATGCCGCCTGGCGCCTTTCAATAGCAGTGCTTGGACGGGTACAAGACGATCTGCATCGAATGCGTACTGCCCTTGAAGAAGCTATGAGCATCCAGGTGCTAGCTGTCGGTCTCCCACTTGGCGGCTTCTCGCTGGTTGCTCCCGTGGTCGTGCCTCTGTTGTTCGGTGAAGAGTGGTTGCCAGTACTTGATGTTTACCCGTTTGTAGCACTTGGTCTGCTCATGAACGCTGTCTTCGGCATACAAGCTTCTGTGCTTTATGTAAAACATAAAAACTGGCAAGTTGCGCTTGCCAATACAATCGGAGTAACCATATTTGTAACAGGCGCTTTCATCTTCGTTCCTTGGCTTGGCATCTGGGGATACGGTCTGGCGGAAATACCGGCTATGCTCGGATATCTGATTCTTCACCATTCGCTTGCTTCGATCTTTCGGTTTACATACACACAAACACTTCCCTGGCTTCTTGCACTCTCCCCGCCATTGTTTGCTGTCTTTCTACCAATTCCGTTTGGAGTTGTTCTGTGGCTACCTCTACTCATCATGCTGGCAATACGACCGCAACAACGGACACAAATTCGGGATTACACAAGCTACCTCATGGACTGGAAAGCGGCATAGTGCAGAACCCGCTAGCTTCCATCATCGTCGTAAACTACAACTATGCAGAGTATCTGGGTGATGCCATAAAAAGTGCGCTTGATCAAACCTACCCCAATGTCGAGGTAATCGTCGTTGACGATGGTTCGACCGACGACTCGCGCAAAGTCATCGCTCGATATGATAGGTCTATACAAACGATTCTGAAAGAGAATGGTGGTCAGGCATCGGGATTTAACGCCGGTTTTGCTGTGTCAACTGGAGATATTGTTGTATTCCTTGATTCTGACGATATGCTTGCCTGCGATGCGATTGAAAATGCAGTAACCGCATTCGAGCTTTATCCAGACGCGACAAAGATCCAGTTTCGTGCTCTCATCGTCGATCAACATGGAAACCCAACCGGGGAAATTTCGCCTCCTCTTCAGTATCTGTTGCCATCCGGCGATCTTCGCGATAGACCAGCAACGGTTCAAAATTACCAGCGGCCGACTGGAGGCATGATCGCATTTTCTCGGACAGCTTTGATGAAGATCCTTCCGGCACCCGAAGTTGAGTATCGTCAACAAGTTGACGACTACATTGCTCGAGGAATCTCGATGCTCGGCCCGTTTACATCATCAGATGAGCAATTTTCATATTATCGGATGCATGGTCTAAATCATTCGCGTAGATATCAGCTGGACCTCGATCACATTCGAGAATACATCCGCAGAACGGTAGCCGGTCACAAGTACCAACTCAAAAATGCAGAGATGGTGAGTTTTACTGGGTTACCAAAAAGCGCACTTAATTTGATCGATCTGGTGTTACTTTGGCACCGCATGATCTCCTGGAAACTTGAGCCACAGAATCACCCTCTACCTAAGGAAAGCGTCGTCCGGCTCTGCTGGCTCGGATATCAGGCGACATGGACTTATCGTGATATTTCACGAAAGCAACAGCTGATGTACCTTTCCTGGTTTACCGGCATGGCCATTGCACCTCGCACTGTTGCTGCAAAACTGACCGACATGTTGTTGTTTCCTGTTAGTCGCAATCGGTTACGATTTTGGACTCATCTCAGTGACTGATCTCCTGCCAAGCTCTGATTCGACCCGGCCTGGGACGGTTGTACTTGCGTCAACCATCCATTGGGGTCACACCTGGCAACGACACCAACAGATCGCCACGGGATTTGCTCAACGCGGTTACCAGGCCTACTTTGTCTCTCCACTTCCCGGGCGGTGGTGGCCGGGAACCTCCAGGCTGAGACAGAAAGTTAGCAGTAAATTTCGCTCCTCAAACAACACGCCAGATGGTTCTATGCATCACCCAATGGTTGATGGTATAGAGATCATCAGTCTTGCTGGCGTTCCCGATAAATACTGGCCAGCTCGACTATTCAATCAGCATGTTGCAGTTCGGCGGATGGCCAGGAATTTACTCCATCGACCACTGAAGAGACCGCTTATTCTCTATAATTTTCTCCCGCTACCATATACGCTGGCGCTCCAAACGTTTCTCCAACCTGACGTGACGATCTATGACGCGGTCTTTGATTTTGCGCGTGTTCCAGATGGTGAACGCGGGAACTGGATCGAATCTGAAGTTGTTGCGGCGGCAGACCTCGTGTTCGCCGACTCTCCCTATCATCAGGCCCGGATGCGTGCCCTGGGAGCCAATGCCATCGAGATCTTGCCTGCGGTCGACGTTGCCTTGTTCGAGCAATCCCGCTCCGAACGGGTCTCGGACAGAGACAAACCGCTTTGTGCCTATTTCGGGACGATAAGCGCTGTCAATCAGGATATTGATCTGTTGCGACAGGTGAGTCATCACTTCCCATTGCGTTTGATCGGTCCTGCTGACGACGACTTCCCAGGATTTGGCTCTCAAACAGAATGGCGCGGGTCCGTTCCCTTTACCGAACTGCCTGAACTCCTCAAAGATGTCGATGTGCTACTTCTGCCATATGCCAGGCACGATCACATTGAAGGTGTCATTCCAGCGAAAACGTTCGAGTGTTTGGCTACCGGGAAGCCGACCGTGGCTATCGGACTCCCAAGCCTGGAACGCTTTAGCGACTATTTCTATCTTTGCAACAACCAAAAGGAGTTTCTTTCGTCAATTGAAATTGCCGCACACGAAAATCCAGAACTCAGCCAGCAACGAATTGCTCTAGCCAGAGAACATTCCTGGGATCGAAGATTCGACAAGATTTTCGAGAAGATTGATGACAGCCTCGCATCAACCGCGCACTCTTCCCCTGCTGTTGAGCCTCAAGTTGCCTACCTGAGCCCCAGTTATCATCCCTATCGGGTGCCTGTGTTTGAGGCTCTCAATCGAAAACTCAACGGCCAACTGACTGTGTTTACCCTCCGGCAAACTGCCAGCACCAATGACGCACTCGCCCTTGCATTAGGCCAGTTCCCGAAAGAACTCGTACAAGGTAAACGAGTCGAGTTGTTCCATCACCAAAGCCGCGGAACTGGGACTGCCCTCGGCGTCATGTTGACACCGCGATTTCCATTCCAGCTGCATGCAACCCGCCCGAAAATCGTCATCAGCAACAACTTCAACCTCTGGACTGTCACCTCGCTGCTGCTTGGATACCGAACGATCATCTTCTGGGAAGGAACGGCTCACACGGAGAGAACTGTTACCGGGATACGCAGACACCTTCGTCGCTGGATGGCAGGCAAGGCACGCGGCTTCGTCGTCAATGGCGAACTATCGCAACGTTACCTCATCGAACAACTTGATGTCGCAAGCCAGCACATCATAACTGGAGGAATGTCTGCCGAGCAGATTCCTGACGCGCTGGCTCCTCGCGCGCTTTCACCACGTGAACCAGATGCTCCAGTCAGATTTCTCTTCGTCGGCAGGCTCATCGAATTGAAAGGCGTCAACAACCTGATTGACGCATTCGCCATCGCCAACCATCGGATTCCAGTCGGGAAACGCATTGAACTGCATATCGTTGGTGAAGGCCCAGAATATGATGCACTGCAGGCACAAGTCACGATACTTGGGCTCGCTGACATCGTGACATTCGTCGGCTATGTACCTCCTGATAATGTCTGGCACTATTATGAACAGGCTGATGTGTTCGTTCTGCCGACTCTGCAAGACAACTGGCCATTGGTCGTTGCCGAGGCCATGGAAGTTGGAATGCCAGTGTTGCTCTCTCGATATGCTGGTTCGGTCCCAGATCTGATAGATGACGCCAGAAACGGCTACGCATTCGATCCACGAGATCACGAAGCGTTGGCAGCATTGCTGGAATGGTATGTGATGCACCCTGATGCAATTGCGGCGCATGGACGCAAAAGCCAGGAAATTATCTGCGAATATACACCGGAACACGCAGCGAACGCGTTCTACCAGGCAATCGCTGCGGTAGTTGAGCAGGACCGCCAGAAAACGCAGTTATGATTTCTCGCTCTACTGTCATACAACCAGTTTCAGTAGCACTGATCGCTGGTGTCGTAAGTCTGATTGCAGGTCTGTTAGCCGGTGTATCAGTCGAGCTTGGAGTTATTGTCATTGCCGGTCTCGTTGGTATAGTCGTTTTGAGCCTATCCCCATCGATTGCGCATAGCATCGTAGTGCTTTGCGGTGTGAGCGGTTTCTTAATCGCCATTCAATTCGGGTCGGTCTCCGGAGTCGCGTTGCTAACTATTGCGTTAGCCGGGATCGGTACTGTCGCAGCGCTGATCATTACTAGCACAGGATCCCCGGTAAAACTACGAAGACTTGCGCCGTTCATGTTGCTAGCAATCTGGGGGATTGTTTCCTTAGGTGTCTGGTATACACCCACGGTCAACGGGATCCAGAACATATTGGTCCTGGTTGCGTTCATAGGAATTATTATTGTCAGTGGGTATTACAGCCGTACGATACCGGACTATCCAGACTCCATTGGCAAAGCACTCGGGATAGCCACGCTCTTTGCTATCGTCATCTTCCTGGCTGGTAATTTCACATCAGCACTCTCGAGCTACTTCGGCCTTGGGCCACGTGGCTTCGCTCTTTTCGCACTGCTCGGGGTGTGCTGGTATGCATCCCGATGGCGATACGGTTCCTGGTCATCGCTGTTCATTGCTCTGGCAATCCTCGGAGTCATTGCGCTGAGCCTCTCCCGTCTTGCTCTCGTCGTTGGTCTTATTCTGCTGGCAATTGCCATTGTCAAGCCTCACGGCGCCAGAGATCTCCTGAAAATTTTTGGGGTTGGGGGTTTCGCTCTGATTGTTGCCTATTTCGCTGCCCAGCGCATCGAGCCGTTGCGTGAGCGCTTCTTTGAAGGAGATCTGGCGATAGAAATCGCCGGAATACAGATCAACGCTATGGGGCGTACCCGGCTCTGGGAAGCCACACTGAATTCTTTTTACGAATCACCGGTAATTGGCAATGGCGTCGGATCTGCTCAGGCAATGATCGAGGAAAGCTTCCCGGGCATCGGTCATCCGCATAGCGATTATCTCCGTCTGCTTCACGATTATGGGTTGATCGGCATGAGCCTGTGGGTCATCGGATTCGTGGGCCTACTCAGATTCACCTGGGCTGCCTGGCAACGGGCTGACCAGACAGGCAGCCCGATGGCGCAACTGCATATGGCTAACTTCCTTGGCTTGCTGGCGTTAGGCTTTGGCATGGCCACTGATAACTCGTTTGTCTATATTTTCGTTATGGTACCGCTCGGAGTCCTCCTCGGAGCATCTCTGGCAAATGGCGAACCGGAGATGACTACCTCAGACGCCAGCAAACCGGATGCAGTCACGAACAAGACTACGAATCTCACCGGTGTCAAACAACTCGCGGTCCCGCAGTGATCCGGCAAACCTCATTCCCGGCGATATTATTCGTCCACAATCGCTACCAGTACGAAGGCGGCGAAGACACCGTTCTCGCCGCGGAATCCCGCTTACTGCGACAGCGAGGGCATCGGGTTGCGTTCTTCACCGTCGACAACACGCGCATCCCAGAGGAACGGTCGCTTGTAGTTGCCGGCAAGCTCGCCATTTCAACAACATGGTCTCGTTCCGCCCGTCGCCAGCTGGAACGAGCTATCCTGTCGTTTGCACCGGATATCGTCCATGTTCACAACACGTTCCCGCTTATTTCACCAGCCATATACAGTGTTTGTCAGAATTATGACGTGCCTGTTGTTCAGACGCTCCATAACTACCGGTTGCTGTGTTTGAATGCGTACCTCTTTCGAGACGGTCACCCCTGCCAGGAATGTGTTGGGAGGCTGATTCCATTTCCCGGGGTGCGCTATGCCTGCTACCGGCATTCTCGTCAGCAATCTCTTGCTGTAGCGGCGATGCTTACCAGCCACCGGCTTCGGGGCACCTGGCACACAGAGGTGGATCGCTTCATTGCATTGAGCGAGTTTGCCCGTCAACGATTTATCGATGGTGGGCTTCCGGCTGAAAAAATCACTGTCAAATCTAATTTTCTTGCCGAAGATCCAGGCACCGGAGATGGGACTGGCGGCTATGTCGCTTTCGTTGGCCGGCTGGACCAGACAAAAGGTGTTCAAACCTTGCTTGACGCCTGGCAACTGTACGGCGCACCGTTTCCGTTGCGGATCGTAGGGGATGGACCTCTGGCCCAGGAAGTCGCAGGCGTGGCAGATCGCCACCCGCTGATCACCTACCTTGGCCGTGTAAATCATCGCCAGGTGCTCAGCACCCTGCAAGGTGCTACAGCCATGGCGTTTCCATCCCCGCTCTACGAGAACTTTCCGATGTCAATTCTTGAATCTTTCGCCTGCGGAACGCCGGTCATTGCATCTGATACCGGATCGACTGCCGAGATTGTCACCAATGAGGTCAACGGACTCAAATTTCAACCAGAGAATGCAAATGAACTTGCGGCGCGTGTGGGGTATCTAGCGAATCAGCCAGAATTGGCTGGTCGTTTGCGTCGTGAAGCCAGAATAACTTTCGAACAACAGTACACGGCAGCAATCAATTACGATCTGCTGTCGGACATCTATCGAGAAGTAATTGAACAGCGCCAGCTGGATCTGCATTCGGCGTAGCCTACTCGATGTTCCCTTCAAAGTAGATGCCGTTGGTGTGCATAAAGATCATCGACCCGGAAGCATTCTCACTCAAGTCGTTGTAGGTGATTTCAATACCTTCATACTCCGGATTTGGTGTGCCTTCCCAACCCTGGTAGGTCTGTATTCCATAATGCTGGGTTACCAGACCGCTACCGGATGAGTAGCAAGTATTGGAGTCGATCTTTGTCCAGCGCATTGGCGTATTCCAGGAACCCTGGATAAAGGCAATCCCCTGGGCATTGTCATAGCAAGTATTGTTCTGGATAACATTGTTATCCTGACCACCTTGATAGTCTGTGCCCCAGTGCAGGATGCCAGCCGCCGGGAAATTGTTAATCGTATTGTTGATAATGGTGTTGCGGCTACCAGAGAAGGCGACGCCTTCACCAAATCCTCCACGACCAATTAACCGGCAGTTCTCCACCCGCGAATCGAAGACTGTGTCCAGCGCGAGCGCGATGCCGTGGGCGTCCACGAAGCAGTTTTTTATGACCAGGTTGTGATGTTGATTCCACCCATGAGCAGCGACTGCGCCATGCCCGTGTGGGTTTCCACTTGCATTCCAGGTCGTCTGATTATAAAAGTTGCAGTTGTCAATTGTAATCCGCCGATTTGCTTCGCCGGATCCAATTTCCTCCAACCGCACACCAGTCCAACGGATGTTTCGGAACTCGCAATCCGTGATCGAGACATCCTGTACAGGTTGCAAACTGATGGCATTGTAATGGTAGTCGCGAAACAGACAATTGCTGATATCAACATTCCGAGCATTGTACATTCGAATACCGTAACCATTGCCTCCATCCTGGAAGGTGAGGTCACGGATTGCGACGCCGTTCGCTCCGCTACGGAGTTCTAACCCACCCCAGGTGGCTTCGGTCTCAAGAATCGTGTTGTTGCGCGACTCGCCAATCAATGCCACTGAACTGTTGATGCGTAGCGCAGTTCTAATCCGATACACCCCTTCAGGAAAATAGATTTGGCCGCCTGACGGTACAGCGTTTATTGCCTGCTGAACTGCGCTCGTGTCATCTGTCGAGCCATTTCCGGTTGCGCCGTAATCTTTGACGTTAGCATCGTATTCGTCAGCTGGCGTCGGATCAGGACCTGGAGATGGTGTCGGTGTTGGATCGGGTTCCGGGGTTGGTGTCGGGTCAGGGGTTGGAGTAGGTGTTGGATCGGGCTGCGGGGTTGGTGTCGGATCAGGGGTTGGAGTTGGTGTAGGCGTCGGCTCTATTGGCTCCGCGCCTTCGAAATTAATCCATTCCTCCGTCTCAACATTTTTTTCCGGCGCATAGGTGTAGTCTGAGTGATCGATGTTAACGACTGTCAAGGTGTACACACCCGCTGCTTGCAAGGTAGGTAAAAAGCTAGCGACACCCCATCTGTCGGTTTCTTCCTGCAGTTCTACAACCTTCCCATTGGGACTCTCCACATGCACCGTAACCTCGGCATACCGCAAGCGGCGACGCCCTGCGTCGACAGTCACTTCGGCGTCAAGATAGCTTTGGTTGCTTACTTTCACGATCGAGAGATCGATCTGTTGAACGCGTACGTCCGGCTTTTTACGGGAAGAATTTCGTGACGACGGCATGTCTGCTGCAAGCGTTCGCCCGGTATTGGCAATTGCAATCGCGATTGGAGTCGCTGATGCGCCAGCAAGTGCACGCAAGACATTTCGGCGAGAAAGTTGACGCGACACAAGTGATTTTCGATTGTTCATGGATCATACTCCTCAAACGAGGAGAAGGCGATGACTCGCCTGTCCCCGCACTGCTTCGGTAACCCGGCAATCCCAATTCCTGGGACCCGTGGCTTTGCGTCCCCGCCTTACGACGGGTTTGCCTTTGTCGGCCAGGCGGTTCTATCCTGGTGACAATTCATTGCTTCTGTCGGCGTGCAAGTAGCTAGTCCTCATGACCTAATGGGGCGGGGCAGATGCAGGGAAAGACTGGCTATCTAGCACGAAATCCTCGCTAACACACGAACTGGTAGCAGGATCACCATCACAAGGATGACGTGACATGGTGCCTGTCGATGCCCATCCTCGGTATCATTGTAACAAGCGAAATCTACTCAGGGGGTTATCCCGCTAGGATCGTCGGACTCAATCAGTTGAGCCTGCCAGGATTTTCTGCGGCGTAGTATATGGAGTGCGTTGTAGGGGTATGGGAACTAAAGACAAATTCTGCTTTAAGACTGAGCGTAGCGTTCAAGATATTATCAGCCCAATAGCGCAATTGTGTTCAGCAACCATTACCGGCAGAAAACTATGGACCGGAACCGGGTGGAAATCTCGCCTTAGCATATGGGGAGACGGCATCCAGCAGATACGGAAAAGGTTGACGAGCATCTGTCGTTCCCAACGCATTCAAGCCAGAATTCTCTGTTACCATCGTGTAACGGACAATCCGAATCGCCACCCAAAACTCCTCCCCTGGTCGGTTAGCACGCAGGCATTTTACCGGCAGATGCGCCTGCTCAGCAGACTTGGGTTTCGGGGGATCACCTTGCGTGAACTTGTAGACGCATTTGAATCCGGGACTCCGCTCGGTCGAGTTATCGTGTTGACATTCGACGACGGTTTTCTGGATAACCTCACCGAAGCGACGCCAATCCTTGAAGAGTTTGGCTTTCAAGCCACAGTCTTCGCCGTGGCTGATTATGTCGGTAAACGCGATGACTGGAATCAACATTTCGGCGGTAAGATGGGGAAACTTGCCACCTGGGAACAGTTGCGTGAAATGACAAACCGGGGTTGGGAAATCGGGTACCATACAGAATCTCATCCCGATCTGAACGCGTTGTCTGGCAAACAGCTTGAGATTGAGCTTGTCGATGGGCGAACGACAATAGAACAAAAACTGGGTCTGCCGGTGGAAACGGTTGCCTACCCATTCGGCGGTTACAACCAACAGGTCCACCAGCTAACCGCCAACTCAGGTGTCCGAGCAGCCGTTCGGGTTGGTACCGCTCGCAACGGGCGTAAGATCCCGTATGTGAGAGTACCAGCCGCGCGCGTTCAATCCGACCGCTTTGCATTGCCGCGTGCAACGGTGGAGTGGAACGACTCGCTTCTGGAATTCGCGCTTATCGCAGTGCTGGGATTTCCACCCCGAAGATCGTGGACCAAAGCCTTTCGGAAAATGACCGCCTATGGCAGGCAGCACATTGCTCGCAAATTGTTCACTTCCTGATGGCACAATTGGCAGTCATTAGTCGTTCACATGCAATGACCGGCATACCTTCGCCAGAAATGATGAGAGATTCGCTTAGGTGGGATCAAATGAACTAAAGCATCAAACCCTGGTCGATGTGCACAGCCATATTTTGCCGGGGCTTGATGACGGCGCTCAAGATTCGCGCGTCATGCTGGAGATGTTAAGGATTTCCGAATCCGAAGGCGTCAAGACGATTGTTGCGACCCCTCATGCAAGCCACACTGAACCTGATCGGATCCGCACTGCTGTTGAATCAGCACGCGTTTCTGCTAGGCAACACGGGTTGTCTCTCGAGATCCTCGCCGGCAGCGAGATCAAATTTAGCGCAGACCTTGCTTCACGTTACCAGGAAGGTGAGCTGCTCGGCATCAATGAAAGCAGTTACCTGCTTATCGAATTTCCTTTCACCCGGCCATGGCCGCCCCTCCTGAAAGACGCAATCTACATGTTGCGGGTGGCCGGTGGTTTGCCGATCATTGCCCATGCGGAACGTTACCCGGCGGTGCAAGCAGACCCGAAAATACTGCTACCGCTGGTGGAGCTTGGTCTGCTGGTGCAGGTGAATGCTGAGGCACTTACCGAAACCTATCAGAGCGCCAGCGCCCGGACCGCGGAAACGCTCGTCCGCGGGAAACTCGTGCATCTTGTCGCCAGCGACGCCCACGACACCACTCGCCGCCCCCCACACATCCGTGAAGCGCTGGAACGGGTTGCGATGATATCTGATGAAACGTACCGCGAACAGGTGATGCGCTCGGCGGAACTCGTCTCCTGCGGTGAACCGGTAGTCATACCCCTCGTGGATAGCGACGCATTGCAGACGCCTACCCGCACACTGAACCCGCTGAAGCTATGGAGAAGAGGTCACTGAAAACGGTCAGTCTGAGGCGAGATCAGCCTGGCTTCGGGGACGCAGTTCGAGTTCGTTAGTTTCAAGATCCTGAATCATCGGGGTGTCGGTGTCACGATCATAGTAGTCACGATAATACTTCTCACGCCGGTATGATTCGATATCCGGGCTCACCATATTCAGGACCGTTCCGAACACTGGCTTCCCGGTCTGTCTCAGGATGTCGAAGGTGCGCTCTAGCTCCTTCGAACGTGTTTCGCCACTATTGGCAACAACAATGACGCCGTCCGTTTGGCCGGTCAAGATCACCGGATCGCTAAAGCCAACCGGGGCGGTATCGATCACGACAATATCTGCCATTGATTCCAACCGCTGGAGCAACTCTTCCATCCGCTGCGAGTTCAGAAGATCCGCTGGATTCGGAGGCAATGGTCCGGTGGTCAGCAAGCGAAGATTTTTCAGATCTGTTTTCTGCAACAAACTTTCGAGATCCAGGACGTTGTTGGAAAGCAGCACGTTTGTCAGGCCAGCAGCATTCGGCACACCGGTTAGATGATGCAGTTGCGGCCGTCGTAAGTCGGCATCAACCAGGATGACCTCTTGTCCGCCCTGGGACAGCACAAGTCCGAGGTGGGACGCAGTCACCGATTTGCCTTCGCCGGGACGTGAGCTGGTGACAACGAGAGAATGAATCGGACTTGACAACGTCGCAAACTGCAAATTCGTCCGTAAACCACGAAACGCCTCTGCGGCTTCGGAACGGAGATTGGTCATTGCTTCGAACTGCTCCGGATTTTTCATGACCGGTATCAGCCCAAGCGCTGGTGCGTCAGTAATCTGGCGGACATCCTCAGGTGTTTTGACCGTATCGTCCAGGTAGCCTAGCCAGAGGACAAGCCCGCTCGCTACAGCGAAGCCAAGCACGACTGCCAGGGCAATATTAAATAGTGGCCGTGGACTGATCGGAGTTGACGGCGCACTTGCTGGATCGGCAACGCGAATTTGCACACCAACTTCATCCTCCAGCAATGCCATACGCTGCTGAGTCTCCAGAAGATCCGCCAGCTGTGTCTGGTAGGTGCCGAGATCATTGCGAAGCTGCCGAATCTCCTCCTGTACAGCCGCATTGCTAGCATCTGAACTTTCCAGCAACATGTCAATCCGGGCGGACGTTTCATCTATCTGTACCTGCAGGTCATCGATTGCGGGCTGTAGCGAAGAGCTGTTTGCGCCAATAGCCGATGTTGACTGCGCGTTGATATGTTCAGCAAAGACAACGCTGACAGTGTTCGCGATCAACGCTGCCAGCTCCGGATCTGCATTTTTTGCTGTAATACGCAGCAATTGCGTGTCATTGATCGTCGAAACACTAATCGAGAGATCGCTCGGTTTCAAACCGAGATCGAGTCGATCCACCGTCTCCGTCAACACCGCGCTGGTTTGGACGAGCTCGCTATAGGTATTACTCAGTCGCTCGGCAGCCAGAATGTCGTTGTAATTCGTGAATGTTCCCTGGGTCTGGGTGCGATCAACCAGTAGTACAGCCTCTGCCTCATATATCGGTGTCAAACGGCTCGTAACAAGCCAGGCGGCGCCAGCGGCGAGCACCGGGCAGAGAATCATGACCCACCACCAACGACGCATTAACTTGAAAACATATCCTGGCGTGATTTCAGTCATGGATTGGATCTATCTGACAACGATCAGTATTTGAGGCTTGATTCAGCGTCTTTACATCCAGTTCTGTAAGTAAATGCATCCAACATATGTTACTAGCATGTTGCTACCTGTTGTAGTCAACACTCCATCCTACTTTACCGTAACAATCGCCTGGATCTACAACCGACACGGAGATATCCACGTAGTGACAATGTATCTGTGCGACGAGGTGATGGAAAATCGTCCACCGGCAAGCATGATCGAATTCAGGGTAAATATCCGAGATCAGTGTACGCATACTCGACAGGCAAATGGTTGATCAGACATTTTCGTTCCGACATACTCTTGTTAATACGAGTACCTCATGCTGCTGGTTTTTGTATAACTCAGATTTTCTCAGACATTGAGATCCTGTCTGATCTCAAGAGTACGCGATTAGCGATGTCATTCATTGGATAAAGCAGAACAAACTCATTCATCCAAACAGCTATATATAGATTTGAGTCCACGACGAATCATTCTTATACTCGGCATTGGCGTAATGGCCCTTGCACTGGTTCATGCCGCCATCCAGATAGTTAACTATCTGGGAATGCCTCAAGTTGATGCCTGGCAACGACTGGAATCTTTATTTGATCTGGGGAACGAATCCAACTTTCCTACCTGGTACACATCATTTCTGCTCCTGTTGACTGCTATGGTCATTGGACTTATCACTACCGTCATAGCACGTTCTACTACCAGAGACTATTTCTATCACTGGATCTTTCTTTCTATATTTTTTCTGGGCCTCTCAATGGAAGAAGAAATCCAGATCCATGAACTCATCTCTGAAAAACTGGAGGAACAATTTGAACTAGGTGGAATTTTCGCCTGGACCTGGGTCATTCCCGGGCTCATCCTGGTGCTTGTTGTGATTCTGGTCTACTTAAAATTCGCCTTTGCTCTGCCTAGAATCACGCGAAATACACTTGCAATCGCAACTGCTGTTTACATTGGAAGTGCAATAGGGCTGGAGATGGTTAGTGCGTCATATAGCGAGAATCCGGACCCTCGCTTTGCGGTGGAGTGGATACTTGTTTTTCTGGAGGAGACGCTTGAGATGCTAGCAATTCTTATATTCTTGTACGCGTTTTTAAATTTTTTACGCCTTTACGTTGATCAGATTAGCCTCTCTCTTATTCCACAGCAGGTATCACGCGACATGAGCCAGCAGGTCAGCACACCGGATCGAGGAGATCTTCAATCGCAAGAGGATCAACCGGTCGTTTCGGCAAATAAACTAAGCTAGCAAGTTCAAATCGCCGCTGCTTGCCGGTCCTCTTTGAGAAGAATGGTCAGCGATCTGGTACATGGCAGTTCCCCGTATATCAGTATCAGAGATACCTGGACCGGTGAGTATCTGTCAGGCCACTGGGACTACCTTGAATCACTCGACGAAATGCCACATATGAATTCGCCTCAGTTGAGGTTTGAATACGCACCATACCTTTGATGTCGTTATTCTCTGCGAATCGCTCTATTATGCAACCAGCTCGGCACGGAATATCATCCATCTAGAATCTGGTCACCGCCCGCGAGCCGTCCGGTCGC
>CAZNYB010000089.1:0-15582 GCA_964577155.1 uncultured Thermomicrobiales bacterium | reverse complement strand
GTATCGGCGCTCCTGTTTTCACTTCGGTCACCGGCAAAGGAGCGATCGCTGAAGACCATCCATTCGCGCTTGGCGCATTTGGTTACCGGTGGTCTGCCGACAATCCGGTTGCCGACGTTCTGCGAGGGAGTGATCTGGCGATTGTTATCGGCACAGGTCTTGGTGTCCGGACGACTGCCAACGGCGCACTTCCGCTGCCTGATCGTCTTATCCACATCGATATCGACAGCGCCGAGTTTGAAACAGATCTGTACCAGAGATCGGTAAGCATCGCAGCCGATGCGGCGCTGAGCGTTTCAGCTATCGTCGAACAGCTTGAAAGGCAGCCCCAGACTGGCGGTTGGGAGGAAGCTGAAATCGCGGAAATCAAACACCAAATGCTACTTCCGGCTGATGACCGAGTGGCTGGCTATCTGCCCTACCTTCAAGCCCTCCGCGCTGGGATGGACCGTGATGCCATTCTGGTCAACGACATGACGATGATGGCCTATGAAGGCGTGCGTTACTTCCCGGTCTACACACCACGCAGCTATCTGTTCCCGAGAGGTTTTGGCACGCTTGGCTCGGCGATGCCGACGGCTCTGGGGGCAAAGATTGGCTGCCCCGACCGCCAGGTCGTATCCATTGCTGGCGATGGTGGATTCCAATTCACGATGGAGGAGCTAGGCGCCGCAAAGCATCATCGGATTCCAGTACAGATCGTGATCTTCAACGACGATACTCACACTGCGGTCAAAGCTGCCCAACGGAATACCTATCCGGGAAGGTACACAAACGTAGATCTTGTAAATCCGGATTATGTCAAGATTGCGGATGCGTACGGCATAGAAGCTATTCGAGCCGAGTCTCCCGAACAGTTACAAGATGCGTTGGCTGGCGCCAGAACAAACAGAGATCCGGTACTGATCGACGTTCCGATACAGCTAGAAAACTATTAGAGACGGCACAGGTGGTCGCAACAGGTTCAACGGCACAATCTACATCTTCAGCGCTTAGTTGGAGCACTGCCCGGAACCCGCTTGGTTGGGTTCTGGCGATCATTGTATTCACTGGCGGGATAACAAGCATTGCCATTGAAATAACCGCCTCGCGCTTGATCGGACCCTACTTCGGATCTTCAACATTTATCTGGGCGAATCTCATCGGTCTGACGCTGCTCTACCTCACCATTGGGTATTTTATCGGGGGACGCCTTGCCGATCGGTGGCCAAAGCCGTGGTTACTCTACACGGTGACCGGCCTGGCGGGCGCGTCAGTCGCATTCATCCCAATTATTTCAAGACCTATTCTCGAAGTTTCGCTGGCAGCGTTCGATGAGACCAATGTTGGGGCTTTCGTTGGTTCACTATTTGGAACTATATTCCTGTTCGCGGTGCCGATTACGCTTTTAGGGATGGTGTCGCCGTTTGCCGTGCGGCTGAGGCTGCACCGGGTTAGCGATGCCGGAAACACCGCTGGCAATCTGTATGCGCTCTCAACCGTCGGTTCAATCATCGGAGCCATGTTGCCGGCTTTGCTGCTCATTCCGGTTTTCGGCACTCGCAATACCTTCTGGCTACTGGCGATCTGCCTGCTTGTTCCATCGCTGATCGGCTTAATCCTGACACGAGATATTCGCGCAGGGTCGCTCATTGGCGCATTGCTCGTGGTCGTGCTTTTTCTGCCGGTTACTCTCCAGCAAGGACTCATACGACCGCCGGAATACGGCGAGGTCATCTATGAAACTGAGACTCGGTACAACTATGTCCAGGTCCTCGAGCGGGATGGA
The DNA here is from genome assembly GCA_964577155.1 of uncultured Thermomicrobiales bacterium. Classification (GTDB taxonomy): domain Bacteria; phylum Chloroflexota; class Chloroflexia; order Thermomicrobiales; family CFX8; genus CAZNYB01. The sequence goes on along the minus strand of CAZNYB010000089.1, from coordinate 13,814 downwards.
GAGATGCTTCTTGCGTTGAACGAAGGTCATGCTGTTCATTCGATTTATGATCCTGATTCCCTGCTCACCAGAGGACCCTGGGACTACTTTATGATCGCGCCATACTTCATCCCAGAGACAAAACCAGAAGACGTCGACAGCTTGCTGATGATTGGTCTTGCCGCAGGCACAGTATCGAAGCAATTCACCCGCGCCTACGGCCCGATACCGATTGATGGCGTCGAGATCGACGGTGAAATCGCCGAAGTCGGTCGAGAATACTTCGATATGAACGAACCGAATCTTAACGTCGTCGTGGCTGATGGCCGCTACTACCTCAGCAAAACCGACAATACCTATTCGGTCATTGGCATCGATGCGTATCGACAACCCTATATTCCATTTCATCTGACAACCGCTGAATTCTTCCAGGAAGTTAGCGATCATCTCGATGAGGATGGTGTTGCGGTGGTCAATGCCGGTCGAACGAAAACGGATTTCCGGCTGGTCGATGTCATCGCCGCAACGATGGCGGACGTGTTCGACTATGTCTATCTCATTGATGTCGAGCGATTCAGCAACACTATGGTAATCGGGACGAATTCGCCGTCTAGCATTGAAGCGTTTGTTTCCAATATTGAAGCATTGCCTGATAGTTCGATATTGAAACCGGTTGGCGAAGCCTCAATTTCAGCGGGTAACATCCGTATCTGGGATGGTGATGCTATGGTGTTTCGAGACGACCTTGCGCCTGTCGAGCAGGTTGTTGACCAGATCATTATCGGGGAGGCTCAACGCCGTTGACCGTGCTGAAAAGATCCAGTCGTAACTCGCACTATTTTCAATTCGAATCGTTCCAAAACCAGGCGCTAAAACATGGAGTGTCGTACCGACTTCCATCACAGCCTTCCGAGGGTGATGTCGGCTATGGCCGGGATGCGAACTGGGACAACATCACTGCCAACCGCCAAAAATTCTTGCAGGAGACCGGAATTAACCCGTCCGATCTTGTCGTTCCCCGGCAGACGCACGGGAACAACATAGAAGTCGCCAGCCGCCGGGACCGCGGAAAAGGACAGCCACCTGAGTTCCAGGGATTCCCAGATACCGATGGACTGATTACCAGAGAACCAGACGTAGCAATCGGTATCATCGTCGCTGATTGCGTCCCGATCCTGCTCTACGACCCCGCTCAACATGCTGCCGGTGTCCTGCACGCTGGCTGGCGTGGTACCGTAGACCAGATCGCCAGGAACGGTGTAGAGGCAATGCAATTACATTTTGGCACGCTCCCGGAGAACATCCTGGCAGGCATTGGTCCATCCATCGGTCCATGTTGCTACGAAGTTGGTGATGAGGTTATTGACCGCTGGATGTCGACTTCGGTTCCCGAACAGCATCGAGCGGTAGTAAACAAGCAGCCGCGGTCACATTTCGATCTCTGGAAGGCGAACCAGCAGATACTCGTCGATTGCGGTGTTCCTGAACACCAGATAGAGATTGCCATGCTCTGCACAGCCTGCTCGAACGGTAAATTTTTCTCTCACAGAGTCGCGACGTCAGGAAACCGGCCGCGAGGACGTATGATGATGGTGGCACAATTACAGTAGCAGTAAAGTGCAGGAGGCGTTGTGAGTGGAAATAGTGCTGCAGCAGTTCAGACTACACTGTCTCAAAATATCAGTAATGTTCGGGACCGCATTCGTCAGGCGGCGGGTCGAGCCAGACGCAATCCAGATGACATTCGGCTGGTTGCCGTCTGTAAAACTGTCGATCGCAACACCGTAGATGCCGCATTTGAACTTGGATTAACGGAATTTGGCGAGAACAGAGTGCAGGTTGCGCTCGAAAAATTCGAGCATGACCGACCCTCTGGAATGAAACTCCACATGATCGGCAGCTTGCAAACCAACAAAGCCCGACAGGTGGTCGGCATCTTTGATCTGATTCACTCGCTGGATCGCATTTCACTGGCCAAGGAGCTGGACAAGCGCGCCCGAAATGCAAATCTGATTCAACCCGTCCTTATCCAGGTAAATGTTGGACGCGAAGAGCAGAAACATGGCTGTTCAGTAGATGAAGTGCCAGGGTTGATCGAAGATGTTCTCTCTCGTCGCCATTTGCACCTGCAGGGGTTCATGACCATGGCGCCGTTTCACGCAAAACCCGAGGACACCCGTCCGGTGTTCGCCGAAATGCGAGAAATCGCCTTCAACATGTCTGAAACGTATCCCGAAACCACATTGACCGAGCTCTCGATGGGGATGACCAATGATTTTGAAGTCGCGGTTGAAGAAGGGGCAACCATCCTCAGAGTCGGCACCGCAATATTCCACGGCGACCGTCACTAATGCAGATTATTTCCCTTGGTTCGGGCAGCAGCGGGAACGCCTTCATATTTCATACCAATGCAACCACTATTGTTGTCGACTGCGGCATTGGTGTTCGTAAAATCCGCGCCGAACTCAACCGGCTTGGTGTGAACGGTCAGGTCGACGGGATACTCATCAGTCATGAGCATATTGACCACGTCAGCGCTCTCAAGAGTCTGTTGCGAACAGAGCACTGTCCAGTATTTGCAACTGCCGGAACAATCCGATCTTGCAAGATAGACACCGACTGGCAAATCATTCGGAGCGGAGACCAGTTTGCAATTGGCGAGCTGGAGATAACTCCGGTCGAGGTATCGCACGATGCCGCTGAACCATGTGGATTTCTTATCTCGTCCGGTTCACTGTCTGCGGTATTTGTCACCGACCTGGGGATCCCGAACATTGATGTCTCGACGGCTGTATCGCTGGCGAACATCGTCGTTATTGAATCGAATTACGACGAAGGTATGTTGAGAACCTCGCCGTACCCGGCCTCGTTAAAACGTAGAATCCAGGGACCACTCGGGCATCTGAGCAACGATGATTGTGCGACGCTGCTTGCTGGAGCGGCATCGAGCAACATCCAGTCAGTCTGGCTTGCTCATTTGTCGGAGATCAACAACCATCCTGACATTGCCGTTGCCAATTCAACCGCCGCTCTTGCATTTAGCAATGCTGAATTTGTCGTGCGTGCATTACCCAGGAGTAGTCCGATTGATTTGCTCGCGGTGTAGCCAGAGTGTGATCAGTCGGCCGCGGTCAGTTCTTCCTCACGCCGGAACTGCATCGTATACAGGTTGTAGTATGCACCGCGTTTTCGGAGCAACTCGTCATGGGTGCCAGACTCTATGATGTTGCCCTGATCGAGGACAACCACTCTGGAAGCTTCTTTCACAGTGGACAGGCGGTGAGCGATCATGAAAGCAGTTCTGCCCTTCAAAAGCCGTTTCAAGGCGTCCTGAATGATCATCTCTGTTTCGGTGTCAACGCTTGAGGTTGCTTCGTCCAGAATAATGATTGCCGGGTTCGCCAGCATTGCCCGAGCGAATGAAAGCAACTGTCTCTGACCTGCTGACAGCACCGAACCACGTTCATGAACCTCGGAATCGTAGCCTTTTGGCAAACGCATAATGAAGTCGTGGGCGCCAACGGCCCGGGCAGCTTCCATCATTTCCTCATCTGAAGCGTTGACATTGCCGTACTTGATGTTCTCGGAAACGGTGCCTGCAAACAGGTAGGTATCCTGAAGCACAACTCCAAGCTGGCTTCTGAGAGAACGCTGGGTGACGTCTTGTACGTCATACCCGTCTATCGTGATGGAGCCAGACCAGACGTCATAGAATCTGGCCAGCAGGTTGATCATCGAGGATTTTCCTGCACCTGTTTCTCCGACAAAGGCAATTGACTCGCCATGATGCACCTTTAGATTCACCCCGTGCAGCACTTCGTCATCGCCATAGCCGAACCGAACGTTCGTGTACTCCACCTCGCCGATAATCGGCGGCAATTCGACAGCGCCTGGTTTGTCTTTGATCTCTTCTTTGACGTCAAGTAATCCGTATATTCTCTCGCCCGCAGCCATTGCACGTTGCATCATGTTGTAGCGCATGGCCAGTTCCCGAATTGGCTCATAGAATCGGCTGATGTATGCAACGAAGATAAACAGCTCGCCAACGGTAAATCCGCCTGACCCGAGCACCAAACGTGCGCCGAAGAAGAGCACCAACCCGGTCGCCAGGGCTTCGACGAACATGACCGTGGGGAAGAGGAATGATGACAGTTTCGCCGCCCGGACATTGGCATTCAAATTCGTTGTATTCAAATCATTGAATTTTCGAATGCTGCGTCGCTCGTGAGCAAATGCCTGGATGACCCGAACCCCTGAAATGGACTCGGCCAGGTTGCCGTTCACGATCGAAATTGAACGTTGCACTTCCCGGTAAGTCTCGACCGCATACCTTCGCCATACCAGCATGACACCGACGAGGATCGGCATAACTGCGAACGCAACGAGCGCAAGTTGCCAGTTGAGGTACAGCATCAGGCCGATGATGCCGAAGAGAAGCACAAAATCGGTCATGACCCGAATCAGGCCTTCGGTGAAGAGCATGTCGATGACGCCAACGTCATTCTGCAACCGGGACATAATCCGCCCAACACCGCGTTCATCGATATAGCGGATGCCAAGCCGTTGGATATGTCGAAACATCTCGTCTCGCATGTCATAGACAAGCCGCTGACCGATATAGGATGTGTAGTAGAGCTGCCGGTTGTAGGTAATAAATCGAATAACGATGACGACGAGGAATACAATAGCCAGCGTGTCCAGCGCCGAAACACCGGATTGACCGAGGAACGTACGGTTATTCGATACGACATCAATGGCGATACCAAACATGAACGGCAAGGCGAGATCACCTATAGCCGTCAGCACCATCAAGACAGTGGTGACGGAGGTTATCTTCCAGTAGGGCCGGAGTTGATGGAGAAATCGCTTGGCAATTTCTGAGTCGATCGAGCCATACATTTTTTCATCAGCATGTGGAGATGCGTTTCTCATAGCGTAGTTCTTCGACCGCTAGTCAGCGACCTGCTGAACCATCTCCTCCTGATCTTTCAATTGCAGATCGTAGATTCGAGCGTAGAGCCCTTCTTCATTGACCAGTTGGGCGTGGGTGCCTTGCTGAACGATCCTACCCTGATCTAGCACAATGATTTCATCGGCATCTTTGAGTGTGGACAGGCGCTGGGCGATGACAAACGTCGTCCTGCCAACCATCGCATCACGCAGTGCTTGCTGTATCAGAAACTCCGTCTCAGTATCCACACTTGACGTCGCGTCATCCAGAATCAGGATGCGTGGGTCGGCACAGATTGCCCTTGCGATTGCGATGCGTTGCTTCTGGCCACCGCTCAAGCTAACGCCTCGCTCACCCAGAATCGTGTCGTAGCCGTCGGGTGTTTCCATGATGAAATCGTGGGCTCTGGCAATCTTCGCCGCCCGCTCGATCTGCTCCTCGCTGGCGTCTTCATTGCCAAATGCAATGTTGTCTCGAATAGAGAACGAGAACAGAAAGGTGTCCTGGAGCACGAATGCAACGCTCTTTCTAAGCGATCGAAGATCGACATCTCGCACATCGACGCCATCGATCAGGACTTCGCCTTTGCTCACTTCATAGAACCTAGGAACCAGCGATGTCACTGAGCTTTTGCCGGAACCGGTTGGACCAAACAAGGCGACGACTTTATTTGGCTCGACATCAAATGTGATGTTTTCGAGGACAGGATCGTCGCTTCCGGGATAAGTAAAAGAGACATCAACGAAATCGACTTTACCTTTCGGTCGATCAAGAGAAACTGCATCTGCTTTATCTTTGATGGCCGGTTTGGTGTCCAATACCTCAAATATTCTGTCGCCTGACGCAATTGCTCTGGCCATCGAGTTCACGATGAACCCCAGAGATCTGACCGGTTGTGCGAGCATGGCGAGATACAGGTTGAATGCAATCAGAGTGCCAATGGAGATATCGCCACTGATAACCTGGCGCCCGCCGAACCAGAGCACAAAGGCAATTGACAGCTCATTGAGGGTCGTCATCGCCGGGAAGTATTTTGACCAGATGGAAACAGCGTCCATCTGTTTGTCAAACAACTGTTCCAACGATTCATCGAATTTCTGGATCTCTCGACGCTCCTGAGCAAACACCCTGACAACACGGGTCCCGGCAAGGTTCTCCTGCATAACGCTGGACATTTCGCCAAACTGCTGCTGGATAGCGAGAAACCTTGGTCGGATGATCCGCCCAAATCGGTAGGCGCTAAAGATAAGCAAGGGCAGTACCAGCAGGCTAATTGCAGCCAGTTCGGCATTTGTGCGGAAGAGAATGATGATGACAGCAATTGTCATGGTTATGCTCAATACCAGCATACGCATGGAGAACATCATGAATCGGCGAATGGAGTTGATATCTTCAGCCCCGCGAGACATCAACTGACCAGACTGAGCATGATCGTAATAGCTGAAGGTCAGCGTCTGAAGTTTGCGATAGTACTCCAGCCGCATATCAGTCGCGACTCGCTCGGACAGAGATTGAAAGAGGTACGAACGTGTATAGGTAAAGAGTCCCTGAGCAATGGCGGCAAGGACAATCGCGGTAGCACCCCAGACAACAACTGAGTTGTTGTCACCTGAAATACCTTCATCAATGATGTATTCGACGAGCTTGGGAACAACTAGCATCGCTCCTACGCCGATAAACAGCGCGATATAGGCGATAACCAGTTGACCTTTATATTTGTGAAGGTATTTTAGGACGCGCCACAGTGTGCGCAATCGACCACCTCCGAGATTGAATCTCGATCATTATAACCCGATAACTTTACAACCTTTGCCAAATCGAAACATGCGAACTATGTCGTATTCATCGACTTGAGGGGCTGACCGGTCAGCCTGACCGGACAAAATAAACGTTCTATGCGTACGAATGTGCGTAATTCTAGCTGTTTTAGTTGACGAAATGTTGTGCAACCCTTTACAATGCACATACGTACAGGGGGGAATGGGTGGAATACGCCATGCGGAAGGAGCAGGCGTGGAAGTCGAACAGACAACGTGGCAAAAGACGATCGACGATGCGTTGATCGTTGTTTATAGCCACCACCATCGACTTGTACAAAATCTATTCCCTGAACAGGAGCGCCCGATGGACATCGAGGAGCTTCGGGGAAGCAAACTGGGTCGGGACCTTGCGTTATTGGCCGCTCTAGCACGCGGGGAATTAAACGAGTCTCGAACTCAGGTCAAGGAGCGCACGGACAATGTGCTCCAGTTACTCTTCTGGGCGCCGATGGCCGAGGACTATGTCGTTCCTCGATCATTTTGGGAAGAAGATCTGGGTCGGATGATCTCGGCTGCAAAATTCCGGGCATTCAAACGCTCAGAGCTAATTTCCATTGGCAATGCCGCTCAGAAACTCGGCGTCACTCGTCCAACCATCTACCGTTGGATGGATGACAAACACCTTGACTACGTCAGGGACGAGATGTCTGGCAGGACTTTCGTTGTCGAGGAAGATGTCGAATCGTTGCTGAATGTGCAGGGGAGCGCCTACGAAGCGTCCTAACGCAATTTTTTGCAACTTAATCGGAACGGGAATCGCGGGGAAGACGTCACCCGCGATTTTCTTTGATACCTAGAAGCTGCCCGCTTCACCAAGCAACGGAACTGACCACGATACAGCCTCGTCGTTCTTGTAATATATTCTCGGCAGTCGGGCGCTCATACGGGTAACGGTCTCGTAGTTGTTCGTGCCTGCGGTATATGCCACCTCTTCGGCTGTCAATTCACCTGACAAACCGTTTCCGAACACAATCACCTGATCGCCTTCACGAGCTGTATCGGGAACGCGGATTGTAATCTGATCCATGCAGATTCTCCCGAGTATCTGGTGCAGCTCCCCGCCAACCAGAACCCGCCCTCTCCCCTGCAGACTTCTAGGCAGACCATCCGCGTACCCTATTGGGACCGTACCAACTTCTTCTGCGTTTGCTGCAACATAGGTACGGTTGTAAGAAACCGCATCACCAGCGTTCAACTGAAATCGTCTGCTGATCACCGAATGCAGCGACATTACCGGCTGAAATCCCTCGGGCAGCTTCACTTCGTCTGACGGGTCCAGGCCGTAGGTAGCGATACCAGCCCGAACCATGGTTGATTCGCCAAGTTCTCCGGTGATCAATCCGGCGCTATTTGCCAGATGCACCAGTGGCGGGAGGATGGACTCGGACTTTAGTTCTCGCGTAAAAGTGTTCATTATGTCTATTTGAGAACGAGTTGGCGATCGTTCAACTTCATCCGCTGAAGAAAAATGGGTGTAAACGCCACGAAAATCAACCCATTCTGAGTGCTTCATTTCCTGCGCCAGTGCCAGGGCAAGATCCGGATCTGCTCCATATCGGTGTAGACCCGTTTCCAGTTTCAGGTGAAGTTTTGCGGAACAGCCGATTCTACTTCCTGCGGCAACGATCGAATCCAGCGCTGATCGTGTACCGACACTCAATTCGACGTTCATCTGCAATGCAATTGAAATCTGCGAAGTATTCGGCGCGCCTAAGACGAGAATTGGAGCAGTGATATCCGCTCTGCGTAGTTGAATCGCTTCATCGATGCGGGCAACCGCGAGATAATCTACACCTGCTTCGACAGCTGCTCTGGCGCAGTGGATTGCTCCATGCCCGTAAGCATTCGCCTTGACCACGGCAAGAAACGATCTATCTGCGCCTGCCAACTGACGCAATCGACCGATATTGTGCTGATACGCATTGAGATCTATCCGGAGGTGTGAACCACTATAGATTTCATTGAGACGATCACGATTCATCGGCTAATGCGGCTTCATCTGCATCTTCCACAATCAGCCGGACAATATCACTCCGGCTGACTATGCCCACTATTTGGTCGTCATCATCCAGCACCGGCACCGGATTGAGCTTCTGCTCGAACATGAGCGTGGCAATGTCTCGAACAGTGGCACGTGCCCTGACGCTGAAACAAGGTTCACTCATGAGATCGCCGACGGTTGCGGCAGTTACCCGCCGGAACTCATCGGGGGTTTTGTCCCAAGGCAAGGTGATCATGGCGCTGAAGATGGACAAATACGTTGGATCAGAGACCTGTATTTCTCTTGAAACGAGATCCATTTCGTTGATCATGCCCACCAACTCGCCATCTTCCAGCACCGGCAAGCCGGTAATGTCGTTCTCCACCATGATCCGGGCAGCGTCGATTACCCACGAGGAGGTTTCAACAGTAAATACTCTCTTCGTCATGATCTCCGTCACCCGTCGATCGACAACCACCCACTTTTCCTTCCGTGGAATTCTGGCACTACTGGCTAATCTTCTACAGGGAACCCGTTGATTTGAGCGATAGCAGCTGGTAGTTCAAGGATCACATCCCGGGCCATGACCGGAAGCACGCCCCAATCCTCCCTGGCATTGCCACCGGCAGTCGCTCCAATAAACAAGCCGGCTCGTGCAGCGTCCTCAGGCGTCAAGCCCTGGGCCAGCAAACCACCGATAATCCCCGACAGCACGTCTCCTGTCCCCGCTGTTGCCAGCTCTGACGGAGCCCGCGGGCAAACCCAGACACTACCTTCCGGCAAACCAACGCATGGATACCCACATTTAAGCACAACCACCTGATCCCAGTCGCGTGCGGCTTTAGACACTGCACCAAATGGATTCCTGATGATCTCTTTCGTAGAGAGGCCAGTCAACCGTGAAAACTCGCCTGGATGTGGGGTGAGAATAGCCTGACATTTGCTCAGCAAGTCTGGCCAGTTATCCTGCTTGGCCAGCCAGTTGAGTCCGTCAGCGTCGATAAGAAGCGGAACTGTGCCAGCAATTGTTGTTGGAAAATTATCTGATGGATAGTCCTGTTGCTGACCCTGAAACCCGAATGTTGGTTGATTCGACTGTGCTTGCGTGCCAAATAATCTGGTCAACAATTCCGCAGCCTGTTTGTCCTGGCTAAGACCTGGTCCAAGAACTACAGCTGAATACGGATGATCCTGCTCGGGTGACAGCAAGTCGAGAATCTCGTTCGCGGATTGACGCGGATTTGTGTCATTTACGGGATGATAAATAGCCTCAGGGATCTGAGCGGCAATCGTTGGAATAAGTTGTCTTGGCACTGCCAGCCCAACCAGTCCAGCGCCAACTCGGTAGGCAGCTTCGGCGGTCAAGCGAGGTGCTCCGTAGTAACCAGGAGCGCCGCCAACGACCAGCAGACTTCCAACTGACCGTTTGTGAGCGAATACGGAGCGAACAGGAATCATCGGCTGAATCAGGGATCGTTCAATCAATCGTGGTCCGTCGAAATCCTCTGGCACGTCTATCCCAATGTCAAGAACTTCCAGATGACCGGTAAAATCGGCCGCCGGCGCCAGAAACAATCCTATTTTCGGGAAGCCAATGCATAGCGTCACGTCTGCTGCAAACGGTGTCTCGGCAGTTTCGCCAGTAAGCGAATCGACTCCGGTAGGAGCATCAATAGAGATCCGAAGTGCGTTGGAGAGCGCCCATGAATTGTTGATTTCTGCGATGATAGAGTTCACGCTTTCGCTCAACTCCGCGCGGGCTCCGTTGCCGAAAATACCATCAAGGACGATCTCTGCCGGTTGAATTTCCGAAACGCTCTCAACCACTTCGATCCGATCAATAAGCGATGGAGAAATCGGCAGATTCGCAGTGCTTGTCCGGCCTACCAGTAGCGCCGAACAGCTCCATCCTTGCTCCACAAGAAGCCCGAGCGCGACGAGCGTATCTCCTCCGTTGTTGCCAGGTCCCACTAACCCAACAGCGTGCTGGCGTGGCTCGGCAAATGACGGAAATGTGACCCCTACCCAGTCTGCGATCTGACCTGCCGCGATGCGCATCAAATCCCGTTCCGGCGTTCCAGCTTCGACAGCCAGATTTTCCGCAAGAATCATTTGTTCCGGAGTAACGATTGGAGTCATGCTTGTTACCTCCGGTCTTTGGATGCAATCACCACAGCCGTGGCTTCGGTTCTGGAATGAGTAAGAGAGATTGTCCAGTATTTTAGATCAAGAAGTCGCGCCCGGTTCGCGGCGGTATGGTGGAGGGTCAAAATAGGTTTTCCGCGCCGGTTCGGGAGTGTTTCAATATCCCGCCAGCGCACACCTCGGATTCCAGTGCCCAGCGCCTTCATCGTTGCTTCTTTCGCAGCGAACCGGGCAGCTAGTTCCGACGGCCGTTTTCCGTAATACTGTCGCTCTTTTTCTGAGTAAATGCGCTGAAGGAAACGATCGCCAAATCGATCGAGGACGTGTCTGATGCGCTCGATTTCAATAACGTCTATTCCCACCTCTACTGGACCTGCTAATTCAGGATCCCAGATAGGGCGGTAGTCAGCGTCCGATTCCGACATAGGTAAATCCCAGCGCTTTCATGTCTCTCGGATCATAGATGTTGCGGCCATCCAGAAGCAGCCTGTGGTTCATTTTCTCTGACACCAACCGTAAATTTGCCTGCTTGAATTCGTTCCAGGGTGTGATGATGCAGAGAGCGTCTGCGCCTTCCACAGCTTCGTAGGGGTCGTTTGCCATGCCAACATTGGGGATGAACCGACGCGCATTTTCCATGGCAGCAGGATCATAGGCAGTCACTGATGCGCCGCGTTGTTGAATCATCCCGATGATATCGATGGAAGGCGCCTCCCGCATATCATCTGTATCCTGTTTAAACGCAAGCCCCCAAACAGCAATACGCTTGTTATTCATATCACCCAGGTGTTCCTGTAGTTTGTGGACGTACCGACGCCGTTGGTCCTGATTGATGTCGAGCACAGCGTTCAACAGCTGCGGGTGGGTATCAACCTCCTGAGCGATATGTGCCAGCGCTTTGACGTCTTTCGGAAAACATGATCCGCCAAATCCAACCCCTGCTTGCAGGAACAGCGAGCCGATTCTTTCGTCGTATCCCATTCCTTCAGCTACGACTGTGACGTCCGCGCCGACACGCTCGCAAATCTGAGCTATCTCATTGATGAATGATATTTTTGTAGCCAGAAACGAATTAGACGCATATTTCACCATCTCCGCCGAGCGACGGTCGGTGACGACCACCGGCGCTTCCAACGCCCGGTAAAGTTCGATAAGCCTGGATATTGCGTCGTTGTCGCCTTCCGATCCGAGAATGATGCGGTCAGGATTGAGCACATCATCCACTGCTCTGCCTTCTCGAAGAAACTCGGGATTGCTGATAACCGAGAAATGTACCGATGGATCAACCGATTCTTGAATAATCTGGGATACGAAATCCCCGGAGCCGATTGGCATCGTACTCTTATTGACGACGACGGTTCCGTCAGCAATATGTTGGGCTAACATCGTTGCCGCGGATCGGACGGCTCGCATATCCGCCTCGCCTGAAAAGGATGAGGGTGTATCAACACAGATGAATACAAACTCAGAATTCGGTATCGCCATCGAATAGTCGGTGGTAAAACTCAGCCTGCCAGCGTCCAAATTTCTTCGCACCAGGTCTGGCAATCCTGGCTCAAATATCGGGCAATGCCCTCCCTGAAGCAGTTCGATTTTGGATTCGTCGATGTCGACAGCAACGACTGAATTTCCTAGATCAGCGAATGCTGCGCCATAGACTAGACCTACATACCCACTTCCAATTATGCTGATGTTGGCCATCTGGTGGAAACTTCCCTATTCAGTCTGTGTCTTGCATAAACCCACTTTTGAACGCACAAATCACAAATCATTCCCCATCGGAAATTAATTCACTGCTCGTCAATGAAACATTGGCAACCTGGGTCTGAAAGTTGCCGCCGGAAGCGTACAACACGACCGAGGTAATTTGTGCTGGACGAGGCCTTAAATGGCTCAAGTCTAAGACAACCAGTTCCCAGACATTACTGGTGAGTGGGGAGGCAACAGCGTGACGTATTCCAGTCACATCGTCCTGTTCAGGATAATATGAACGCCGCATCGTCTTGATGTTTGCGTTTTTGTCGATGTAATTGAGTTCAACGGTAAGCGGAAACTCATTATTTTCCGCATTCGTCAGAGTAAACCGGTCGAAAACCAGTTTAACTTCGAAGGAAAAGATCAGGTCAGAAAATTCTCGAATCGTTTGTCCGATTCGTTGCTCTACTCCTAGCTCAATCGAGCGTTCGTTCTCGGATGAGTAGCTGAGCTGAACGGCATTGTCCACCGTATTTACTTCAGAATACGGGACCACTTCGATACGGCCGGGGGTTGCCGAATCTTCCGCCGCAGGTTCCTGAAACTCAAGCCAGCCAGCGAGTACATTCTTGAATGTACCGTTCACGATGAACTCTCTCAGCGGCGTTGTCAATTCAGAGGTACTGCCATTCGGGAAAACAGTGATTTGTTGGTTTGAAGCTAGTTGCAGGTCTTCAACTGGAGTAACCACCTGGAGCGCGCCGGCTTCTACGGCAATGCGAACATTGTGCTGGTCCAACTGATCGGTGTCTGGCGCACCGGCAGGCACTAGCTCAACAAGGAATTTCCCCGATCCCTGGCCATTGTCGCCATTCGCCATGGTGGAGGTAGTCGCTTCTGTGTCTACCACAAGTTCGCTGTACTGATAGTCGCCGCGAGGAGCCATTTCCAGGTAACTCGCGCCAGAAATAAGCCGGATTTTGATGAGTTTGGTTCGATCTACAAATCGAGATGCTCTCATTTTTTCAAGTTCGATGACCGAATCTTCAGCTACTTCAACGACCGTGCCATCAAACATTTTCACAATCGCAAACGACCCGAGTCTGGTAGATACCTGATCTCCTTCGTCGAGTTCAATCTCGCCGCTGACAAGACGCCACTCTGATTCGGATTCTGATTTCCACAGAACGCCAGAACCGTGGACGATTTCCAGGTTGGCAGATTGAGCAACGCTTGCATGGGT
>CAZNYB010000088.1:0-16077 GCA_964577155.1 uncultured Thermomicrobiales bacterium | reverse complement strand
GCGTCAATAGCGGTAAAATTTGGAGCAGGTTCTCCAATTTCCGGGAGTCCGGTGGTGTCTCCTCCGGGTCGAATATCGGAAATATCAAGTCGATCTCGGATCAGGTATCCAGCTACCAGTATTGCAAGTGCGAGCGCGATCCAGGAAACCACCGCTGCCGGTCGATTGCTGGAATTTGTTTCCGATTCTTGATGATCTAATTCTGACATTACATGAAATTCTGGCTAATGGCGAAACGTCCGGTCAACGACAACAGTATCAACTCCGAGCCTGGCGATTCGGGTACACGAACGCAGCGAAGATCCAGATCCTATCAGGCTCAGGGCATCGTGTTGCGCAGGCTGAATCTTGGCGAAGCCGATCGAATTGTAACGATATTTACTCGTGAATTCGGTAAGCGCCGATTTGTTTCCAAAGGGTCCAGAAAACCTGGCAGTCGATCAGCCGGCCACCTCGAACCGTACAGCCGGACTGCTTTTCTGGCCGCTGAAACACGAGGATTGCATATCATTACTCAGGCAGAATCCTACGAAACGTACTCGATGCTGCGTTCGTCTGAGGTATCGATTGCCTATGCCAGTTTGATGGCTGAGCAGGTCGATTCGCTGAGTGAAGAAGACGAGCGAAACGTGAAGATCTTTGATCTCCTCAACAGCGCCTATCAGCTACTGGAGGATGGTGTAGATCAACTCCGCACGTTGCTTGTGTTTGAGTTGCACCTCCTTCAAACCCAGGGATATCGACCGGAGCTGTATTCCTGTATCAACTGCGGAAACCGTCTGGCAACTGGAGCCAATGGGTTTAGCGTTGATGGTGGTGTCGTCTGCCATCGATGCCTTCCCGCCAACTATTCGGCGAAGGGACTTTCAGACAATGCAATCAAACTTGCGCGCCTGATCGACGAAGGTGATCTAGGCAGAGCCTTGACCCTACGAACCAGCGCTGCCACCCTCTATGAACTGGATAGTGCGCTGGCGGTCTACATTTCGCATATCAGCGGGAAGAGTTCAAAAGCGAGAGTGGTACTGGATAATCTGCAAATCCGCACCGGGACAGCACACTAGCAGGAACTTGTTAGGAGGCAGGAATGGACAAGTATGTTGACATACTATCGACGAACGAAAAAATTGTCATCGTAGCTCACCGGCATATTCTGTTTATGATCCTGAACGCCGTGCTTTGGCTGGTGGGCAGCATCCTGATTATCATCTTCGCCGGATTTGTTTTCGTAAGATCTCCCTGGCAAGGAACGATCCTGGCTGGGTTGCTATTGCTGGTCTCGCTCGTCCCACTTGGAATAACGATTCACAGATTTCTGGTCTGGCGCACCGAACGCTATATCTTGACGACATTCAGAATCATTCAGTTTGAAGGTATTCTCAACCGACGATTGTTCGACTCCTCACTGGAAATGATCAATGATGTGGAGATGCGACAAACGCTGTTTGGCCGACTATTCAACTACGGATCGATTCACATTCTGACTGCTGCTGATACAGCGATCAACGATCTGGATGGCATCGAGGATCCGTTCAACTTTAAACGTCAGATGGTTGAAACAAAGATGGAGCTGGCGAAACACAAAGACGGTGATGACCCGAAGACCGCTCCAACTACCGCCTCATCCAAAAGCGCCGATTACGAGTCGAATGCACGGCTGGTCGTTGCGCTCACAGAACTCAGAAACGCAGGCACAATATCTGACAAAGAGTTCGATGAGAAGATACGGCAGATTACAGGGGATTAGTTGCCCTCGACTAATTTTGTGAATACAGACGTACAACATCGCCTTCTTCGAGACCGGAAATGACCTCGACGGAGCCGCCTCCTCGGTAACCAGTCAAGATCTCGAACTCATCTTCCCCGTTATCGTTAACCCGCGTTGCAAACGTTCGATTGCCAACGGTGCGCACCGCTGATTCGGGAATGATGAGCACGCCATTGCGACTTTCTGTTGTGATGACGACATCGGCATTCATCCCCGGTCGGATATCGAGCTCATCCGGTGCGTCGAATGAGATTGTCACGCTAAACAGCGTCACACCTGAGGATGCGACCGCTGAGGGGCTTGTCCCGCCTACGACCCCTGAGATTTCTTCGGATGGGTAGGCATCCAGCCGGATGATGGCGCTTGCGCCTGGGACAACATTTGGCAGGTCAAGTTCATCAAGATCGGCGATGAGTTCTAGTTCGCCAGGCGTGTAGAGGCTGGCCACCAGCTGCCCAACTGTCACCGCAGTTCCCGGATCAGACGCCAGTTCAAGCACGATTCCGTCATGCGGCGCGAGAATCACCGAGTTTTCCATGTCCATTTCCGCTTTTTCGACTGCTGCCGTTGCTTCGTCGACATGCAGCTGAGCGGTAATAGCCGCAAATTGTTTATCCAGGTCGTCTGGATTTTCAGAGGCGCTCAATTCCGCCGCCTGGAGCAAATATTCTGACTCGGTCAACGTTCGGTTGGCGGCCATCAGTTGTCGTTCAAATGGTTCCTGTTCAAGCTGGATCAGAATATCGCCGCGCTCAACGCTGTCTCCAACTTCAGCGCCGATGAGGCTGACGAATCCGGAGGCACGAGCCTGAATCTGTGTCAGGGGATCGGCAGCAACGACCCCGCTGGTGGTCACAGTTACGTCGATAGACCCAAGGGTTACGGTTGCTGTGCCCGTCGATCCATCGTTGTCACGGAGAAACCAGACGAGAGAACCGACCAGAACAAGCACGGCAAGCGCTCCAAGGGCAATGACTGCTCTATTCATATCGCAAAACGTTGATCGGTCGTAAATGCGCGGCGATGAGGCCGGGGATAGTTGAAACAGCCGAAACAGCCAGCAGCGCGAGCAGCAGCATGAACCCTATGTTGAGGAACGACAGATGAAAGGACAATTCGAACAACCTGGCTCCGGTAAGATCAACAAAGAGCTTCGCGAGCGGGTAACCGGCAACAACGCCAATGACCGCGCCTGCCGCCGCGACGACGACTCCTTCGGATATGAGAATAGTTAAAATGTGGATGGTTCTGCCACCGACCGAGCGCAATACACCGATCTCTCTCCGCCGCTCATTTATATTGATCAGCAGTGTATTGATAATTCCAGCCAGACCGACAAAGGCAACAAGCAACACCATGGCGTTCAGCAACAGGGTCAATATGTTGATCGCCTGATTCGCGCTTTCCTGATCTTTGTAAGCCGCCAGTGATCCTGGACTGAGATCCGCTGAGCGTACTTCGATTGATAGCAACGTGGCATCCACCACGTCCGGATCTGAATCAACCAGTTTGACAGCAAATATGCCTGCCAGGTTGCTCATGCCAGTCAGCCGTTGCAGGTCGTGATCGATCATAAACACTTTGCCGGTGGTTGTTGCGCCGAGATAGGTGCTTGAATCGTCGACGATGCCAATCACCTGCACCTCAGAAGAAGCGTTTCCAACATCTATTGTTACGATGTCTCCGAGCTGGATGCCGGTTTGTCCGGCAAGGTTGTTTGAGACGACAACCGCGGGAGGGTTTGATTTTGTGAGCCAGGTTCCCTCGACAATTCGATAGGAATACAGCGGATCGAATTCCGGCATTCCCCACAAATCCGTCCGGACAGCGCCGATTGATCCGACTGCTGTTAGCCAGTTCTCCGCCTCCTGTACGTTGTCGATCTGCTCGATTTCAGCAACATACTTTTCGTGCACTTGATCCTGGAAGAAAATCCAGCCGTCAGCGCCATACAGTTCATAGAGCTCGTCGACCGTGCCATTGACTGATCCTGAGAGCGCGGAGGTTGCAACGTAAGCGGCGACAGCGACGCTTACTACCAATAAGGTCATTGCGGTCCGAGCCGGTCTCCTGGAGGCGTTTCGAACGCCCATAGTTACAGATGGATTTATCTCCGCGAGGGCAGAAGTCAGGTGCTGGATAATTCTGGACTGATATCCGGTCCTTACTCCCGGCCGGCGAAGCAGCGGGGCGATTGCCTGATTCGCGCTGCGAATCGCTGGAATCAGCGTTGTCGTGAGTGTCACCAGGATTCCGACCAGTATCGCGAGCATCAGTTCGCGAGGCTGAAGACTCAGCGGAGGCAACCGGAGCCCGGCGATTGAAAGGAGATATTCGCTAAGCTGACGACCGGCGATGACGCCGAGAACCAGCCCGGTCATCGCACCTGTCAAACCCAGAATAAGTGCGTAGAGTAGATAGGTCCAGGCGATCTGCCACCTGCGTGCGCCGAGGCTTCGAGCAATCCCGATTTGCGCAGTCTCTTCACTCATGATCGCGGATATTGTGTTCGCGACCAGAATGGAGGACAGAACGACGCCAAGAATCGAAAACACCTGGAGCAGCAACAACATCGTGTTGAGCTCCTGAGAACCGATAAACTCGCCAGGTTCGCGAATGCTGGCATTTTGTAGCTGCACACCCCGTTTAGCGAGGATGCCGGTTAGCTCGCGGCTGGACTGTGAAGCGATGTTGCGATCTTGAAATCGAACCATCAGGTAGTTGTCTTCATCGAGATCACGCATCGATCGGACCGTCGCCGCACTGGTATATGCGATAGCCTGGTTCGAAATTCCTGCGCCAAGCACCGCAGGCGACCGGGTAAACCCGCTAATGGTCAGATAGACCGGTTCTTCGGAGATGGATCGTTGTATCGCGACAACGTCACCGATCGCGATGTCCGCGAGATCCCTGGTGCTCTCATCAAACGCGATCTCGTCTCGCCCTGGAAAGCGTCCCGAAACAAGATCGGCGACATCGAGTTTCATCTCCTCAAACGAGCTGATGCCAACCAGGCGGACGGTGATCCACTCGTCTCCAACGGTGAATCTCGTGAGGGTGACGGTTCGCGTATCGGCGAATTCGACGTTTGCCTGGCGTTCGAGCAGACTCACTGTGCCAGCGTTCAGATTGCTCCCGAATGCCACAAAGTCGGCCTGGTTATTGGCGTCATAGGTCAACCGTTGGCCGTCCACAATTGACCTTGTCGTGAAAGCTATGGTGACGACTCCAGCAACCCCAAGAATGATTCCGAGGAGGGTAAGTCCATTGCGAAGCGGCCTGAGCCGCAAATCACGCAGTATTTTTTTGAGAAGGGTCAGCATTGAGTGCTAGATGATGAACAGGCAGGAAATCTTCAACGATCTGTCCATCCCGCATTCCTATTTGCCGCGGCGCCCTGCCAGCCAGCTCGCGATCGTGAGTAACCACGATAAGTGTTGTGCCGCTGATCCAGAATGACTCCAGCAGTTCGATGATCTGATTGCCATTGGCCGTGTCGAGGTTGCCGGTAGGTTCGTCGGCGACGAGCAATCGAGGTTGATTCGCCAGCGCTCTTGCAATCGCAACCCGTTGCTGTTCACCGCCCGATAGTTCAGACGGCAGGTTATTTTCCAGTCCGACTAGACCGACCTGATCGAGGAGCGTGGCGACCCGTTCTGAACGGTCGCCAGGCCAGCGGGCGAGATCCATCGGAAGCATGACATTCTCGCGCACAGTCAGTGTTGGCATCAACTGGAAAAACTGAAAGACGATGCCAACTTCCCGCCCGCGCCAGAGAGCCAGCGCGTCCTGGCCCATATTCCTGATGTTCTTGCCAAGGATGTGAACCTGACCGGTGTCCTGGACATCAATTCCGGTAAGCAGGTTTAGTAGTGTTGATTTCCCACAGCCGGACGGACCAGAAATCGATACGTACTCACCTGCTTCAATCGCAACACTTACACCGTTGAGGGCAACGATTGGTCTCCTCCCGGTCAGATACCGTTTGGAAACTTCGGTCAGAGAGATCGCAGGTTCAACGAAATTCAAACTGCACCGTACATTACGCTTCTAAAAATGATCAGCAACACATTAATATAGTCAGGTGTTCGGTAGGTGTCTTGCACATGCAACCAATCGTCACAGTTGGTCTGCCAGGTTACGCTTCTGAATCAGGATCAACGCTGCTCGGCAACCGGTTCGCTGGCTGTACGATCTTGCCGGGTGCGCTGAACGATGTATCGGTAAAGTCCAATCAATCCGCGCACCAGAACTCGCCAGAACAGAATGACAAAGAGACCACCGAATAGGATCACTTTTCTGGAGTCAGGCATGCGATCCCAGAAATAATCCTTCTCTATCCGGTAGCTTTCGCGCCAGTCCCAGGTGCTGGGAACCTGTACATTGCCACCTTCGAGAATCGTGATGGAATTGTTTTCGAGTCTGGTCTCAGCCTTTTTGTCGTATTTGACCCAGATGTGGTCGAACGATGCCTGAATCGTGTAAGGGATGCCTTTGGCTTCCAAAATGCTGGCGAGAACAATCATCCGGGACTGACAATCCCCGCTGCCTTGCTCGACAACTTCTCGTGTGGTTGGAAAGTACCAGGGCACGCCATGAGTTTCCCAGGGAACTTCATAAGGAACATACTTGTCGAGTACCTGCTGTTCAATGTATTCCGGATCATCCGGCAGTACGTCCGCCCAGTGCTGAACCGCCTCTGGATCAATATCCGGGTTGTAAGCGTTGGGTATCGCTCTGGCCAGGAGCATGGGATTCGGGTACAGGCTTAAAAATATGAATATGAGTGCTGCCAGGAGAATCACCCACCAGCGTGGACGTTGAATATGTGGAAGAAGTGTGCGTCCTGTACGACGCATGTAGCTTGTCCAATCGTTCAAATATGCTCACTTGCCGCACCAGTCGAAATCGAACTTTTGCTGAGCGGTCAGTGGTTCCTTCAGTATACGTTGAACTCCGCCGGGAGGATTAGCTCCGGTCGAGCAAATCCGGACGCAAACGTCTGGTCAGCTCCAGAGACTTCGTTCGCCGCCATTCCTCGATTTTCGCATGATGCCCGCTGAGCAGGATCTCTGGAACCGTCCACCCACGAAACACCTCCGGTCGGGTGTATTGCGGGTACTCGAGAAGTCCGTTGTGAAAGGTTTCGTGCTCAAGCGATTCTTCGTCAATCACACCAGGGACAAGTCTGGCGACAGAGTCTATGACGACCGATGCTGCAAGTTCGCCGCCAGTCAAGATGTAGTCACCGATGGAAATCTCTCGATCGACCAAATGGTCACGAACTCGCTGGTCAACACCTTCATAGCGCCCGCACAGCAGCGCAATTCGGGAATAGCCGGACAATTCGGTTGCTACGTCCTGAGAGAATCGTTCGCCGGTCGGCGATAGATAGATGACCGGTGTGGAGTCCAACTCTTCGCCCAGAACAGCTGACATGGAATCGAAAATAGGAGGCGCCATCATCACCATACCCGCGCCTCCGCCGTATGGCGTATCGTCGACGACGCGATGTTTTCCTATTCCATAGTCGCGAATGTTGTGTACTTGAATGTCAAGCAAGGAATTCTCCACAGCTCGCTTGATGATCGACTCGCTCAGGTGGCCGCCAAACATCTCTGGAAACAGTGTGAAAACATCGAATCTCAACATGAGCTACCAGTGACCGTTCAATATCGAGATCGGAATATCGTTCAGGGATCTTACTGTCATGTCCGCGGAATTCGCTTCAACTCCGCCATCCTCGGTTAGCCATATCGTACGCATGCCCGCTCTTTTCGCGGTAACGACATCAAAGCGATGAGAATCGCCGATGTGGACGCAAGCAGCCGGCTCAACTCCCAGCGTCGAGGCCGCATAGATGTAGATATCTGGTGAAGATTTGTAGATGCCAGCCCGGGCAGAGCTGATGATCGCTTGAACGTTCTGAGATATGCCAAACATTTCGAGCGTCCAGACCAGAAACTCGTGGTAGACAGCGCTAGATACAACAACGACGGGGATGTCGTTTGCATGAATCGACTCGATCAGTTCGATAGCGCCGGCTACCGGTCGCGTCGTCTGAAGTGTTGGTCTCATGATCGCCTCTAGACCGGTAGCGATGCAGGTTGGCGCTACTTCAACATTAAGTGACTCAAGAATCACCCGGAGACTTTCTCCCGCGTCTATCTCAATGCCGGATTCCATGACCTCGGCGCGTAACGTCCTGTACAGCTGACGACCCTGGGTCCGCAACGACTCATCAAAGATGACACCGGTTGAAAGCATCAGCCATTGCAAATAAGCTGGCACAAGCTCGTGGATCTCAAGTTCAAACCAGCTGTCACAGATGGCAATGGTGTTGTGAAAGTCAATGCACACAGCTTCAACAGGACGACTCTTCAAGGTATTCCACCCGACTTCTTGTAAGCAGGTCGTATCATACTCACCCATGTTTGCAATAATCACCTCTTGATTTTACTGACGATGGTCCTGCGCGTTGAGGAGCGGAAAGTAAACAGTGGCTGAACCAAAATTCGGTGCAATTCTCGTAACCGGAGGAGCTGGTTTTATCGGCAGCAACTTCGCCCGGTACCTGCTTCAGTCCGGATACGACAACGTTAGAGTCTATGACAAACTGACCTACGCTGGAAATCCAGAAAACATCGCCGACTTGCGTCGTTATTCGGGTTTTTCGTTTCGTCATGGTGATATTTGCAATTTTGAAGACGTTGCCAGCGCCGCAAAAGGTTTTGACGGCATCGTCAATTTCGCCGCGGAGACGCATGTTGACCGATCACTGTTGAACCCCGGCGAGTTTATTCAGACCGATGTTTACGGCGTCTACGTTCTACTCGAGACGGTGAAGAATCTTGGTATCCGGCGATTTGTCCACGTCAGCACCGATGAGGTTTACGGACATATCGCCTCTGGATCGTTTCGTGAATCAGATCCCTTGCATCCGCGAAACCCGTACTCCGCCAGCAAAGCTGGAGGCGAGATGATGGTCAACTCATACGTAGAAACGTACGGCTTGCCGGCTATCGTCAGTCGCGGCTCAAACACCTATGGCCCGTTTCAGTTTCCAGAGAAACTTCTGCCTCTTACCATAACGAATCTGCTTGAAGGACTGCCTGTTCCAGTCTACGGCGATGGCCGCCAGGTGCGAGACTGGCTTCATGTCCTCGATCATGTTCGTGGCATTGAACTGCTGTTACGCGAGGGGGAGCCAGGTGAGACGTACAACATCGGTGGCAGCAATGAACGGCACAATATCGATGTAGTAGAGGCGGTACGCAGCCAGCTTGAGGCGCCGGAGGAACTGATCCAGCACGTAACTGACCGGAGAGGACATGACCTGCGGTATGCGCTTGATACCTCAAAAATCCTGCAATTGGGTTGGCGTCCAGAAGTCCCGTTTGAAGAAGGTCTCGCTGAAACTGTGAACTGGTATCGCAATCATAGCGGCTGGTGGAAATCGACGAAATCTCGCGATGAGTTTCACCAGTACTACGAACAGAACTATGGTCACCGGGAACAGCTGGAAACACCACAATGCTCGAAGTAGAGATCGCTGTAGCAAAGACGCATAAGTACGCCTCACGGGAGAGCGGAGATACCGTCGAAATCGCCGAGCGACCGACAGGCGGCATATCGGTTGTCACTGTTGATGGCCAGGGATCGGGGAATGCTGCAAAATCGCTCAGCATGCTCGTGTCAAGCAAAGCCGTCTCACTGATCAAAGAAGGTATTCGGGATGGAGCAGTCGCGCGTGGAACCCATGACTATCTTCATGCCTATCGTCATGGAAAGGTATCGGCGACCCTTGATCTCGTGTCGGTTGATCTGGCAAGTTCTACCGTCGTGGTGACCCGGAACAGCCATATACCGTATCTGGTTGGACGCGATTCAGTCTTCAAGTCATTCAATGAAGTGGCCGGTCCTATAGGTCTGTACCGGCATTCACGTCCGGTGATTGACCAGTTTGATGCTGGAGCGGGATTGCAAATCATTATCTTTACCGATGGGATTTCCGGAGCCGGTAAATATACGAACACACCATTTGATCCACTCGCCTATCTACATGACCATGCCAGGGTATCGACGACGGCGCAAGCGATTTCCGATGGCATGCTGATGGCTGCCATGGCATCGGATTCAGGACGCCCGCGCGATGATATGAGTGTTGTGACGCTGTCAATCGATCCTCGAGAGCAGACAGCCGATAGTATTCGCCGGATGCACGTCCGGATTCCAATTTCAGGGTAGTGGTGAAACAAACCAGAGTCGCAGTGATCGGTCCCTGCGCGTCCGGGAAAACATCCGTCGCCGCCGGGTTGCGCCAGCAGGGACTGAATTCCTGGTCAGTTGGCCAGGAACACTCAGATGTCACCGATTTGTGGAACAGTAAGCATCCTGATTTCTTGGTCTACCTGCATATCTGCCTGACAACGTTGCGCCTGCGAAGGAACAACGCGAGCTGGCCGGAGTGGATATATTTATTGCAGCTGGAACGACTCTCACATGGCCGATCCAACGCCAACGTCATTATCAACACCAATGTTTTAGACCTGGAGCAAGTGGTCCGCGTGGCCCACATGGAGATTCTCCGGCTTCAGACTCAATCTGGTTGATTGTCCGGCGGCGTCGCTGCAGTCTCCAACGCTTCCGGGCGAACCGTCGATTCTGCCTGAGCTTGAGCCGTCACCACCCGGATCGTTTCAATGGCTGTCGCGAGAATCAACCAGACCATTCCAGCGATGAACGAGCCTGAAACGGAAGTTGTGGCAGCCGCTGGAATGGCGGCAACTCCTGGTGGCAGGGTAGTCAGCAAACCAGCGACGATCACAAGAATAACC
Source organism: uncultured Thermomicrobiales bacterium (assembly GCA_964577155.1). Taxonomy (GTDB): domain Bacteria; phylum Chloroflexota; class Chloroflexia; order Thermomicrobiales; family CFX8; genus CAZNYB01. The sequence continues at coordinate 5,472 of CAZNYB010000088.1, read as the reverse complement.
CATTGCGTGGACCCAGTAGAGAAATTCGAACCGTAGACCTTGATGAAGGCTGTCACCGCCGAGGCCAGCAGCACCAGTCCAAATAGCTCCGACACAATTGCAGTCATCGCCCGAATCTCTGACTGAGGCGGCGGTTTACCAGATTCTAGTTTGCAGGGTAATTTGGCGAGTAGTCGATTAACCTGGGCTACAGAAAAGGGTAGCTGGGATGGGAACCGCTGCATAGCGACAGAAATCGCAATTCCGATAGCGACCAGCACGACGAGTGTGAAAACCAGGCTGGATTGAAGGAGTGTCAGGTATGCCAGACCGCCCACCGCCACAAGCCGCCGGCGCAACCAGATAGCTGCATATCTATTTGGCTTGACCAACGTTCTGGTGATGATTGCCAGTGATGCCCCAATGACGAGGAACACAGGCAGCGCATCCCAGAGTGTCAGTCCAAAACTGATGATGAGCGCCTGAATGTTTTTTGGATCAAGCATTTCCGCATTGATAATTCATGCCAGCCCGCTTTTAGTTGGTTCGATCCGTTGCAAACCTGGATTCTGTTTGAGTGACCAACCTGGAAGCTCTGGTGTTATTGATTGCTACAATCCCGGTTGATCGTTTCTATTGGGCTACAGGTCTCAACACAGATGTCAATTCATTACCGATGGTATCGAACATTCGCATATGGTGCGGTTCTACTCCTGACTCTTCTGGCTGGGTGTTCCATCTCCTCAACCCAATCTGAACCTCAGGTTCCAGATCAGCCTGCAGCAAACCTCGAAGCGACAGAGGTTGCGCCGGTGGTACAGATTGACGCTAGCGGCACGACAGTGATCACGATGCCTCAACCTGTTCGCTCAGAGTTTGAAGGCGGAAAACAGTCGCTGTCGCTTGCTGGCGGTCAGAGCGGCCCTTCAACGTTGGATCCGGCGTTGGTGCGTGACGCGGAATCGTCATTTATTGCCCGTCAGTTGTTTCGAGGGCTCACTCGATTGAATAACGCGTTGGAACCAGTCCCTGATCTGGCGGAACGAATTGAAATCTCAAATGACGGAACGAATTATCAGTTTACGATCCGCGCAGATGCTACCTTTCAGGACGGGGCAACAATCAGCGCACAGGACGTGGTTGATTCGTTCAATCGCGCCACCGACCCCGAACTGGCAAACGGTGATGGCTGGTCGCTTCCTGCTGGCACCTACTTGAATGACATCGAAGGCGTTAGCGAACGGCTTTCTGGAGAGAGTCCATCGATACGTGGTATTGAGGTGATCGACGCAACTACCCTGCGTATTCAACTCGAAGACGAAGCAGCGAATTTTCTCTACAAACTCAGCGGTTCGCCGGCACTCATAGTAGACACTGACACTGCGGGACCCCCCGGCTGGTGGCAGGACCCTAACGCAAGCGGTCCGTTCAGCGTCGCCGAGTTCACAGCCGGTGAGCGTTTGAAACTGGAAGCGGTTGAAAATTACTGGGCAGGCGCACCGTATCTTGACACGGTCGAGATTCGGTTCGGTTCAGATGCTTCAAATCCGTTGAATCTGTATGAGAGTGGCCAAATTCAGATCGTTGATGTCCCCTACTACGCGATAGACCGGGTCCTCACCGAATCAGACCCATTGCATAGCCAACTTCGAGTCGTGCCGCAATTCTCGACCACTTTCATTGTGCTAAACCAGAACGTTGAACCCTATACAGATCCGGCTGTGCGAAAAGCGTTCTTTTTCGCGCTGGATCGGGAAAAGATCGTCGATGTCTCATATGAAAGTAAAGTGCTCCTTGCCAATGGCCTGGTTCCCCCCGGGATATCAGATCAATACTGGGATGCTGATACCCCACCCTACGATCTTCAACTGGCCAGTCAGCAGCTGGAAAGCGTTGGATCTGTCACTGAAACGGCTAGCATCTACGGTCCCGGAGGCAACATTCTGATCGTGCTGAAGGAATCGCTCGAAGAAGATCTGGGTTTCAGTATTGAAGTCATTGACCAGTCCTGGCCAGATTTTTCAGCACTACTCACTGAGAAATCATTGCCAGCGTTTATTCTCACCTGGATCGCGGACTATCCAGACCCTGAGAACTTCCTGACGGCGTTATTTCACTCAAAAAGTTCGGACAACTACTCCGGCTACGCGAACGAGAAAGTGGACCAACTACTAGATCAAGCTTCGGCAGAACCTGACTTGCAGCTACGAGTAAAGTTGTACCAGGACGCTCAACAACTTATCATCGACGATGGTGTACTGATTCCGGTGCTGCACGACATTGGGTACACACTCGTTTCTCCAGCTGTCCGGAATCTTCAGATCACACCGGTCGGCATAGTTGCCTTCGACGATGTGTGGATTGAGAATTGAAAAATGACCGACGTGCAAGAATTTGAAGTGAAACCGACTCATGCCAGTGATATCCAGACATTGACGCCGGAAGCTGTCGAACGTATTCGTTTGCCATGGGACACCCGCTATTCCCAGCGAGAGTTGCACCGGATATCAACCACCAGTCCCAACCTCTCTGTCTGGAATCCGCAGTCGGGCGAATATCTAATCGGTGGACTCTGGCGACACCGTCCGGATATCGCTACCATAATAGACATAAACGGTGTCGAATCAACGATTCCGTTAATTTGCCGATTTTCAGAGCAGGCATTTGAACTGGGATTTTCGGTTGCCCTTATCTCGGAATACGCAGAATCTCGAAAAGCAGAATTCTATGCGAAAGCGGGATTTGAACCGATTGAGGATATCGTTATCTATGAACTAGGTGGCTTGCGGAGACCAAGAATCAACGATGTACGCCTTCAGTTCGAGCGAATTGGCTATCGAGACTCTGAAGAAAAGAAAAAGCTCATCAAACTGGACAATCTGGCGTTCCCCTGGCTGTGGCGAAACAGTGATGCAGAGTTCCAGAATTACATGGAGGCTCCTGGAGTCTCTATCTGGGTCAGTAGTGACGAACAGGGAGAATTTTTAGCTTATGTTGGGATCACCGCGCTGCGATCGTGGGGTCACCTAGACCGGATCGCGGTTCGGCCTGACCGGCAAGGCGAGGGTCTCGGGAAGCAGGCGCTGGATTTCGCTATCGCCAGGCTCGTTCAGGAAGGAACCCGGCGAATTGGACTGAGTACCCAGGCAAACAATACGGTGAGTCGGAAGCTCTATGAATCGTCCGGTTTTCGAAGGTCATCCTGTCAGGATTATCGCCTGTGGGGTCAATGGCTAAAACAACGCAACGTGGATACGAAGGATCGCTAATTGGCAAATACATATGGCAAAGTATTCAAGGTTACTACCTGGGGAGAGTCGCACGGTCCAGCTCTGGGAGCAGTGGTGGATGGCTGTCCCTCCGGGGTCGTCATCTCTGAGAAAGAAATCCAGCATGATCTTGATCGGCGTCGGGTCGGTCAATCAAAGGTAACAAGTCCACGTCAGGAACGAGATCGCGCCGAGATTTTGTCTGGCGTTTTTGAAGGGCGCACGACCGGAGCGCCAATCTCACTTATCACGTACAACAAAGACGCTGACTCAACCAAATATGACATCATCCGCCATCTCTACCGGCCTGGACATGCCGACTATACCTACGACATGAAATGGGGACATCGCGATCATCGTGGCGGTGGGCGGTCAAGCGCTCGCGAAACCTGGGGCAGGGTAGCGGCTGCGGCAATCGCACGAGAACTCCTTCGACCGGTGGGTATAGATGTCTGGGCGTTCACCACTCAAATCGGTGACATAAAGGCTGATTGCATCGACCGGGCAGAGGTTGAGAACAACCTGGTCCGCTGTGCTGATCCGGTTGCCGCCGAACGGATGATAGAAGCGATCGAGCAGGTCAAGTCCGAACAAAACAGCCTTGGCGGAGTTGTCGAGGTCCGGGCTGAAGGGGTGCCGCCGGGACTGGGCGAGCCGATGGCCGACAAGCTGGACGCTATGCTCGGGCAAGCTATGATGAGCATCCACGCGACGAAAGGCGTGGAGATCGGCCGTGGTTTTGATGCAGTATCAATGACTGGCCGCGATCATAATGACTGGTTCTACTCCGATGAGCAGGGCAGGATCCGGACTCGCACCAATAATGCGGGCGGCATGCTCGGTGGCATCTCGAACGGCGAGACGATTACTGCCAGAGTCGCAATCAAACCAACTTCCTCAATTGCCCAGCACCAGGAGACTGTAGATATTGAGGGCAACGCCCACTCGATAGTCGTCGAAGGGCGCCACGATCCGTGTGTCGTACCGAGGGCGGTTCCAGTGGTTGAAGCCATGATGCTACTGGTGCTGGCAGATCTCTATCTGCTCAATCGCATGAGCAGGGCAACCTGGCCTGCTGACTAAACCGCTGCCGGAGTCTCACGGCCGAGTAGTGGCAGCAGCAACTCCCAGTAGCCCGGCACCGTTTTCGCGACACATCCAGGATCGGCAATCTGAATCCCCGGAGTCTGCGTTCCCAGTATCGCGAACGCCATCGCCATCCGGTGATCGTCATAGGTATCGACGACGCCCGCCTTGGGTTTGCCAGGTTGAATGGAGATACTATCTTGCGTCTCATCGACTGATATGCCGAGTTTTCGTAGTTCAGTCACGATTGCATGGATGCGGTCCGTTTCCTTGACCCGGATGTGGCCAATGTTCCTGATGGTTACTGGAGACGTCGCGAAGGGTGCGATGGCTGCCACCGACATGACGGTGTCCGAGATGTCACTCATATCCACATCAACCCCGGTCAGCTGAGCCGGACCACGTACGGTGACAGCTGAGCCTGACCGGTCAACGGCGCATCCCATCTGTTCCAGCACGTTCACGAATTTGAGATCTCCCTGTTTGGACGACCAGGGTAGTCGATCAACCGTGATTGCTCCTCCAGTAACCGCAGCGAGTGCAAAAAAGTAGCTTGCCGCGGAAGCATCCGGCTCGACTTGGAAGTGTGTAGCCCGGTACCGCGAGCCGTCGGGTACTGAGAACCGGCGATACTCTTCATTTATCAGTTCGACACCGAAGGCTTCCATCACGTCAGCAGTAACATCGAGATACGGCTTAGATACCAGTTCATCTTGCACTTCGACGGCGAGATTTGAACGCGAATACGGCAGTATCATCGCCAGCGCAGTGAAATACTGGCTCGACAGCCCACCATTCATTGACACGGCCGTTCCATCAATACCGGAGGCTTGAATTTCAAGCGGCGGGCAGTTGTCTCGTTCAAGACACTGGATGCTGGCTCCAAGAGATCCCAATGCCTCGATCAGTGGTCCGAGCGGACGCAAGCGCATCGCATCGGTTCCATCCAGAATGTAATTCCCGGTTCCCAATGCGCAAATGGCAGTCAGAAAACGCATTGACGTGCCCGAGTTCCCAAGAAACAGCCGACCGCTGCGAGCCGGCAGCGATCCGTCACAACCTGTCACGGTCGCTACAGCGTCTGCCCAATTAACATTGAGATTTATACCAAGGACTTCTAATGCCGCTGCCATATAGC
>CAZNYB010000087.1:0-16125 GCA_964577155.1 uncultured Thermomicrobiales bacterium | reverse complement strand
CAATCAACGTTGGACTGGGTGGGGCTCCAGCGGTTGTTGCCGTGACCTGCCAGTCAGGAGGAGCGGCAGCCGGGTGGTTTGCCATCATGATCAGCACCGTCGGCGCGGCATTGAGATGGGTGACGCCTTCCCGGCGGATTAGTTTCCAGATCTCAGCTGGATCGACATCCCTGAGGCAGACGTGACGGCCGCCAATGCCGGTTACTCCCCAGGTCGTGCACCAGCCATTGCAGTGAAACATTGGCAGCGTCCAGAGATAGACCGTGTTAGAACTGTGATGGGAGTGAAACATCTCTCCGATCGCGTTCAGATAAGCGCCGCGATGGGTGTATATAACACCTTTCGGACGTCCAGTCGTGCCTGACGTGTAGTTGATCGAGATCATGCGCCGCTCGTCATCAATGCCCCAGGGCAGCGGATTGTCGTTTCCACGCTCCAGAAATGAAGTGAGTATGACGCCGTCAACGATTGGCTCCACCCCTGTATCATCGATGAAAATGATCTCTTCTACCGACTTGAGTTCGGTGGCGACTGGCGCGACGGCTTGCTGAAGCCCGGTATCGAGGAATAGCAGTCGTGAACCAGAGTGGTCGCAGATATAGCGCACTTCTTCAGCCGACAACCGTGTGTTTATCGCCACCAGCACCCCGCCAGCTAGAGGAACGCCGAAGTGAGCGATAAGCATTTCCGGGGTGTTCGGGCACAAGTAGGCAATTCGATCTCCCGGCTGAATCCCGGACGCCTGAAGTGAGCGAGCGAGCCGGGTAGCCTCCGCAGCCATCTCACGGTAGGTGATCCTACGATCTCGATAGGAAATCGCGACACGATCCGGAAAGGCATGCAGAGATCGCTCAAGGTAGAGCAGCGGTGTTAGCTCGGTGTAATTAACCCGTTCCATGTGACAACTCCCAAACCATTGACGCAGAGCAACGGTAATGCTGCGACGTAGACGTATTGGCACATCCCGACATAAGCCCTCTACCGTTTCATCGCCGGGATGACGTCTGTAGCAACCAGCTTCAACACTTCCTCTCCGGCCTCGCTGTCCGGCCAGCTGAACAGGAAGTCAGAAAACCCTACGCCCTGAAACGATTCGACAAATTCGGTAAAGTCTGCAGTCGAACCAAAGAATTGACCGAATGGCCAGATCGATCGTTTGATTTCGGCGGGGTCTCTTCCTATTCGTTCGCAGCACTCAGTCAGGTACTCGCTTTTGGCTGCCGATTCTTCAAGCGATCGCCTGGTATTCCAGATATCAGCGTGTTTCGCGGTTACGCCGAGCATGCGAGGGCCAGAAGCGCCAATGACGATCGGCATCTCAGGTTGCTGAATCGGTTTCGGCACGAACGGCGTATTGACATACTTGTAATATTCACCTTCGAAATTGGTTCGCTCGTTCCGTTGCAGACTATGAATGACCTCGAGCGCTTCGTCGAACTGCTCAACCAATTGCCCGGGCGTCGGGAAGTCATAACTATAGGCTTCGTGTTCGCGTTCCCAGAAACCAGATCCGATACCGAAGTCCAGACGCCCGTTTGAGATATGGTCGACAGTAACCGCCTGTTTCAACAGCAGAGCGGGGTTGCGGTAGGTGTTCGCGGCAACCATGATGCCGAGACGCACACGTTCAGTTGCCATTGCGATGCCCGCCAGAACCGAGTAGCCCTCAAACGTATGAGTCATCTCATCTGGACCGCCGAATAGATGATCGGTCACCCAGACAATGTCGAAGTTCAGTTCTTCAGCCAGTTTTGCCCGCCGAATGATCTCATCCCACGGTTCGTGAATTCCGGCGACCATTCCAAATCGCAGTGGGTGATTAAATGTCAATGTCTACTCCTTGCAGTTCACGTTTACTCCATAATCCGACCTGTGACATCAGGCATTATATTTGACATCCGGGTTGGATCGTGCGAAGAAACAGCATGATGAGTCGGTCCGGCATCAAATGGAGACAGCCGGAGGAAGGAACTTCAAATGCGATTTGCTATGTACGATGACGATCAGATCGGTATCGTGGCTCAGGATGATTCGGTCGTCGATATCGGAGATTTGTTGAGCAAGTACGAGCCGCTTTGGCCGGCAGATTACCTGCCTGATCTGGCCACACACTTCGACGAGATCGAAGATGAGCTGGAAAAACGATCGGCAGTTGGCGGTGGTGTCCCTGTTGGCGAGGTGCAACTCCACTCGCCGGTATATCGCCCGTCCAAAATCGTTTGCCTGATTGGTAATTATCGGGAAGGCACCGACCGCCCGATTCAGATTCTCGATATCTTTTTCAAATCTCCAGAAGCAATTATCGGTGATGGAGACCAGGTAACCCTGCCCGCACGCGAGCATGACATCTTTCACCACGAGGCGGAGCTTGCCGTCGTCATCGGCAAGGAAACCAGCAACGTCACGCGGGAGGAAGCCATGGACCAAATTCTTGGCTATACCGTCTTCAACGACGTGTCTGCTCGTGGCGGTGGCAGGCAAGGCTCGGCCAGTTTCCTCGGGAAATCTTATGATTCATTCGCCGCGTTTGGTCCCTGGATCGTTACCCCTGACGAAATCGACGACCTCTATGACATGCGCGTAACGGTCAACGATAGCGGTGAAATTCGGCAAGACTACAACACTAGCGATATAGAACGGCCAATCGACGAGCTCATCAGCTATATCAGCTCGGTGACGCCGCTGCACCCGGGAGATGTGATCTGTTGTGGGACTAACCACCAGGGTTTAGGCGCGATGCAAGACGGGGATATTGTGACGACCTCTATCGACAAGATCGGCGGCTTCACGATAACTGTGCGCGATCCATACAATCGCAGCTGGGAGCGAGGCATCGATCAGGGCATGGCGGAACGGGTGAAGGCGATGGCCCAGAACCCTGATCCGAATGCGGAAGGGAAGCAAGCATGAAGTTCGTCTATACACGTGAATTTGGTCCTGGCATCCTGCGAGAGGATGGCGTTGTCGATGTTTCATCTGTCTTCGACGATATTCCATATCGCGGACCTGAAGACCGCGCTCCCCGTATTCTTGGCGTCTTCCACGAACGCCGGTCAGCTATCGAAGAAGCTGCCGCTTCCGGACCCGCAGTAAGCAGCGTATCGCTCATGGCGCCAGTGCCGCGCCCGCCGAAGCTGATCGCCGCATTGAGAAACTATTTCGAGGGCGTCGAACGCGATCGCGAACCACAGGATGTGTTTCTTGAGAGTCCGGATTCGGTGCTCGGACCAGGAGGAACAGTGGTTCTGCCAGGTCACGAAGCAACGATCTTCCACCACGAGGCCGAGCTGGGGCTGGTGATCGGAAAACAGGCGAAAGACTTGCCGGCTGATGCAACCGCGCTGGACGTGCTCGCTGGGTACACCTGTGCGATTGATGTCTCTGGACGAGGCATAGGACGCATGCCCCCCAGCCGGATGGGAAAATCGTTTAGCACCTTCACACCGCTCGGACCAGCTATTGTCACCATTGACGAGATACCAGATCCACAGAATTTGCAAGTCACCCTGTCTGTGGACGGAGAAATTCGCCAGTCGTACTCAACCAGCGACATGGAGTACTCGGTCGTCGAATTGCTCTCCTTTATCTCCAGCGTGATGACGCTGGTCCCTGGCGACGTCATTATGTGCGGGACAAACCACCAGGGTTTAGGCGCGCTTCAGGACGGCGATCAGGTATCCATGTCGATTCAAGGAGTTGGCACGCTCGACGTAAACGTCACGGATGCCCTCAAGCGGGAGTGGCCGCGTGGGATCGACCAGCAGATGGCTGAACGGACGCGCTAGAACGGAACCGAGGTCTGATGATCATTGAACAGGAGAACGGGCTCTACGATCTGATTGCATTCCCTGAAGAGACGAAACTGTGCACCGGATTCAGGTTTACTGAAGGTCCGGTCTGGATTCCGCATGATTCGTGTCTACTGTTTAGCGACATACCTAATAACCGCATTCACCGTTGGCGGGCTGAGTCGAACCAGGCTGAGATCTATCGCGAGCCAAGTGGTCACTCGAACGGGTTAACCCTCGATCTGGATGGAAATGTGCTAGCTTGTGAACACTCTGGACGCCGGGTGTCACGAGCGCCGTACGATGGAGGCTCGCCAGATACACTGGTCGACCGGCACGATGACAGTCGACTGAACAATCCAAACGACCTCGTTGTCCACAGCAGCGGCGCGATCTACTTCACAAACCCGTGGCTTGGCGACACGCTGCAGGAGGTGATGGGTGATCCGTCAGCAATAAAAGAAATCGATGTTCAAGGTGTTTATCGCATCGGCACAGATGGATCCCTCACGTGCCTCGACGACAGCTTCGAGTTTCCCAACGGACTGGCATTCTCGCCAGATGAATCCGTGCTCTATGTTAATGACTCTCGTACGGGGAAAATCCGCCAGTTTGCGGTGCAGGCAGATGGATCGCTCGTTGAAGGTGATTTGCTGGTGGACATGACCGGCAACACTGGAGTTGGCGTCCCGGATGGAATGAAAGTTGATGTAGAGGGCCGGATCTGGTCTACCGGGATAGGTGGGGTCTGGGTCATCAGTCCCGACGGCGAAGTGCTGGGGATATTCGAACTCGATGAGGAACATGCGGCAAATCTGAACTGGGGCGGCGATGATTTCTCGACACTCTTCCTCACCGCGCAAACGAGTGTCTACTCGGTCAGCACAAATACAAGGGGAATTGCGCCTGGATCAAGATCCGGTCCGGTGTAACACCTCGCAGTGGTCGCTGTATCCGATTATGGCCCGGTTGGCGAGGTTGAGAAACAGCCCGTGATCGACAACTCCGGCAAGTGATTTGAGTCGCGCAGCGACACATTCGATGTCGTCTGCCTCATAGTCGTAGAGATCGATGATGTAATTGTGATTATCGCTGACATACGGTCGGGTTCCGGAACGCCGAAGCACCGGTGAGCCGAGTTTCTCCAGCCGTTTTCTGGTGCTTCGCCAGCCAAACGGCAGTATCTCGACAGATACCGGGATATCGTCAGCCCTGTCAGCGAGACGAGCAGCTAGCTTCGATTTGTCAGCAATAAGGACAAACTCTGTCGCTGCCAGCGCAACGAGTTTTTCTCGTACCAGCGCTCCACCCAACCCTTTAATCGCATGGAGGGTGGTTTTCTCGATGATGTCCGCACCGTCTATGGCGATGTCCAGCGATGTTTCAAGGCTCCCAAGTGGGATATTGAGCGACTCAGCGAGCTGAGCGGTTGCCATCGAGCTTGAGACGGCGGTGATGGTCAATCCAGTTGCAACACGACTACCAAGCGCCCGTACAAAGTGGTGAGCGGTTGTGCCACTGCCGAGACCAACGGACATGCCATCCTCGATCAATTCGGCGGCGCGCTCGGCGGCCTGTTGTTTGCTCAGTTCTGTTTTCGAAATAGTCACTCATTTCCCCTAAGAACCGTTTCTATATCCAAAGACCGTTGATTAGACTATGTTAATAGGGCGAGATGCAAGGTAAAGGACGCGAATGCCGGAACTACGGGTATGGGTTGAAGAGCATCCAAAAGAACGCCTGAGCTTTTCCTGGCTCTGGCGTGAAGAGAGTACTGACCGGTCGCTTAATAGTGAACTCGGGACTGTAATTGAACGCCTTGAAGGCCTTGATGGGATTCAGGCGATTTCCCCCACAGATGAAGGTGTTATGGTTTCGATCGATGAACGGACCATAACCAGGCAAGAACTCGCCATCCAAATCCGAACCATACTCGGCGCTGATCTTCCGGTCATTCCAGAACCACCGGACCCGGAAACTATTCGCGTCTGGGCTGAAGATCTATCCGACGGTTCTGTTGAGTTCAGCTGGCAGACTCCTGAAGCATTTGGTGAACGGTACGAGCCGGCAGATCGGCGTGCGGTACAGGCCAGACTTTCAGCCCAAAAGGGCGTGAATTCGGTGAGGTCAACAGCAGACGGGATCAGGCTGTACCACAATCCAGACGTCATCGAACGTGCCGACCTGGCAGGATTAGTTCGAACATCACTGTCCCTGGACGCTGATCTCAAAACCAGGGCAGACGCGATGCTACGCCGCACACCGGCTTATGCGAACCTGGCAAGGATACTGGCGCTCGACGAGCGTATCAGCCCGATCCCGGAAGCCGGCCGTCAGTTCAAAATCGGAAATCGTGGCATTGGGCCATCATTCGCGCTGCGGATGTTGCCCGGATATATGACCATCCGTCGGATTCAGATGATGTTGCCCGTGATTCAATCCCTCAGCACCTGGAGCCGGGAGGCGCCACCCGAAGTTGTCGATCAGCACCTTGAAACCGCCGGACTTTCCCGCGAGATCCTGGCGGAAGACTACATCACCAGTCTGGAGGTCAAGCTGTTAGCGCGTGAAATCGGTGGCGAGAAAGCGAGTCAGGCCGGACAGTCGGCCGCAAAAGCAGCCACAAGAGCGCTCGATTTCGGACGTGAGATACTTGAAAAGCAACGCAATCCAGAACTGAAATAGCTACGAGCCGGGAACGTTTTTCGCGTTCGGATCATCCGGAAGATTTTGAGCGAGCCAGCGCAACGAACTCCAGTCACCAACCAGGTACCAACCTTCATTGATAATCTGAGCTTCGGTGTACGGCGCAAGCGAGTGCGAGTAGATATTTTCGTGCGGAATATCTTGCGCTAGCCGAGCCAGTGATAGCACCTGCCCGGGAGACAGATCGGTTCGCAGCGTGTTACCGATGTCTGAAATCAATTGCGGAAGTTTTGTGATGATCCCGGTTTGCAGAATCTGTTCCCGCATAGACAGCAAGAGTTGTTGCTGTCGTTCGGTGCGTTTGAAGTCGCCGTCTGAGTGACGGGTCCGCGCATACTTAACTGCATGAACGCCATCCATGTTCTGCAAGCCAGTCGGGAAGTAGACGCGTGTATACCCGTAGTCCGAGGTCGGATACTGATCATCTTTCAGCGGGGCTTTGACATCGATCCTCACCCCGCCGATGGTGTCCACAATATCTTCCAGACCAGAGATGCTCACCGAGGCAAAATAGTCTATTCGAATCCCAAAATTGAGTTCGATGGTCTGGGCGACCAGGGTCGGTCCGCCGCCCTCCAGACTACTCCCTTCTCCCCAGGGATAAGCCGCGTTAATTTTCGTTCCATCACTAAAGTATGGAATAGCTACCAGCAAATCTCTCGGGATCGAAAACATGTCGACACGTTTGGCCTGAGGATCTATCCGCACGACGATGATCGTATCGCTTCGTGGCGCATATTCTTCTCCTGGACGTGCGTCTACACCCATCAAAAGTATGTGGATTGGATCATTTCCATCCCACTGCGGGAATGGAGTTGGTGTCGGTGGAGCTTCCGTCGCTGTTCTGGTCGCCGAGGTCCGCGACTGATTCTTCGATGGTTCGAACGTAGGAGTAGGTGTAGCGGTGCTCGTTGGAACTGGAGTCCATGTCGGCGGTACGGTGGTTGTTTTCTCAGGAATCGGGGATGCGGATGCGGCTGGCGTTTCCACGATAGCGGCGGCGCCGCCTGGAATTTCAGGTTCGACAAACGTGGCTTGTTCGAAGTGGTCACGCTCGGCGGTTGGAACGAAGACATCGTCCATGGCACGGCGAGCCTCAATCACGACCGGAACGAAAACAGAGAGCGCCCAGGCGCCAATCACAATTGGAATCGCGCCGATGATGAGTAAGGCAATTGTCCGCAAGTTCTTTGAACTTGGTGGAGGAACGAGGTCGGCGTCATCAAAGTCAGCTTCAACAGGTGATTGGAGGTGCAACGGCAAACTTGCCATCGGCCGCCGCCGCCGAAAGCGCTTTACACCGTATTTTCTGGAAATTTTACGAGCCATTCAGGAAAAATGCGCCTCATCAGTGAATCGGCAACCACTGCGACTATAACATCGCAACCACCATTATGAGCAATCACGAGCCTATGACGCAAAGTCCACGAACGTACACATGGTTACGAATACATGTTTAATGAAATGACGGGATCCAAACTTCTGGATGGACCGCATGGAGTGACCAGAAAGCTGTACATAACAGAGGAAGCAAAAAGGATAGTTATCTTTCCGAGGAATCAAGTACGGAATACAGTGACGTCTCTTTTTCTGGGTTTGCGATAATAGCGAGGCGTTCCCGAGATGTTTTATTGGAGTCCACAAATCTCGACTTGAACTAGCTGCATCCATCCTGATGAATTGGGACGAACGTGGCAAGATGAGTGGAGGACGCCACGAACAATTTGAAAAACGGGTGAGGGGAAAGCATGCTTATTCGACAAGTAGACGACGGAGCAATCATCGTTACTCAGCCTGCGCATGCCTGGGTGAGCGGGCAACTGGCGCGAAATTGGGGCAACGAAAAATTCGGGAGTTTTGAACCGTACGAAGAAGTATGTATGGCGGCGGAACAGCACGATATCGGCTGGCTTCCGGTTGATGCACAGCCAAAATTTAATCCGGAAACAGGTCTGCCACACACATTTATCACCGGGAATCTTGCCGACGCCATAGATCTCTGGGATGGAGCTGCGCGGGCAGCTCTCATGTATAGCCGGTATGTCTCTCTACTTGTCTCAAAACATGGCACACGTCTCTACGGAAACCGGTTAAACACCATGTCTACCGATGATGACGACTACGATCAAGTTCGTCTGTTTGTCGAGGGCGGGTACCGGCTGGAGCAACGAATAATTGATGATCTGCGCACTGAAGCCCGCTTTGAACCCTATGTGGCGGACGAAGTCGTTCAACGAAACATGTGGCTGATCGCAACCTGGGATCTGATGTCACTTCGGCTACTACAGGGGTTCAAGGGATCGGCTACCTGTGAAGATGTCCCGTATCGTGATGATCTGACAACGACGCTAACAATGACAACGAGTAATGTATCCGCAGATGACATTCTGATTCACCCCTGGCCATTTGCCACAAGCAAGGTCGAGATCACCTGTGATGGTCGTCAACTCGCTGATCGATACGAGTCTGACCGTGAATTGCACGGAGCGCTCGACACCGCCGAATGGATAACGTTGCGGATGACGCTGTGCCCGGGTACCGGAAAATAAATTACGAAATTATCCCCATAGCTTTTGTCTGTGCCTTTTCGCGAAGATATAGGTCAAGGCTCTTCTGCCCGGATGACATACGGAAGAAGTGACGATTACTTCACCGCCAATACGGGATGTGATCGTGTCAACACACGGATCGGCCAGCAAATTGAACTCGCAGACAGTAAACAAGTCACGGCTGGCAAACATCCAGGCGCGATTCACCGGGTATCCAAAAGAAATCTGGGCGTTGGTCGCTGCCATATTTGTGCTTTGGACTGGCAGAGGAATGGTCACGCCGTTCGTCGTCATCTTTTTCACCCAGATTGTTGGTCTTACCGGAAAAACCGTTGGGTCGGGTATTGCCATTGCGAGCTTGATTGGAATCGTGCTGGTGTTTCTGACCGCCGGTCAGATAGACAGGCGCGGCGGACGCCCAATACTTATTTTGTCCGTTCTCCTCATCTCACTGGCGACCTTTTTGTATGCCTGGTCAAATTCTGCCTGGGCGTTTCTCGGCGCTGCGCTACTACTCCACGTCGCGAGTCAGTCTTACTGGCCGGCAATTGACACGGTAACGACCTCGGTAGCACAAAAAGATAAAGTGATCACCTCGATGTCGATCATCCGTGTCTCAATGGCGCTGGGGATTGGCGTCGGCGGTTTCATCGGCGGACTTATGGTCGCTGGAGGCGGGCTGACCGAGTACAGAATGATGTTCATGGCTGGAGCCATCATATCGGCTATGGCGACGTTTCTGATCTGGTTCATGGTTCCGAACCACAAACCACAACATCAATCTGCCACCGGTGAGCAACTTGTTGGTTCCTGGAAAGAAGTGTTCGCTGATCGCCTGTTTGTCTACGCCATGCTGCTCCTGTTTATTCTCGTTCTCGGGTTTACCCAGGTCACGATGAGCGTCCCGGCATTCCTGCGTGATCAGGCTGGAATCAGCGAGGGTTTCATTGGTGCGCTATTTATGATGAACACCATTTTCGTCCTCTTTTTCCAGGTCCCCGTAGCTGCCCGGGTGGATCGAGGGAACACCGGAAAACTGATGGCTCTGGGTGCAATATTCTGGGCTGCGGCATTCGGGTTTTTGATCCTGACCGTCGGAATTCCGCCTACGGCTATGCTGGTCTTCTTCGCGTTTACCCTCGGGGAGCTCTTGTTTATGCCAATCTCATCTGTTCTGGCAGTGCGTCTCGCCCCCGAGCACTTGCGCGGGCGATACTTTGCCTTGCTCAGTTTTACCTGGGGTGGTTCGTTTGCCATCGCAGCGTTCACAGCCGGCGCGGCGCTGGACACCGCCAGCCCGCTGTTCCTGTGGCCGATTATGATGGTTGCGATGGTGCTTGCGGCGATTGGGGCATTCCAGCTACGCAATAATGAGCGACTCCTCCCGCCGGTCGCCTCAGTGGTTGAAGCACATTCCGGTGACAGCGACTCGGAGCCAGGTGCAGTGGAACCTCTCACAGCTGTGGTTGAGAAGCAATCCGCCTGACGAGCATTTCATGAATTTCATACATCATCGACATTGACGATGATGGTAGCGTTTGAGGTTGATGCTTTCGGTTGGAACATATTGGAACATTAGGAAAGTGAGCGTATGGCAGGACCAACGTTTGGACAGAATCCGCCAGACAACGAGTTTAGCTTCGGTATTGTCGCCGGGCAGCATTACCGAAGCTGGAATGAGTTGGTGGAACAGTTCCAGTGGGCGGATGAGACAGGATGGGATTCCGCATGGGCGTTCGATCACTTCCTGAGCCTCAGGAAAGATCACGAAATCGGGATCTGTATGGATGGCTGGACACTCCTCGGCGGTCTGGCGGCAGTCACCTCAAAGGTGCAAATTGGACTCATGGTGACCGGCATAACCCACCGCTATCCATCGGTCCTGTTCAAACAGGTTGTTACCGTTGACCAGATATCAGGAGGCCGTTGTATTTTCGGTGTCGGAGCAGCCTGGAATAGCCGGGAGCATGAGGCATACGGCATCCCATTTCCCCCGCCCGGTGAGCGGGTAGATATGTTCGGCGAAGCCATGGAAATGTATCGCCAGCTCGAAACTCAGGAACGTGCCAGCTATCAAGGAACCTTTTATACCCTGGACGACGCTCCATTTGAACCAAAACCCGTCTTTCAACACGTTCCGATCTTGATCGGCTCGCGGGGTCGACGTATGATGCAGCACATAGCCAGGTACGCCGATCTTTGGGATGGTGGTGGCACGCCGGAAGAATACGCCGCGGATCATCAGCGTCTCATCAAGATTTGCCGGGAGATTGGCCGCGACCCGTCTGAAATCCGGCTTGCCCTGCAGTCAGAGATTCCAGCAAGCTCAAGCGTTGATGCCTTCATCAGTCATATTCAGTGTTATGCCGCAGTTGGCGTCCGAACGTTTCTGATGGTCATCCCAACCGGGACACCGAATGCTGTCTTGAATGACATAGCTGAAGAAGCAATTCCCGAACTGCGTGATCGACTCAAATGCGGTGCAATCGGCTAACGTTTCGCCAGCTGGCGTTCGATGGAGCCGTGGAACTCATCAATCCAGTCAACATGCTCTGGCTTCATCAAGACGCTGCGGATAACATCAATCGTCGGTTTATCCCAGATGATATCCGGATGGGTTTCCTTCAATTGCGTATTGTTGACGGTGAACTTCGCGAGATAGACAGGCCGTTCGTCCGTCTCAGCAGCTTCAAACAGGTAGTCAGTCAGCGCAGTGATTTCGCTGGCTTTTGGCTGCTGGGCCGGATCAGGCACAGCATAGAAACAGATAATATCCAGATCCGGTTCGCAGATCAGTCTGAGCCGGTCTGAAATGTTGATCTTTTCTGCCCAGAGTTGTGCTGCCTGCCGGCACCGTTCGAGGACTAATCCCATTCCCTGTTCCGGTTCGAGTGGGAAGCACTGAAGCGTAGCCCAGAAAGCAGCTGCCGCCGCTCCAGACCGTGAACACTCCAGGCTGATCTCGCCAAGATGTAGCTCGTCAGACGTGAAATAGGTGTACGGGGAGTCGTGTTGATAAATCCGTCCGATGTCGGGATCACTGAAGATGACGGCTCCACAGCCATATGGTTGAAGTCCGTGCTTGTGTGGATCGATGACGATACTGTCCGCCTGAGAGATTGCTCTAAATGCACTGGCGTCAACCAGTGGATTCAACCGGTCCGCCAGTAACTTGTAGAAGCCGCCATAGGCAGCGTCAATGTGCAACCGAACGCCAGCGGGTTGTGTGATGTCGAGGATATCCTGTACATGATCGATCGCACCCATGCCGGTAGTGCCGGTGGTGGCAACTACAGTCCCTACTTCTCCGCTTTCGATCATCAAACGCAACTCGTCGAGATCTATTCTGCCCGCAGAATCGGTGCTGACCGAACGGTATGAAGCTCGCAGAATCTGGCAGGCTCGCTCGTGCGTGTAGTGCGCTTGATCGCTAAAGACGATTGCCTTCTCAGGGTGGAGTTCTCTCGCAATCCAGAGTGCTTCAAGATTTGCGATCGTGCCGCTTGCCGTTAAGTGACCGAGATAAGGAGGAGTAAAACCGACCATTCGAGCCAGTTGGTCGATAACTTCCCGCTCCATCTGCGACGTTGCGGCGCTGCTATCGATCGCGTGGTTGTTCGGATTTATCTGCATTGTGATCATGTACGCCAGCATTGCGATTTCGTGGGGCGGTTTCAACATCTGTCCGGCATACCGGGGATGATGATGTGGATAGTTGTCCTGCAGCCGCTCGGTTAGCTCCGCGAGAACGTGATTGATCTGTTCATCTGATAGCTGCAATGTCTCATCCGTGGGGACTGTCTCCCATTGACTCCGCCATGAATCCAGAGAATTGAGATTGGTGTTCAGATACTGTTGAAAAATGGACTCTTGCACAACTCCAGCTCCCGTTGAATGACGACAATTCCTGCAGGCTACTATACTCCGGTTGCTGTTTCGTCTAGTAGCATCGTTTCCCGAAGAAACTAGTTATAAGGAGACCACGGCTCAGGGTAGGATAACGGCATAGTTCGGTGGGACAATGACCCATACAGGTCGTCGCTCAAATTCAGATAGTAAGGTTCGGTTAATGACGTTGTACCGTCCGTCAGACAAGAAACTCGATTTTGGCATCGTCACCGGTCAGCACTGGCGAAGCTGGGACACCATCTCTGCACAATGGCAATGGGCTGAAGAGACTGGCTGGGAATCAGCCTGGGTGTTCGATCATTTCTACTCGCTACGTCCCACTGACGACGGTGATTGTCTTGAGGGTTGGACATTGCTAGCAGCCCTGGCAGCACAGACCAGACGGATTCGGATCGGGGCGCTGGTATCGGGAATTACCCACCGGCTACCGTCTGTTCTCTTCAAACAGTCGGTGACGGTCGATCATATTTCAGGTGGCAGACTGATTCTCGGAGTAGGCGCTGCCTGGAATGAGCCTGAACACAACGCCTATGGCATTCCGTTTCCAGCTCCACGGGATCGGGTCGACATGTTTGGCGAGGCGATGGAGATGAACAGGCTACTCGAGACCCAGGAACGGACTTCATTCGAAGGCGAGTTCTATTCTCTGGTCGACGCTCCGTTTGAGCCGAAGCCGGTGTACGGGCATATTCCGGTGATGGTTGGTTCGAGCGGCAAACGCATGATGCGTCATATCGCCCGCTACGCTGATCTCTGGGATAGCGGCCAAACGCCGGAGCGAACTGCCGCGTTGAGTGACGAGATGGACGAGCTTTGCCGTGACTTTGGCCGCAATCCGGCGGAAATACGACGTGCAATATCGGCATACTATGGTCCGGCCAGCAACCCGGACGCCCCGGTGATCATCTGGGAGCAGAGTCAGACTGAGGTCGTTGATGCGATAACCGCACATGTTCGAAGTTATGCCGCAGCTGGTGTGCGGACGTTTCTGTTTAATGTTGACACTGACGCGCCGAATAGCAACCATGATTACGTTGCCAGGCAATTGCTACCCGAATTACGGGCGGCATTTGCAGCAGGAGCATTGATTTGAGAAACACTACACAGCATTACGGACATTGCATCTGTGCAGGCGTTTTCGGTTGTCGGTGACAGTAGTATGATTCAATGCGTGTCATACAACGGCAAATAGAAGCAATAGCTGCGTAGTTTTTGATCAAAACATTGATGTGATCTACACCGTCCCGCCAACTTACGTTATATCTATCCCAGCCACAGCGGTAAGTTCGTCAGCGTCGGCAGCAACCGCGAGGTTTCAGCCACACTGATCTATTTCTATTGAGTATCCGCTCCAGTCATCAACACCGGTTTTGGGTGCACAGTTACAGTCGGACAGAGTGTGCGCTATAAACCTCCCGTGTGGGAGTTGTCACGCCCGCTTGGAGAGCTGCCGAAACCAGTCGGAATCCTCCAGTTCCAGCACTAGCTTTCTGAGCAAATCCGACAACTCACCCTGCTCTCTGGTTGACAGTGCGGCGAGAATGGAACTCTCTTCTTCGAGATAGGCAGCGTGTGCCTGGTCTATCAGCTCGATACCGGCCGAGGTCAATCCAACCAGCACTCCGCGACGATCTGTCGGATCCCTTGACCGCTCAACCAACCCGGCCTCCTCAATCCGGTCGATCAACGCAGTCATGGCACCGGAGGTGAGCAGGACCCACTGCGATAGATCTTTTGGTGATCGTCGGAACTCCGGAGCGCTCCGCCGCAGAGCCAGCATGAGTTTGAAGCCCGAGCTGGTGATGCCATAGGTTGCAATAACATCCTCGATCGCTTTATCGAGCAGTTTGGCGAGCAGGGTGATGCGCCAGACGATCTGCCTACCGGAAAGATCAAGGTCCGGAAGTTGTTCCTGCCACTCTGAAAGGGTTCGGTCTACGTGATCGTTCATTTCCAGCCAATTCTAGTTAATGAATTCATTGTCTAGCCACTTGTTATCAAAATACTTGACATCAAGATACTTTACATGTACCTTTCTCGGCGCGAACAACTGATCTCGATTTCACGTCATCGCACAGATGTGAAGGGATGAACAACCTGATGTTTAGTTTCAATCGTCTAAGTGGACTCTGGCAGCACGCTGACTTTATGAATCTCTGGGGTGCCCAAACCATTTCGCAGTTTGGCACACAGATTTCATTTCTCGCTATTCCGGTAACAGCCGCAGTGGTATTGCACGCAAGCCCGTTGCAGATGGGGTTGCTGCTGGCGGCGGAGACCGCGCCATTCTTACTATTTGGTCTTCTTGCTGGGGTATTCGTCGACCGTCACCGGCGTAAGCCGATCCTGCTCTGGTCTGACCTGGGCAGAGGCTTGTTGCTAGCAGCTGTCCCGGTTGCCTGGATAGCAGGTATCTTGCGGCTGGAGCTATTACTGGTCATCGCATTTCTGGTCGGTATTCTCAATGTCTTTTTCGAAGTTTCGTATCAATCCTATCTCCCTGCTCTCGTATCGAGAAATCAACTCGTCGAAGCCAACAGCAAGCTGGAGACCAGCCGTGCTTCCTCGCAGGTCGTTGGACCGGGACTCGCGGGAGGATTGATCTACCTGCTCGGCGCCCCGATAGCAGTCGGAGTAGACGCGGCGACTTTTCTCGTCTCGGCTCTATTCCTGCGCAGCATACAGACCAACGAACCTGCGCCTGAGGTTCACGAGCAACGCCAGTCGATTGTCCGGGACATCTGGGAGGGGATTCGAATCATCACGGACAATCCATACCTGAGACCGATTGCCGCTTGTACCGGCACAATGAATTTCTTCAATGGCATGCTATTTGCGGTGCTCGTTCTGTTTGCAACCCGGGAACTGGGAGTATCAGCCGGGTTGCTTGGGATTGTTTTTGCGATCGGAAGCCTGGGATTTCTTGGTGGAGCCATCGTGACCACACGGATCGCTCAACATATCGGGCTCGGTGGATCGATCATTGCTGGTGTCGTTCTTGCCGCCGCCGGGAATCTGATTGTTCCCATGGCAGGAGGACCACTGATTATTGCGGTGACTACCCTTGTCCTGGCTATCTTTCTTAGTGGTTTTGGTGGCGTCATCTACAATATAAACCAGGTTAGCCTCCGCCAATCTATCACCCCAGATCACCTGCTTGGCCGGATGAATGC
>CAZNYB010000086.1:9804-16496 GCA_964577155.1 uncultured Thermomicrobiales bacterium | reverse complement strand
TCGGAGAGATCGCTCGCGGCAAGTACGATTTCGACGCCGCCGGTCACTACGCCCGCCCGGATGTCTTCCAACTACTCGTCAACGAGCAGCCGACACCTCCGGTGGTCGTTCGTGGCCAGCAGGAATCGCCGGCCGCCGCGCCAAATGGCGGTGCGCACCAGACAGCGCGCAGGGAAGCGCTTTCAAAAGCCAGTGCTGACTAGTTGGCAGTTGAGGTTCGGAATGTATTGAGATTTCCAGGTGTTAACGAGTGTTAGAGCCTGTCCGAATATGGAATGCAGCATACAGGAGTTAACGTGCAGATTGATACGTCCACTGAATTTGGCAAACGAGTTGAGCGGCGGCTCGAAAACGAGCAGATCGTCTGGCTGACAACGGTAAGCCCGGCTTCGAAGCCGTACTCTGTGCCGGTCTGGTCCTGGTGGGATGGCGATACCGCCCTGATTTACAGCCAGCCGGATACACCAAAAGTCCGAAACATCGAAGCGAACCCGAATGTCGAACTCCATTTCGACGGCGATGGCTCCGGTGGCAATATCGTCCATCTCAGCGGCATGGCAGCCGTTGATCCAGATGCTCCGCCTGCAACCGGGGTGCCGGAGATGATCGAGAAGTACACAGAAGGCATTCAGCGGATCGGGACAACTCCGGAAAGTTTCGCTGAAGGATATTCAGTGGCAATCAGGGTGCGTCCTGAAAAAGTACGCGGCCATTAACCGATCAGGATTGGACCTCCGGCGACGGCGTCTCTGCATCGCCTGCAATCTCCATCACCGCAATGCGTGATTTCAGGGTTATCTGCAATCACCACTGCGGCTTCGTTGAGGAACTGTTGAGCCGGAAATGCCCGCCACAACGATGACCCGACTGTCGTCTCAATCGCCAGATGTTCGAGATTCGGGTTGAGATTCGTGAATCCTTCCGAGCAGCCGCCGCAGCGGCAGGTAACCAGTTGGCCATCTGCGCCATTCGCCCAGTGCATGAATAGTTCTCTGCCAGCCCGTGCTTCGGCAAAGTGGATCAGCGTCATGCGGTTCAGCTCGACACCGGCCAGCAGAACATATCCACCTCTCTCGGCCAGTTCTCGAAACGGGGCATACACATCTAGCGGCGTTTGACCGCTGATGAGCTCGTCGGCGCATGGACCAAGAGCGGCGAATGAATCTATAGGGTGGCTGCCACGCACCCTGCCCTGATTTTCTAGCAACGTTTTCGGCGTCAGGCCCATATCCGGGCTGATTTCAGCTGTATCTGGAGAGTAGACCAGATCGCAGTCGCCGTGAAACCAGCTCGTGTCGTCATAGTCCATGCCATTGCGTGCGGGCCGGGCACCCGGCGGTGGGGGAATCTCATACATATAGCTGAAGGCTGGCGTCATCACCGTGCAGCCCTCAGCCAGCAATCCATCGATCAGGGTTTGAGGTCCACCCTCAATCCACCCGAATGTCTTGAGTGATGTGTGCAAGCAGACAGGGCGACCAGACAATCCGAGCCTGGCCGCCCCCCGACGAATATCTTCTGTGGCAATCAAAGAAGCAACGTGCGCCGTCGAACTCGAAGCTGGCCAACGGGCTGACCCTCGCCAACCTCCTGGGCACGCTCAAGTATCGCCTGAGCCTCTTCAGCGTCAAGCTGCCGCCCATTAATATCTTGTGCGGGAATGACTCTGCGAACGACGACACGCGCAGTCTGATTCTGATCGCGGTTGCGGATCCATGGTCGAACCATTGGAATCACCTCCTGTTTCAAACCGGTTGTTTGCCGGTCTCTCCTCCAGTGGACCGGAGGAAGGAGGCGGATCGGCCAGGAGGCTAGTCTCTCTGAACCGGTACGTCCCGTTCCATCCGGACCACGCGACTAGATTGACCAGCCGGTTCGGATGTATTCGATGTACTACCGTCCAAGAAGGACACCTCCATAAATGAGAAGATCCACCAGTAACATTTGCAGGTGGAGCCTTGATACCAGACCGGACTACAAGGCAAGAAAATATCCCAACCGCCAGCTGGCAAGGCCTACCAATCATACGCAGCCAGATGCAATGCTGCAAGCAGAGATCGATGTTCTCCTCTACAATGATCGGTTGTGACCTAGTTCAAATTTGACGACGAAAGTACAAACAGGAGAGAGTAATGGCAAGACATCCATGGGTGGCGAAGGCAGACAACGGTGTTCGTTGGGGAGTGCAGCTTGTCGCGGAAAATGGCCGCAGATCGGCGATGGACCGCGATGTCAAAGACAATCCACGAACAGCGCTCTTTGAATCGGGGAAACTGGTCGACTCGCTCGGATTTGATGGTCTCTTCATCTACGATCACCCCGGTCAAGCCCCCGGTCCCTGGGTCTGGCTCGGCGGACTGGCGGCTGTCACCGAGAATGTGATGCTTGGTTCGGTCGTCAACTGTGTCTTCTACCGGCATCCGGTCTCACTGGCCAGGCACACCAGCGATCTGGATCACCTGAGCCAGGGGAGGGTGATGCTCGGCGTCGGTTGCGGGTACCTGCCGAAAGAGTTCGCCTGGTTTGGCGCGGACTATCAGCCAGCGGCACAACGCCAGGAAGCGCTAGAGGAGGTCCTGGAAATCGTCCAGGGCGCCTGGGGGTCGGATCCGTTTACTTTCAATGGAAAGTACTACGACCTGGATGATGTCCGGATCGAACCTGCGCCGGTACAGCAACCGAGACCGCCGATCATGCTGGCAGGCGGAGGAGAGCGAGTTACGCTGCGGCAGGTCGCCCGGCTGGCTGACGCCTGCAATATCACCGCGCCGGAACCTGACAAGGTCCGGCAAAAATTCGAAGCGCTGGAGCAACACTGCCAGGAGGTTGGAAGGCCGTATGACGAGGTGCTACGGACTACGTTCACCGGCTGGCTGATCATCAGCGAGACGGAAGCCGAGGCTGAGGCGAAGCTCAACAGCTACTACCCTGAAGGAATCCCGAAAGCAATCCGCGACCGGATCAACCCGACTGTCGGTGGCGTCGACCAGATCATCGAGCACTACCAGGCGCTGGCTGACGCTGGTGTCCAGTACTTCGTCACCCAGATCATCGACGGCGACGACCGGGAGACGATCGAGTTGCTTGCGAAGCGGGTCGTGCCGGAAGTCAGCTAGTTCCCCAGGCCGAACTACGACATTCATCCGATGCGGTCCAGTTTGTTCCAGTAGAAGATACACTATCTACCTGACCGATCGCTCTGAGAGGATCGTCCATGTATAGCACTCTGCTGGTCGGGACCGCTGATAGACTCTTCGTTCATGACCGCACTTCTGAAACGGTTCACAAAGGTCACAGCATCACCGCACTGGCATTTGACGGCAGGACTTGGTGGGTAGTACTCAATCGTCGAGAGATTCAACGGTCTCACAATCTAAAGGACTGGGAACGGGTAGCGAAAAGTCGAAATCTGGAGATCAGTTGCCTGGCAGCAGTAGATTCAGGAGTCTGGGCTGGTAGCTACGGAGCCCACTTTTTCCACCTGAATGGAGAACTGATCCAGAATGCTGCCTTTGACCAAGCTGAAGGACGCGAGAGCTGGTTTACTCCATGGGGCGGACCGCCGGAAACACGATCGATCGCGACCTCAAATACTGGCATTCTCTATGTCAACGTTCATGTTGGCGGTATTCTTCGTTCACTCGACAGCGGAACTACCTGGCATCCAACGATCCAGGTACGCTCCGACGTCCATGAAGTAGTAGTCCACCCGGGAGAGCCGGAGTTCATCATGGCTGCGTGCGGTTGGGGACTGGGCATAAGCCGGAACGCGGGAGATTCATGGGACTTTCTCACTGAAGGATTGCATGGTCTCTACTGTCGTGCAGTAGCTCTCTCCGGCAACCTGATCTACATTACCGCGTCCACGGGATCCTCAAGCCATCAGGGAGCTGTCTATCGAGCTGATTTGAATGAGTTTGATCATTTTGAACGTTGCCGGAATGGTCTACTGGAGTGGACTCCGAGCAATATCGACACCTTCTGCCTGGCGGCGTCCGGTTCATTCGTCGCCTTCGGGACCGATCAAGGTAGTGTCTATATATCTGAGGATTTCGGCGTAAACTGGAGACTGCTGGCATTTGGCTTACCTCCGGTACGATGCGTGAAATTCACCTGATCGTCGCACCTGCGAAATTATTTCGTTGCCAGGCACCCAGGATATCGAGTTCACCAAACCAATCTTCATGAAAGTATCTACTGGTAACAGGAATCATCTGGAGGGATATTGCGCTTGAAATTCGGCGTTCACCTGCGACCGACGGACTACACGATGGATTTGCGGCAACTCGGCCCAGAAGTTGAAGATCGAGGCTTTGAGTCCTTCTTCGTCTCCGAACACAGCCATATACCGGTGTCCGTTCAGTCACAATGGCCAGGCGGCGAGGGTTTACCGCGCTTCATGACCCACTTCCTCGATCCATTCCTCAGTCTGGCCGTCGTTGCTAGCGTTACCAGGCGAATCAGGCTTGGCACCGGCATCGTCCTCTCTCCACAGCGGGACACTATTCAGCTTGCCAAGGAGGTCTCAACGCTCGATTTCCTCTCCGGCGGCAGGGTGGAGCTCGGCATCGGAGCCGGCTGGAATCTCGAGGAGATGCGGAACCACGGAGTGCGACCACCTGACCGCTGGAGAATCATGGGCGAGCAGGCGCTGGCAATGAAGCGGATCTGGACGACCGACGAAGCCGAATTCCACGGTGAATTCATCGACTTCGACCCGATCTGGATGTGGCCGAAGCCGGCACAGATTCCTCACCCGCCAGTTCTCGTCGGCGGCGAAGGGCCAACCGTCCTCCAGCGCGTTCTCGACTACGGCGATGGCTGGTTGCCGAACGATCACGCTGAACTTCCGGATCGCGCCGCCGAACTCCAACGCCTGGCTACGGAAGCGGGGCGGAACCCATTACCGGTCACCGCCTTCGCCGTCGATCACTCCGTGGAACGAGTCAGGGAACTGGCCGGTGCCGGCATCGTCCGTTGCGTCTTCAACCTGCCGACGGCTGGAGCAGAGGAAGTGCTCCCGGTTCTGGACACCCTTGCCAGGTTGTCGGAAGAGTTCAGGAAATCGGAGCACAAATAACTCCGCCCGCCGCCTCTCAACTACAGATGGACTGTCGACTACACCATTTAAGAACGGCTCAGCTGTCTGGTTCGCCCAAACTCATTAACCAGGACTGGTAACTTAACGAAATTTTCGTTATTATAGTTGTCATGAAAGATGGAGCGAACGCTGCCGAGCGAATAATTCAGCGTTTTGGTGGTCAGAGCGCGCTTGCCGCCTTGCTCGGCAAGCGACAAAGCACGATACAGCATTGGGCGAGAACCGGGCGGGTGCCCGCACAGTGGCAACAGCCACTCATTTCCCTCGCCCGTCAGAGAGGTGTGATTTTGGAAGCAAAAGATTTCGTCGAAACCAAACCAGAGCCGATCCAGCCAGCAGAAGGTCGGCTCGGCATCCTTCTCGTCGGCCTCGGGGCCGTTGCCTCAACGTTCATCATCGGCGTCGAGCATGCCCGCCGCGGCAGCGGCCAGCCCATTGGGTCGCTTACCCAGATGGGTAGCATCCGCCTTGGCAAGCGAACGGATAACAGCTCGCCGCTCATCCGCGAGTTTGTCCCGCTCGCAAACCTTGACGACATCGTCTTCGGCGCCTGGGATCCTTTCCCGGACAACGCCTACGAAGCTGCGATAAAGTGCGGCGCTCTCGACCGCCACGAGCACATCGAACCTATCGCCGACTTCCTCAAATCGATCAATCCGATGCCAGCCGCATTCGATCAGCACTACGTCAAGCGCCTCAACGGACCAAACGTCAAAAGCGGCTCGAAGATGGACATGGTTGAGCAGCTCCGCGCGGACATCCGCGACTTTAAGTCCGCAAACGAGTGCGACCGCCTGGTCATGGTCTGGTGCGCCTCGACCGAAATCTTCATGGCAGAGGGACCAGATCACCGCGACCTCGAGAGTTTCGAAGCAGCGCTCGGCGACGGCGATGAAACCATTGCGCCTTCGATGCTTTATGCCTATGCCGCACTGAAGGAAGGGGTTCCTTTCGCCAATGGCGCTCCCAACCTGACGGCCGACATCCCGGCGCTAGTTGATCTCGCCAATGACCAGGGCGTTCCGATCTGCGGAAAAGATTTCAAGACTGGCCAGACCCTGATCAAAACGGTGCTCGCGCCGATGCTGAAAGCGCGCATGCTCGGTCTCAGTGGCTGGTACTCGACGAACATCCTCGGCAACCGCGACGGCGAGGTGCTCGACGATCCGGAGAGCTTCAAAACCAAGGAGGATTCGAAGCTCGGTGTCCTCGAGTATATCCTTCAGCCCGAGCTGTACCCTGAACTCTATGGCGACGTCTATCACAAGGTGCGGATCAACTACTACCCGCCTCGTGGCGACAACAAAGAGGGGTGGGACAACATCGATCTCTTCGGCTGGCTCGAATACCCGATGCAAATAAAGGTCGACTTCCTCTGCCGCGATTCGATTCTCGCCGCGCCGCTCGTTCTCGACCTCGCGCTATTCCTTGATCTCGCCAACCGCGCGGGCATGTCGGGCATCCAGGAATGGTTGTCCTTCTACTTCAAGAGTCCGCAGCACGCTGACACGGTATACCCGGAGCACGACATCTTCATCCAGCAGACAAAACTCAAGAACACCCTGCGCTGGATGATGGGCGAGGATCAGAT
>CAZNYB010000086.1:0-9704 GCA_964577155.1 uncultured Thermomicrobiales bacterium | reverse complement strand
GTTTGCTGACCGTCCAGCAAGCGAACCCGAGATGAAATATCCATCCGTCCCCTTTGTCGTCGCCGACTCATGGAGTTGAATGTCGAACACTTCAGCAGCGATGACTTCGCCAATGTGTCCGATGAGCGCCGGTCGATCTATTAATGCCGCGATGTGGTTATCAACGTTATTTCTCGCCCGAATGAAATCAGCCAGCTGTTTGAGATTAACCATGACCTGCTCCAAACTACTTTTGCGTTTGCTGCCTGCCCATCATAGAGGAAAAATCAATCGTCTTTCCACCTTATAGCCCCTGGCCCTTCTCTAGTCCCTAACCCCTATTCCCTCTCTTCACGCCCTTGACTCTCCTTATGCTCAGATGTACTATAAGTGGAAGCAGGGTTATACTCATTATGAGCATAAGGGGCAGAACATGACCATCAATCTCCCAACACCGAGCAGTCAAACACTGAAGATGTACGAGCAGGTGAGCCATGTGCTGACCGAAGTCGAGTGGGACATTCACGCACCGTATGTTGAGGCGATCAATATCCTGAAGAAGGAACGCAACGCGATCATCCTCGGCCACAACTACATGACACCGGAGATCTTCCACGGTGTCTCCGATCTGACCGGCGATTCACTGGCGCTGGCGAAGATGGCCGAGGAGACCGATGCCGATGTCATCGTTCTGGCTGGCGTCCATTTCATGGCCGAGACGGCGAAGATTATCAATCCGGAAAAAACCGTCCTGATTCCGGATCTCGACGCTGGCTGCTCGCTGGCGGAGTCGATCACCCCGGCCGACATCCGGCTACTGCGGGAGCGTTATCCCGGCGTGCCAGTCGTCACCTACGTCAACACGTCAGCCGAAGTGAAGGCGGAGTGCGACATCTGCTGCACTTCGGCAAACGCGGTCAAGATCGTCGAGTCGTTGGGCAGCGACCGGGTGATCTTCCTGCCGGATGAGTATCTTGGCAACTACGTGGCTTCCCAGACGAACGTCGAGGTAATTCTCTGGAAGGGTCACTGCATGGTCCACGAGCGTTTTACCGGCCAGGAGCTACGGGAATATCGCGAAGCGTTCGACGGCCTGCAGATCGTTGCCCACCCGGAGTGCCCGCCAGACGTGCTGGCCGAAGCGGATTTCGTCGGTTCGACATCCGGCATGATCAACTACGTTGATGAGAACCGTCCAGCGAAAGTCGTCCTGGTCACCGAGTGCTCGATGGCCTCCAACGTCTCGGTCGAATTCCCAGAGATCAACTTCGTCCAGCCTTGCAATCTCTGCCCGCACATGAAGAAGATCACGCTGGAGAAGATCCTCTGGTCGCTGCAGACGATGAACCACCGGGTTGAAGTTGATCCTGAGGTTGCGGCTCGCGCCCGGCTATCTGTCGAGCGCATGCTCGCCGTCAGCTGATGGGACAGGTCAACATCCTACCGCCGGACGGCGTTATTTTTGACTGCGTCCGGCAGGCGCTGAGCGAAGACATCGGCTATGGCGACCTGACAACACAAGCAACGGTTCCAGCTGACGCCAGGGCAACCGGATACATCATCGCCCGTTCATCTGGAGTGGTTGCCGGGCTGCCGGTTGCTACAGCCGTCTTCGCCGAAGCAGGCAACGGCGTCTGCTTTCATTCACAGATAGCGGACGGCACGCGCGTGCAGCCGGGCGATGTCACTGCGACCGTTGAAGGGACGGCACACACGATTCTGAGCGGCGAGCGGGTAGCGCTGAACTTCCTCCAGCAGCTCTCCGGCGTCGCGACAACTACCCGTGAGATCGTCGATCAGATTGCCCACACCAACGCCCGGCTACTCGACACCCGCAAGACGGTTCCCGGCCTGCGAGCTTTGCAACGCTACGCCGTCCGCTGCGGTGGTGGAACCAACCACCGCTTCAATCTCTTCGACGGCATCCTGATCAAGGAGAACCACATTCTGGCGGCTGGAGGAATTGCCGCCGCTCTGACGCGTGCTCGGGCTGCCGCCGGACCATTCACGCCGGTCGAGATCGAAATCGAATCGCTGGAGCAACTCGAAGAGGCCATCAACCATGGAGCAGACATGGTGCTGCTCGACAACATGACCCCAGAAGAGATGCGGCAGGCGGTCGAGCTGGCTGCTGGACGGGTGAAACTTGAAGCCTCCGGCGACATCACTGCTACCACCGCCCGTGCTATCGTCGAAACCGGCGTCGACTTCCTCTCGTCCGGCGCAATCACCCATTCAGCAACGGCGCTCAACCTGAGTTTGCGACTGGAATAAACAGCCCAGACACGAAAAAGCCCGGGCGATCTGTGTGTTCACCCGGGCTGCTAGTCGTCAGCTATTTGGTTGGTCAACCAGTCATCCTATCCGCGCTCGATGTCGCCATTCTCGTATCGCCACTTCAGGAATGCCAGCCGTTCATACTGTTGGTGGGTTTCGGTGAATTCGCAGAATCGCTTCTCGCGGAGTTTTTTCAGCCGATCAATCTGATCAGCGGAGAATCCGGCTTCGGTTAGTGATTTGACCGTCATCTGAGTCGTTGTTGTAGTTGCCACTGATCCGGCTCCTTTCTGAAGCCTTGCCATGTATCGCTGTGGTTCCTACTCTATAGACGACCGGACCGGTTGTCCGGGTTCCAGGGAACAGTAGGAATGTAGTCCGCTTTACAGGCTCAATCACGACTATTCTCTGGAGTTAAGACCATCGAAGGTCGAAATTCTTACAGATTCGTTGAAAGCTCTTGTTGGGATAGAAATATCCTGCCGTGTCATTCCGGGTGAAGCGAAGCCAAGTACCCTCCGACTGCTGTATCGACCGGGGCATTGTTTACAAACGACGACCGGCGAGCCCGACCTCGCTCATGAGGGATTCATGCTTTACTCCGGTACGCTCGGAATGAGGTGGATTCTCAGGCAGAAACGTTGTAATGCGTCAACAGATAGTCAAACGCGTCGGGGAGCCGTGATTCTGACAGGTGGTTACGAATCTTTTCTGCACACGCTTCGGGGCTGAGTTGGGAAGTATCGACTTCGAGATCGTAGCGACCATGATATCGAGTGATCTCTTGCTCCCACCAACGCGCGGCAGCTTCTCCGGCATCGCCGGTCGCATGACGGTTTTCTGGATTTACATTTCGCCGCTCGAGAATGACATCAGCGGGACAGTGCACGCCGACATAGAGCACTGGCAACCCAGCTAGCCGTTGAACGCAATCCTTCATTAGATCCGCGGTCATGAAAGCCGTGTCGGCAACAACATTGAGGCCAAGCCGGCTGTGAACGGCGATCGTTTCGTTCATCGCCGGAAGCACCGTCTGGACGGCGGGACCAAACGATATACGGCGCAGCGGGGGATCCGAGCCGGGGATCTCCTCCATGCGGAAGCCAACATCTTCATGCTTCCCACCGGGTAAGTAATTGCGGGGTATGACCTGCTGAACGAATGTATCCGCGCCGAGATTGCACCAGGGACCGTCAAATGTCGCCTGAATCACCTCAAGGATGCTCGTCTTTCCTGCTCGCGGGACACCGTTGAGCAGGATGATTTTTCCAAGGTTGGTCGTTTCCACGATGCTCACCTCGCACTTCCACTCACCACGAACATCGATTACCCGTCCAGCACCTTCACCGTGCCGGCAGCGCCGTCGACTTCGATAAGGTCGCCGTCGTGGAGCGTTGTCGTGGCGTAGCCGGTTCCGACGACAGCCGGGATGCCGTATTCACGGGCGACGACAGCGGCATGGATCAATGCGCCGCCGTAGTCGGTGACGACCGCTGAGGCAACGGCAAAGAGCGGTGTCCAGTCCGGCGTCGTCAATCGGGTGACGAGGATGTCGCCTGGTTCCAGCCGGTCGGCGTCATCCATTGTGATGATGATACGGGCGATGCCTTGAACCGTTCCAGCTGAAGCAGGGTTTCCGGTGAGTTCACCTTCTTTCGCTGGCGGTGCGGGCGGCTCGCCAAAATCCTCGACGACGATTCCGTAGACCGGGTCATCGATTTTCGTCGCCGGGCGGACACCAAGCTCATGGGGCGGATTGATACCGGCAAAGTGTTCGCAGCGTGCCTTGCGCTCGGCGATACGGTCGCGGAGATCGGGGTCTTGAAGGATGGCCGGTTGGTCGCGTATCTCTTCAATATAGAGGTAGGAGATGTCCTCGGGATCGTCCAGCACATCGGCGTCCGCGAAGCGCCGTCCGACCTCAGCGATCAACGTGTTTATCCGAATCAGCCATGGCAGGTCGAGCTTCGCCTGATGCTCCTCGGAGATGATGGTGAAGTCGCAGGCCATTCCCAGTAGATACTCAAACTCGTCACGGACCGGT
This sequence comes from uncultured Thermomicrobiales bacterium, assembly GCA_964577155.1. Lineage (GTDB taxonomy): Bacteria > Chloroflexota > Chloroflexia > Thermomicrobiales > CFX8 > CAZNYB01. Next base: position 5,404 of record CAZNYB010000086.1, on the reverse strand, counting down.
TTCGGGTAGCCGCGCAGCCGCGCCCGGACTTCGGCCAGCTGGCGATCGCGATCGCCAGCCTGGGCCTTGCGTTCGGCGGCGAAGTCGCGATCCGGCTGGATGACGTAATTCCTGATGTGGCCGAGGGCGGTTACCGGATCGCGCAACCAGGGATAGGGTAGTTCGTTGAGGTCACGCTCCAGATCGGCGATGAACTCGCGTCCTGTATCGGACTGTTGCAGTTTCACAACGGCGTCAGCAGGTTGGTTGTCGGTGACGATCCGGGTCAGTTCTTCGGAGTCCAACGCACGGCGGCTGTACGCCCAAAGCAGGTCGCCGGTCGCCACGGTGGCGACTTCTTGACCCTGAAGAAGCCGGAAGGGATCAGTCGGAGCGGCGTCACTAAAGAGGTCGCGGTAGAGCACCAGATATTCATGCATCGCCAGTTCGATCGGAATCATGGCCTGGAAGTGGAGTAGGGCCGCCTGCTGAAAGATCGGCCGGTCATCGTCGAGTTGGGAGATGAGTTCGGACAGGTCAAGTTCCGAGAGATCGATGGCGTCCAGCTCAGCGACGATCTGCTCGAACTCCGGCAGGATCTCGCCTCGCCAGCGCTCCATCTGGCCGTCATAGACGTTTCGGATCTGGGTCGCAGACAGCTCAGGCATCGATTCATCGAGGTAGACCCGGAAATACCCGTAGGTGTTGAACTGGCGATTCTCGAAGCGAAGCCGGAAACCGTTGTTCACCAGGAACTGATTGAAGCCGCCGAAGATAACGTTAGTTACATACAACCCGATTGGCTGGCTTGGATGTTGCCATCGGCTCCTGCGCCAGTGTTTCAATTCGTCACCGGGCTGTTCCCAGACGACTGGAAAATCGTCCGGCAGCGGAATTGGTGTTCCCTGGTCGGTGCGGTCAGATGTCTCTGCGATCATCAGTGTTTCGCTCCATTCGTCGTCACCGGCCGGCACTGCAACAGGTAGAGATCACCGCCGGACCAGGCCGCTTCAATATCGACTGGCCAGCCCATCCGCTCTTCGAGGGTGACTACCAGCCGGGCTAGTTCCAGGATCTGTTCGTCGTTCAGCGCCGGTTGGCGGCGCAGAAAATGGGGAATGTCGACCACCTCAGTGCCACCTGGCACAGCCACCGTCATCCGTCGCTTATCCGAGATTTCGCTGGCGTCAATCTTCAGATCAGGTCGCCTGACGATGTAGGTGTCTGGCGTGACCGCACCACTGACAACGGCTTCGCCGATGCCAGGGCTAGCATTGATCAGGATCTCTGAATCACCATTCACTGGATTGACGCTAAAAGCGACGGCGGAAGCATCGGCAACGATGAATTGCTGTACCAGCACCGGCATCGCAGTCACGAATGACTGGAATCCATTTCGTTTCCGGTACTCTTGTGCTCGGTCGGATATCGCTGAAGCCCTGCAGAGGGCGATGGCTTCCAACACTGCGTCGACACCGCTGACGTTGAGCACCGTCTCGTGCTGTCCAGCAAACGAAGCCACGGTGCCATCTTCCTCCAGAGCTGAGGATCGGACAGCGACAACCGGTTCAGGATCACCGGTCGCACCAGCCAGTTTCCAGTAAGCATCGGAAACCTGGTCCTCACAGACCGGTCCGGTAACACAGAACCCGGACGGCACCGCGAAGCTGGCTGCCAGGAAGCTGATATGCGCGGTCTTACTGCCAGTTGTCCCGGGATCTGTACAGACAGGATCGCCGAGCTGGCAGATCGCAGCCTGGAGTTCGGTCACCATTCCGATCCACGCTTTCGTTCGAGCACGTCAAGTCGATGAAGACAGCATAGTAATCAGTAAGTTGTGGCGCATCGGTCGATCTACCTAATCAAGGATTCCCCGATGACCGGTCATCCGTCTGCAACAAAAGCAGACAAGCCATGCTCAACGGCGAAGCTACTGGCGGCGGCCCGGGAACTGACACCCAGTTTGCCGTAGATCGACTGCAAGTGATGGCCGACGGTACGTGGGCTGATGAAGAGCTGATTGCCAACTTCGGCGTTGGTCAAGCCCTGGGCTACCAGAACGAGTACTTCGGCTTCACGAGGTGAGAGCCCGCCCGGGTATCTCACCAGCAGCTGATTAGCATCCAGCACCTTCTCCAGCGCACGAACCTGGGAGAGCAGCAGGGTCGCGCCCATTGCCTCACAGATCTCCCGAACCTCCATCAGCACTGACCGGGCTTCAGCCTGGCGACCTTGTTCGGCATGCAACTCGGCAAAGGCTAGCAACGTTCCAGCCCGTTCGTGGGGAATCTCGCAAGCCATCGCAAGATCCAGTGACTGCTGCAGGAACCCCTCGGCACGTTCGAAACGGCTACCATCGATTGCCAGCCGCCCCAGGAAGCGCTGTGCAGCGATGAGTGCCAGTGGTTGACGGGGATCGGATGCCAGTGACACTGCCCGTCCGCCATGTCGCCTGGCATGCGAGGTCTCGCCGGTCTCCCGGTGTAGCCGCGCCCGGAGCAGCGCGCCCTCGGAGCGGCCAAGCACCGAGCCTGACCACTCGATCCAACGTTCGTGAGCGCGAATCCAACTCCGGGCCAGGTCGATATCGCCAGCGTCGAGCGCCAGTTCGGCGGCGATGCGCTGTGCGCCGGTAGCGATGAACATTTCACAGTCGCCGGGTATCGTCTCCGGTCCCTGCGGGAGGACGTCATAGATACACTCCCAGGCCAGTTCGACGTCTCCCTGTTGGCGGGCGAGCAGCGCTTGAAAGTAGATTGAACGCTGGCCACGCTGCCCAGGATATTCGGCCACCTGAGTAGCAGCCAGAGGGCGAGCAGATTCCCAATCCCCATCGAGGTAACGTCGATACACCTCTTCTGGAAATCGAATCTCCCGGTACATTGATTGACCAAAATCTCCAGCCTTCAAAATCCCAGTTGACCGATCTAAAAGATCGACTAGCCGGTCAAGAGCTCGTTTTCGAACCTTCGCATTTCCACCATCGAACGGGACAATCAGCTTCCGAAATTCGTTGATACTTACACTCACTCCGACAACATCGTTGCCGCTGCTAATTGCTAGTTCACGAGCACGAGCGTACGCTTGGCGTGCTTCTTTCACCTGACCGTACGCAGCATAGGAATCAGCCAGTCCATAGTATGGTGAACGGTGAATACCGTTTGCCCGACTAGGATAATCAAGATAGTTTCGCTCACATGACTCTAATGTTCTTCCAAGTTGAATTGCTTCACGATAGCGACCAACGTGAGCAAGCCGATAAGCCAACACCCCCTGGCGCATAGTGACTTCGATATCAATTGTTGTATCGCTGAGTGGCCAGGCAGGATCACTACTGAATAACGATTCGCGTTTCCCAACTCCATCTTGTATGTCTTCAGCAGTCAATTGCAGGAGCGCAGTGATGCCTGATTCAAGCTCCTCTATACCTTGGCGGATAAACCCGGGCCTCCTGCCGAACCCGTGAGCCATGCCGAGATCTGCTAATGAAAAAGCCTCCAATGCCCGGTCGTGAACGTCTATCGCAATCTGCAGCGCATCTTCAAGATAAGCCGCTGCCTGAGTAGTCCGGGAGTAGCTCAAGAGCTGGCCAATATGATGCAGCAACCAACCGCGTTCACTCCGACGCGAGTCATCAGCTTCCAGGTACGGGAGTGCCGCCTCGTAGGAGCGGGCAGCCATTGCCCAGGCATACCCCCGTTCAGCCCGGTAACCGGCCCGGATGTGCCACTCACAAGCCCGTGGATCGCCAGCCTGCTGGAAGTGATGAGCGACGGTATCGGGCGTCGGACGCGGCTGCCCGGCCAACGACTCGCCGATCCGGCGGTGATACCCACGGCGTCTGGTTGGCATCACCTGATCGTAGAGCGCCTCTCGGACCAGGGCATGGCTGAAGCTGAATGACTCACTGCCGTGCGCTGGCGCAAGGAGATGCGCGTCGAGCGCTTCGGCAATGGCGCTATCAAAGGCAGTGTCTGGCAGATCGGCGAGCTGTGCCCAGAGGTTGACCGGGACATCCTGACCGATCACGGCTGCCAGCTGCAGCACCTGCAGCGTCTCCGGCTGTAGCCGGTCGAGCCGGCTTTCAATGACCTGGCGCACGACCGGTGGCACCCGGGTATCATCCAGTTCACCAAGCAGCCAGCTATCGTTTATGTTCTGCATCAACCGGCGGTCCTGCAACGTCTGCAGCAATTCGCTGATGAAGAAAGGGTTGCCTTCTCCGAGCCGGTCCAGATAGTTAACGAGTCTTAACTCGTCATAACTACCAAGATCAAACCGGGTCGCCACCAGGGCAGCAATCGCCTCAGCATCCAGGCGCTGGAGTTGGATTCGCTCCGCCGGGGTTTCCCGCAGGAGTACCGGCAGCAACTGGTAAAGCTCGTGACGCCGGGTGATCTCGTCATCTCGCCAGGTCACGAGCAGTAGCGCCGGAATCTGATCCAGCTGACGGGCGAAGAAGCGCAATAGCTCCAGACTGGCCGAATCCGCCCAATGCATGTCTTCGAGGACGACAATAAGTGGACGCTCGCGCGCCAGTGAATGCAAAAATCCAACCATCATGTCGAAGAGAGCGTCTTTGCTATCGACTCCTGCCAGACCGTTCCCCGAACGGATTTCGTCTGGTAGTTGCGGCAGCTCGTCCGGAACCGGGGAGTGAGTCACCTCGATCCAGGGGCCGTATGGCGGTGTTGTCGTGAGATCGTAACAGTGGCCGCTGAGGACGAGCGCTCCATGGCCGACTGCATATCGAATAAGTTCCTCGATCAGGGTAGTCTTGCCGATGCCGGCCTCACCCGTCACGAGCGCAAACGATCCCTGCCCGGCTGCTGTCTGGCCGAAAAGATCACGTAATTGCTGCCTTTCGGGATCGCGACCGACAACAATCGAGTGTGGCTTCGTTTGCGACTGGGATGAGCGAATCATGCGGTGTTCCCGTGAACGGATGACCATGAAGTCTGCGTAGCTGATATTTCCTTCGTAAAAAGGAGTGTAACACGGTCTCTAGCGGCTATCGCTGAGTCTAGAGATACAGGCGCGATTGTTCTCAACTCCTGACAGATTGATCGTTGAAATCAGTAAGATGTGGGTCGCGCTGATATCTGTGGCGTTGTTACCGCGTGCCGACAAAGGAGATTCTTTGCCCACGGTCTCATCATCCCTTGCAATCGAATCGACGCCAGCGGCAATCTGGCGGGTTGTAATCGCACTTGGTGAGTGGCCTGGCTGGTCACCGCTCGTTCAGGATGTTCGATTTGACGACCCAGCTCAGGGGTTGCAAGGGGAGTGGCAACTTAATGGGTTGCTCGGCAGAATTCCCTACAACGGATCCTTCAGGCTGATCGAACACGAGCCACTCCAGCGATTCGCGTTTTCATCCATCCGGCTCTCGCCGCCCTACGAATTCATCCGTCACGATCTGCAG
>CAZNYB010000085.1:1991-16511 GCA_964577155.1 uncultured Thermomicrobiales bacterium | reverse complement strand
AGGTTTTACCACCAAAAAATCTCAAACTCGTAGGGGCGAACCTTGTGTTCGCCCTGATTATGCTTGCAACGCAATTAAGAGGGCGAACACAAGGTTCGCCCCTACGGAATACTTTGGCACCGCGATTTTATTTTAATGGGTGCCGCAGCCTTCGGTCTTTTTATGGTCGCTGCTCGGGGTGGCCGTTTCGTTGGCGGAGACGGATGAAGCAGCGAACGTGAGCATGAGGGAAAGCGCGAGCGCGACGACGGCAATTTTACGTCTCATGTTTCATTCGTCCTGACGTGATGATAGTCGTTCTGTCGATTGGTTCATTCAACTGGTACCCATATAAGCACTGAATGGTTTGAAAATCAAGTGGCGTGGCGGCCCGGTCCATTGAAACTGAGATTCACCCGCATGGCCTCGGTCTCGAAAATGTCGTCTGGCATCACGTTCGCAATATTCACATCCGGCCCGAACTGATCGATCAGGAATTTCTTGAGGTAGAGCACCTCGGTTAGGGTCGTGCCTTGTATCCAGGGTCCGGGCAGCTCGAAGAGCACCCTGGCAATATCCAGTTCACTGGCGAGACTCTCGATCAGCAACCTGTTTGGCGTGCCGCCTTCCATCAGCTCGGCAGCTTCAACGAGCACTACCTGCGCGCCAGCGTCGAAATAGTCGGTCGCTTGCTGGACGAGCTGGCCAGCCGGGCTGATGTCGGCTTTCGAACCGACCTCGCCGTGAACCTGCAATCCGCAGTCGATAGCCGTCTTGATGATATCGCGAAGTTCGTTGCCTGTGAGCGGCACAAGGTTGTCGGAGACCTCGATAGCGCCAATGCCCAGCCGCCGGGCTTCCTCACAGAACTGTCGCACGCCCGCGAATCCCTGCGTCGCCATGATGTATTCGAGAAACTGACCGCCGATGAATGGGTCGATCTGGTGAGTCAGGTAGTTCTCGATCTTTCGCGCCAGATACTGCTCATCGTAGAGCCGGGCCGTGCCGACGACCAGCTTGGCGAGGTCGACACAGGGCGCGACGAGTTCCAGCAGGTCCTGTTGCTTGCCGATCGGGATGCCCCAGTCCATCATCATCGTCAGGCCGCTGCGGCGTGGTTTGGTCTGGCTGCGCTCGGCTGGCAGCGGGATCATTGAGAATGCCTGCTGCATATCTCCTCCGTGTTTCAACTCCCGCGTGGGCCGAACATGATCACCAGCACCCCGCCCAGGCAGAGGACCGCGCCGGTGAAATCCCAGCGATCCGGCTTCCAGTCATTGATGAGCCAACCCCAGAAGAGCGCCAGGATGATGAATATCCCGCCGTAGGCGGCGTAGACCCGACCGAAGTTTGACTCAGACTGAAATGTGACGATGACACCGTAGAGGATGAGCACCAGCGCGCCGAGCGCGCCTAGCGGCCAGGGCCGTTCCACCCTTAGCCACTGCCAGATCAGCCAGCCACCGCCTATCTCAGCCAGGCCAGCCAGGAAGAAGAGGATCAGTGTGCGGCTGACATCGGTTATTGCCAACGGCCTCTCTTCTTTCTGGTATTCACGGTCTACAGCCTGACGAGCCTGTTAGCCGTTCATCTTTGCGATCAGCCCGTTGAGTTGTCGCCGGGTGTCAACCGACAGGCCGAGTATTTCCGTGATCGCCTGTTCGGACAACCCGAGCGATGAGAGCTGTGTTGTGAGCTCTTCGTCCAGCCCGGTGACTTCTTCCTCAAGCTGGACGAAGACATCGAGGCTGACGCCGAGAGTGCTGGCAATATTGGCCAGCACGGTGAAGCTGGGCAGCGTCTGGCCGCGCTCGATCCGGCTCAGGTGTGACGCGGAGATATGGCTGGCGGTCGCCAGATCGTCCAGGGTCATATCCTGTTCCTGGCGCAGCCGGCGTATTTCGATTCCGATCTTCTGTCGTTCATAGTTGGTGCGGGACATCTATCGAGTTCCTCTCCTGTGTACGATTATTTCTCCACTGAACATAACCATTCTCGTCCGGCGTAAGTGGGCTATGTTCTCCAGCGGATTGCCGTCAATTGCCAGCAGATCAGCTGACATCCCCGGAGAGATTGTACCCGTCTCTTCGCCAATACCCATTATTTGAGCCGGTAATGAAGTCGCATGTACGATCGTTTCCATCGCTGAGAGGCCGATATCGCGGGCAGAGAGTTCCAGTGTCGCGAAATATTCCCGTGGAATGTCGCCCATCCCATCGCTACCTGCCAGAAACCGAACGCCACGCTGCCGCATGTCGTGCAGGTGCGCCCGTCGGTCCTCCAACTCGGACTCGAGCATGGCTCGCTGGTCCGGCTCGAATCGTTCCGGGGAATGATGCAGGCTACGGTGCCAACCGATGATGGCCTGGCTGACCGGGATGTCGTTGCGGACGATCTCTTCCGTAATTTCTGGCTGGTAGTCGAACCCGTTCTCAGCGATGAAGTCAACGGTCCCGGCGCCGGCGCTGTCGCGAAAGAATGCTGCATGCTCGATCATCGGCAGCCCGGCTTCGGCTCCTCTCCTGACCGACTCGGTCGCCAGGCAGTGGGCAGTCATCATCTTCCCCAGCCGGGCGGCTTCCTGGTTGATGATACGGAGTTCTCCGGCGGTGTACTGCGGATCACGCGGGTTGCTGTTCGGCGTCATCCCGCCTCCGCTGGCCGCGATTTTGATGTAGTCGACACCATCTTTGATCAACTGCCGGACTGAGCGGCGCAGTTCGTCTTCGGTGTCCGCTTCCAGCCCGAAATACCACATGTGACCGGCTGTTGTCGTCACCGGCGGCCCGGCAACCAGCAGTCTGGGTCCGCGCACCGTCCCTGCCCGTATCTCATCTCGCAGCGGGAGCAGGACCTCTTTTCGCCCGCCGCAATCGCGCATGGTGGTGATGCCGGCTTCCAGCGACCGGCGGCCATTCTCGATGGCATAGATGAGCTGTTGCTCAAGCGAGGATGCCAGGTAGGTCCGGTAATCCCAGGGCGAGTGTCCAACGGTGAGGTGGACGTGCGTGTCGATAAGCCCCGGCAGCAGTGTTGCGCCAGGCAGGTCGATGACCTTGTGATCTCCCGCGATGTCGTTGGTCTCCACGCCGCTGATCTGGCCATCTTCGACGAGCACCGAGACCTGATGGCGCGGCGGCCCGCCGGCGCCATCGATCATCCGTTCGGGACGCAGAATGATGCCCATGTTGACCTCTCACCCTAAATCCCTCTCCCACGAAGCGGGGAGAGGGACTTTAAGACGATCAAATATCCAAGTACAGCAATTGAAACACGTGTTAACAACATACACCGCCCCGGCTGGTAGCACCAGGGCGGCGCATTGTCATTTGTGTGTCTGTGTTGCGGATCCTGAATCAGTCGTCCTGGTCAACCTGAACGACGCTACCGTCCGCGGCGTTAACTTTGACGTCTTTGTCGCCAACGTCGACATTGAAGACCAGCGTATCGCCGACATATTCAAGGTCGATCTCGCCGATGTTCCCGTCGGCCGCCGTCTGGGCGGCTGCGATGGCGTCTTCAACGCTGATCGTCGCCTGCGGCAGGAGATCCTTGCCATCGTCCAGGACTCCGGATTGCCCGCCAGAGTCGGCTGCGGCATTCGTCAGGGTGATCGTTCCGATGATCGCTCCGACGGCCAGCAACCCGACCGCGATCAGAATGGCAATCGAAACCGGTTTTCGCTGGAGTGTCTGTCCCATGTCTTCCTCCTTCCTTATATAGTAATAGATAGCTCGCCACTGCATCGATCATGTCAGGGGCAAATGAAAAATCGATGAAGCCGCTACTCAATCGCGAGAATCTCGCCGGTGCCTGCGTCGATGAAGAGTTCTCTGCCGTCTTCAAGGTCAACCTCGTAGACGACTGAGCCGTTGATATTGGCGAGTTCGACGCTGAGGAGGACATTGCCGTCGTTCTCGGCCAGTGCGATCGCTCTGGCCTGGTCGGCATCAATCACCGCGAGATGCTGAATGAGGTCGTTCTCTTCAGCCTCGCTGGCATATTGCCCGGGATCCAGCTGAATACTGCTTCGAAAGGCGGCGCGACCGGCTGCCGGGCTGGAATCACTGAAAATATTGAGCAACGGTCCGGCCAGCAACATGCCAGCCAGCAGCAAGATAGCGGCAGCCAGACCAGCTGCGAGCCGTTTCGACGCCTTCACCGGCATGCTCCTTCAGCAATGGCTCTCCCGATCATATCAGGTATTCTGCCGGGCAGAGGTGAAGATTGGATGAAGTTTGCCTGCGCCTCTTGTGCGGGCTGGAGAGGCGCAGGCAAAGGAGGCTATTGAGCCGGATACCGCCAGATATAGTAGTGTTGACCAATGTTGCCCATCTCGACCTGCCATTGCAGATCGTTAGCCGGGGTGAAGGTCAGGCAACGCCGCTCGAAACACTGAATCAGCACCAGTTGCGGCGTACCAGCCAGAACGACATTGGCCCAGTACGGTTCGGTGATCGGCCGGCCCGTCGCGAAGTAGGGATTCTCGAACATCGTATCGTAGACATACTGACCCGATTCGTAGACCGTCCCTGAGGAGTTCATGAAATCCCAGAATGGACCGGCGATGCCGTGGTTGGTCACCTCATCGACCATGCCGATGGTTATGCCTTGCCCGGCCAGCGACGGATCGTTGGCGATCAGCCCGGACCGGTCTATCCGCTGGGCCAGGAGTGTGCCGACAGGTTGCGCGGGGAGGTTGACTGTGTTGGTGAAACTGGCGTAGGTCGGACCGGTGGGATCGTTGGCGTCACCGGCTACGTTGACCTGGGCGATCGACCGTTGCTCGAACTGGTTGTCACCAACCTGCATCTGTCCGGTCATCAGCTCTTTGGCCAGCAGTCCGTTGGAGACATCCCAGGGAGGTAATGCACCGCTCCAGCTGTAGTCTTCCATGCGGGATTTGTCGAAGTACTGCACGGATCGGTAGCCGCCTGGCGCTTCGGCATACGGTTCGATGACCATCGAGGTGTTGGGGCCTTCTCCCCAGTTCCAGGTGCGGGAGACGACGCCGTCCTTGACCGGTTTGTCGGTCCGCTCCCAGGTTCTCAGGAAGTTGCTGTCCGGGTTGCCGGAAGGCGGTTGTTGTGGCGGGGTTGGTTCTGGAGGCGGCGGAGGAGGAGGTGGAGGAGGTGGTGGTGGCGGGGTCGGCTGTGGATCAGGTTGCGTCGGTGGTGGAGGCGGCTGGCTGTCTTCATAGAAATAACTGAAGGTGCAGCTAGCGTCAAAGCAAAAGTCTGATAGTAGTTGTATCCATGGTTCAACAATGCGAAGAGATACATTTACTTCCTGGCCATTGATAATGTAGCCAGCTGAAACAATTCCAAATATAGCCCGATCGCTACCGCGCATGATTGCTGAACCACTTTGCCCAAAGTACTGATCAAGCTGACTTGAAAACCAGTACTCCTCCACGGTGTCAAGGCTATTCACCTGGGCAGCCCATTGAGTTCCAAATGGTTTATCACCAGGGTATCCGACTGTTATTGGTGCGAGATTCGATGAGGCAAGTGTGTTGTCAGATAGTACCCCTAATGTACGCCATCCAACTGCCTTCCCGAGATTTCCCCCTGCAAGAGCAATAGCGCCCAGGTCATAAACCGTGCTGAATGCTTCGGTTATGAACCCAGAAGGGACTGTCACCCATACCGCGCCTTCAAAACCGTATGGATCGTAGTCTCCATCTTTCCCTGGCACTACTGCAACACTATCAGGCCAGCCTCCGTACTCGTGATCATAGATGCAGTGCGCGGCAGTAATGAGAATGCGATCTCCAATAAAGGTTGCGGAGCAAAGAAAAGCTTCATCTCCATAAAACGTGACTATCAGTGCGACACTTGATTCGGCTGGAGAAACTCTCCAACGATCATCCGGCGGGAAAACGTACTGCAGATCGGAAGTTTTTTGCTTTTGTGCCTGAATCTCTTCGACCAGTTGTTGCTGGTTGATTGCACCAGGCTTGTGAACGGCTTGGTTCCACCCATCTGTGGTTTCCATGGGCGGTAGCTGTGGTGCCGTATTGTCCGCGTTGCTGGCGGCGGCTGATCGTTGATCGCTGTCAGGTACAGTCTGAACAGTTAGAGTTGCTGCTATCAGCAGCGCGAATGCCAGCAGAAGGGCTATGTGTCTCTTTCTCATCAATAGGTACTGCCTTGCACGATAAACGGATGTGCCGGTCGCCTGAATTGATGTTGTGTGTGCTCTGTAAATTCAATCGAGCAATTCTTGCGATACAGCATCATATCACAATTATTGTTATTGGGCAGGAATCGTGACAGTAAAAAGTACTCCCAGATGTCAACCGGGAGTACTTGATAGATTGTTACGTGTGCTTGCGCTACTCAGCCGGTATTTGGACGTACCTCCAGGTGAAGTAGTGCTGGCCAACGTTGCCGGCTTCGACCTGCCAGCCAGCTACGTTAGCCGGGGTGTAGGTCAGGCAACGCCGCTCGAAACACTGGATCAGCACCTGCCGGTTCAAACCGCCGACGAACACATCAGCCCAGTATGGCTCAGTCACCGGACGGCCGGTTGCGAAGTAGGCATTCTCAAACAGTTTTGCGTTGACGACCGACTGACCGTTCCAGATCAGGCCGGAGGAATTCATGAAATCCCAGAACGGCGTCGCGATCGAGTGCTGGGTGACATCGTCAACTATCGCGGTGGTAATTGACTGGTTAGCCAGAGATGGATCGATGGTCACGACTCCAGCCCGGCTAATCCGCTGAGTGATGAGGACGCCGGCCGCCAGGGGCGGGTCGTTCAGCCGCTGTCCGAAGGTCTGATAGGTCGGCGCGTTGGCGTCAAATGGATCGCCGGCGACGTTGTTCGTGGACGGGTTGTGCTGCTCGAAGGTGTTGTCCCCGAGTTGCAAGTTGCCGGTGATGAGCTCCATGACCAGCAGACCGTTCGTGACGAACCAGATACTGTTCGGGTCGCCGATCGGGTTCGTCACCTCCATCCGGCTCTTGTCGAAGTACTGGACATTGCGCTGGCCGCCGGGGGATTCGGCGTAGGGCTCCTGAGCGATCTGTGTATTTGCCTGCGGTCCCCACATCCAGGTGCGGTTGACCTGACCCTGCTCGACCGGCAGGTCGGTCCGATCGCGGACCGGTTTGAAGAAGTCTTGGGTTGGTCCTGGACCCGGTCCGGCATTGCCGACATTGAAGGCGCAGTTCTGATCCTGGCAGACTTTCAGGAAGTCGTCGATCACCTCCTGGGTAATGCGCCGGGCGCCGTTGGTCGCGTTTGGTCCCTGCGTATCAAATGACTCGATGCCGACGATCAGCTGATCGCTCCCACGCCAGACGGCTGAGCCGCTCTGCCCTTGAAACGAATCGATGTCGTGATCAAGCTCGGTTGCGCCAACCCGGGTGAATGCCGGTTCACTGCCTCTCCACATCGTGCCCTGGGGTTTGTCGCCGGGGTAACCGGCTGTCGTCGGGTTGAAGTTGGCTTCCCGGAGTTCGTTGTCGGAGATCGCGCCGATGGTCATCGTGCCAACACTGTTGCCGAGGGTGGCGTTGTCGAGAATGATCAGCGCATAGTCTGACGATGTGGCGACGTTGATATCGCCATTGGAATCGATCCAGCCCTGAGGTACCCAGAGATTGGTCGCCATAGCGAAACCGAACGGTTCCTGGGCTCCGTTGAGTCCCGGCGTGACGAACAACCGGGTCGGCCAGCCGCCGTACTCGGGAAACCAGACACAGTGCGCGGCGGTCATCACCACTCGCGGTCCGATGAAGGTGCCGGTGCAGCCGAATCCCCGGCCGGAACCATCATCGGCATACAGGTGAACGATCTTCTTGTATGGGTCGACGGTCGTGTCAGTGACCTGCACGCGGCTGTCAACCCCGATGACAACTTCAGTATCACTCGGACGTAGCGACTCCCGGGCTGCCTGCGGCAGGTTGGTCTCCGCGCCAGAAAGCTCCGGCAACCGGTAGAGCTGGCCGCTGCCGACCGGCATTGCCTGCTGGCCGGTGACTACATCGCTGGAACGCGCCAGCGCCGTGAAGCCTCCCGCCAGCAGGAGCATACTCAGCACAACGGCAACGACCAGCGACCGGGCTAGCCTGTGAAGATACATCCGAGACCTTTCCCCCAGAAAAACAAAAACTCAGGACATTCTAATGTATATTCGTATTACTCCACATCCCGGATGACCAGATTCGTGAATTCCCATTCAATAACATCGACTCCGGTATTCTCGATGGCCATGCCAGTCTGACCTGATTCAAGAAACGCGGCATCGGTGTAGGCGACCGCGACACCATTGACCAGGAACCAGAGCTGATTCTCACGGGATATCATCGAGAGCGCGTTCCATGATGATGGCGTGACGGTAAGTGGCAGCAAGCCAAGCTCATCAATATCGTAGGTGGTCCAGGTGTCAGCTGTTGCGAGGTAGCCGGCACGCAGGTTCCCCTCGTTGTCGATGCAGAGAACGTAGTAATCGTGGAACTCCTCACCATTCGTGGCGTAGTGGACGACCTGGCAGGCTTCGGAAGCTGTGCTGGTGATCATGCGCAGCTCGATAGTGAAGCTCAGAAATGTGCCATAGTCGGCATTGGTGAAAAAGAGCCGCAGCCGGCCGGGGTTGAGCCGAACATGAAAGGCGTTGTTCTCGACGAATGTCGCGCCCCACTCCTCCTCCAGTATTGGCCAGTCCACCAGCAAACTATCCTCGGTGACAACGCCGCCGACGACCGGCGTGGCCGGGATAACGACAGGCGTCGGAGTGGCACTGGGCGTCGGTGTCGGCGGACTTTCGGTGGGGGTGTCGGTCGGGGGTGGCGTTGCCGTGTCTTGCTCTCCAGCCGTCACCTCAATTTCCGGGCTGCCGGGTTCAGTGGCCGTCGGCGTTGCGCCGTCGATGACTGCCGCAGAAGCGGTGGCCGTTGGATCGTCAGTGTTGCCGAGCAGTTCATCAAGCAATCCGCCGTCAGAGCTGGCAGCGTTCAATACAAGTGCCCCGGCGACGAGAATCACTGCCAGTCCTGCGATGCCTGCCAGGCAGCCAAAGATCCACCAGCCACGAGATGAGCCTCCTCCAGCCCGGTCCCGTTGCGTGGTGGTGATATCGGCTGGCGGGATTGGGGGAGGGCTGGCTGGCGGTTGTTCGATTACGGTCGTGTCGAGTGACGGACCGACCGCCGCCGCAGGCGTTTTTCCCTGTAACGCCAGTTTCAGCTCATTGACATAGGCCGTCGCCGTCGGATACCGGCGAGCCGGATCTTTGTCCATCGCCCGGGCGATCACCTGGCTGGCTCTGGGATCAACCAGCGCGTTCCGTTCGTGGATCGGCGCTGGCGTCTCCTCCAGGTGGGCTGCCAGGACTGCATGTGACGGCCGGTCCGAAAACGGCTGCGCGCCGGCCAGCAGTTCATAGGTGCTTGCGCCAAGCTGGTAGATATCGGTCTGTGGCGAGACCCGCTGTCCACGAATCTGCTCCGGTGTGAAGTAGGCTGGGGTGCCGACCAGCAAGCCGGTGCTGGTAACGCTGGGATCGTTGAGCTGGGCGGCGATGCCGAAATCGGTCAGAATCAGGCCAGCCCGCTCGTCGATGATCATGTTGCTGGGCTTGACATCCCGGTGGATGATGTTCCGGGTGTGGGCGAAGTCGAGTGCGCTGGCGGCCTGGCTCAGGTAGTTGACAATCTGGTCGGTTGTCAGGTGCCCGCGACGCATGAGATCCAGCAGTGTCCCGCCGGTGTAGTACCTCATGCTGATGTAGTACTGCCTGCCGGTGTGCCCGACATCATAAATCGGAACGATATGCGGGTGGTCGAGCTGGGCGGCGGAGCGGGCTTCGCGCACGAACCGGTTGACATACTGCTCGTCGGCGGCGAACTCCGGTAGCAGAACCTTCAGCGCGCACATGCGACCGAGCCGGGTGTCCTGAGCGCGGTAGACGCGGGCCATTCCGCCGCGACCGATCTCTTCCTCGACGCGGTAGTAATCAAACTGGTGACCGGTCAGGTCTTCCATCGGCGCGCTCTCCGGAAGGTGAGTCGTTCACTGTATCAAAGCAGATTCACAGACGTTCGATGTATCTTACCGCGTTGCTTGCGCCTGCGGGACCATGATGATTCGTGGAGAAGACGTTAGGGAAAGAGCAGAACCCCTGGCGTTTATTCGCCAGGGGTTCTGTCTATGAGGGATTTGGGGGGTGTTAGAGCAATACGAGAAGAAGAACGATGATGACAATTGCCAGTAGAAAACCGCCACCTAAATAAACTCTCATGACACTTACTCCTTAATGTAAAGTGCGATACTCACCAGTGTCTCAATCAACAATAACGGTCTAGTCCGGAAAATTGAATATGCCGCGATCTCAACAGCGGGTACATTCATCGGTACATGACTAACTTCGTGCCAGTCGTGCGACCGCTCCGACCAACAGGAAAACCAGCAAAACTATCAGAATGATGCGGAGAATTCCTTCAAGGAGTAGAAACGAGCCGCCCCCCAGCAACAGCAATATCAGAATGATTGCAACCAGTAACCACATACGTTTACCTCACCTTTCGCCGCCCGACATGCTGTATCAGAAAAGAAACAAGCTGGTCCTCGCATTCGAGGAACCAGCTTGCTAAGAGATCAGTAGCGAGAAACAGCATGGACGGGACAGTTAGCTGATGCCTGCCTCATTGCAGGTCAGGCAGCTTCGTCATCTTTGAACTGCTCGAGAAAGCCAGCGACTTCCGCGCGAGCGTATCCGTATTTTTCTTCGACTTTTCCAGAAAGTTGGTCTATTTTGCCTTCACTTTCCTTGTAGTCATCGTCGGTGATGTCGCCCCATTTTTCTTTTACGCTGCCTTTTATCTGATCCCACTTACCCTGTGAGATATGGCCGCCACTGCTCATAAAGTTCCTCCTTTTAATCTATGGAGTCTGATTTAGCTCCAGTAAGGCCGGTAGCCGTAGTATTCGTAGACTTGCGTCGTCCACTGCCGGTCGGTGACCTGTGGCCAGTTGTTCTTGTCGAACCCTGGCGCATTCTCGAGCTTTTCGCGGTCGACATTGAGGACAAACTCATGGTTCTTGGTGTCAACCCGGAATGCCTCAAGCGGAATCGCGAAGAGTTTGTCGCCAATCCCGAGAAACCCGCCAAACGAGAGGACGGCGTAGGCGACTCGCTGATGATCGGTGTCGATCATCAGTTCCTCAATCTTGCCGAGGTCATCACCGTTGGCGTTTCGAACGCTGTCTCCCATGATTGTGCTCGCTGACAGCAGTGGTGTGGACATAGTCGTACGTGTAGCCATGTTGAACTCCTTACTCCACTTCAGTTGATAGACATCCGTTTGATGCCCATCGATCATATTGGACACGTATGAAAGCTTTGTTGGTGAACTGCTGGTCGCTGCCAGTTGCTCACTCGCCTCCATGGCAACGAATATATGGACAGCGAGATTCGTTGGGAATAGGTCACGATCTGGCTTTACGGTACATTCCCGGATACATTCGCCAGGATCTGCTAGCGCATTTGACGCAAACATGGTCCAATCGAACTAGCCCGAACTCTTATTCGAATTTACTTCTGGAGGCAATGCTGGAAACCTGGCTAAGCATCGCAATTGGAGCCATTATTGTGCTGACCATCGCTCGCGATGTAACCCTTACCCTGCTTGCGCCTGCCCGGCGAGGCATGTTGAGCCAGTTCATTGGGCGGGTTCTCTGGCGGTCATTCAGGCCAGTGATCAGGAGATTTCCGTCGTTTCGAGAGCTCAGCGGGCCGATTATCGTCCTGACGATCCTTGGAACCTGGACAATCTGCACGATCATCGGCTGGGCGCTTATATACTGGCCGTTTCTTCCCGATTCATTCCTGCTCGACTTCGGGGTTGAGGTCGAGCGAGGAGGCGCAAACCGGCTGGTGACCTCGGTGTACTTCTCGACAGTCGTCCTGGTGACGCTCGGTTTTGGCGACATCGTGCCAACCACGGTTCCGCTGCGGATCCTGGTGCCATTTCAGGGCATGGTCGGTATCGGTCTGCTGACGGCTGGCATTGGCTGGTTTCTCTCGATCAATCCCGCGCTCGGACGCCGCCGTGCCCTTGCGCACCAGATATCGATCTTGCGGGCTGCCGATCGTTCCAGACCGGAAGCCTGGAATCCGGCTATTCTCGCGCCGCACCTGGGCAGGTTCGCCAACGACATCACCACCGTCCGGAGTGATGTCCTGCAATTCCCGGTCACCTACTATTTTCGCGATGCGGACCCGGCCGCCGATCTCATATCCAACCTGCCGTATCTGATATTCCTTGCTAACCGGAGACCCCTGCACCAGAAGGGTGAAAATCCTGAATTCGAGCTGAATCAGGATCTGCTTAACCAGGCGATTACCGACTATCTTCAAACGCTGGTCCGGCAGTTTCATGACCCCGACTCCGCTCGCTCCGTCGAAGCGCTACAGGGACTTCTCGCTGAGCAGGGATGACAAGTTATCGGGTGGTAGTGCGACTGCGGCAAGTTTCATAACCGACCATAGCTAACGCACGAACTGGAGTATGACGATTGAACGATCTTGAAATGGAGACTACGAAAAACCGGATCGGTTCGGCCATCACGCTTATCGTTGAAACGGTAAAGGCTGGCTACCGTGACAACGTACCCCAGTGGGCGGCAAGCATTGCTTTCTTCGCCTTTATGTCATTCACCCCGCTCGTCTTCGTGTCGATATCGATTGCATCGCTGTTTCTGGATGCGAGCTGGGTTGCTGATCAGATGAGCGGGCTCCTGAGCCAGTTCCTGCCTGATGAGAGTGATCAGCAGGTGCGAGAGTTCATTGACAATGCCGTTGCCGCTCGCGGCCGGATTGGCTTTATCTCGTTTATTGCCTTCTTCTATACCGGAACCCGCGTGTTCGCTGTCCTTACCAGAGCTCTACACGTCGTCTATGATGTGGAGTCAGAACAACACTTCGTCCGTGAGCTGCTTGTTCAGACGGCGATGCTGTTTACCGTCGGTGTCGCAATAGTTTTCGCTCTCACATCAGATTATTTCTACGGGCTGCTTAGCTCGTCGCTCGAGTTTCTGCCGGGGTCTGGGGAAAGTATTGCCCGAAACTTCATAAGCGGGACAATCCAACTGATGATCCTTGTAGTCGCACTCGTTTTTGTCTATCGATTTATTCCCCGCAATGCGTCTGCCTGGCGGCCTGCCTTGGCAGGGGCGCTGATGGCGTCGTTGCTGCTTGCCATCGTCCGGCCTGTTTTCGCCTTCTACCTTGGCAGGTTTAGTGAGCAGAATATCATCTACGGTTCGCTATCATCGATCGTCATTTTGCTGATCTGGATCTGGATCGGGGCGATTATCGTCCTGTTCGGGGGAGAGCTTGCAGCCAACATGCAACGATCGACATCCAGCGTCAGTGTCCAGTCAGAGTAGATCAGTCAATATCAGGGTCTGGCACGTCTAACGGATTTCCTCCCTGGCTATGAATCTGCGGGAGGAGAGCATGGGTAACGAGCACCCGGATGCCGCCTGCCAGTGGAACGGCGATCAGAGCGCCGAGAATGCCCCCGATCGAGCCGCCAGCGAATACTGCGAAAACAGCCAGGAGAGGTGGGATATTCGCCTGCCGTTTCATAATGTTCGGCAAAATAATATTGCTCTCGATTTGCTGCACCACAATGTAGAAGATCAAGACAATCAGCGCTAGCCAGGGAGATTCAACATAGGCAATCAGGATGGCAGGTATCGCCGCGATAACTGGACCCAGTATTGGAACCAGAACCGATAGACCAGAGATAATGGCCAGGACAAGCGGAAATCGAACCCCAATTATAGTGAGCCCGATGAAGGTGATTACTGTCAGGATGATGCCATCTATCGTGATAGCCCGAACATACCCGCCCATTTTCTGTCCGATCTCGTCAATAACCACGTCTGTCCGGTGCCGACGGGCGTCATCGGCGAACATCGACAGGAAATACGTTCGTAACTTTGGCTCGGCAAGCAGCCAGTAAACTGACAGAAAAATCGCTATGACGATCTCCAGCAACGTTGTCACAATGAGTTGTGGGATCCTCAAGGTAACGCCAGAAAACGTCTCCCCTCTGTTATTGAGAACATTGACGATGCGGTCCTCACCGAATGGATCGTGCTGGTTGATAAGATCTTCGAGTTCCTGGCGGTTTTCTGGGGCGTTGTCGATGAGCGCTTCTGCCTCGTCGGCCACAATGAATCCGATAAGCAAGAACCCAATCAAAATAATCAGTGCTAATCCCAGGTACACACTGATAACCGCGAGCGTCCGTGGGAGACGTCGCTCCAACAACGTGACAATGGGAGCGAGGGCTACGGCAACAATGATAGCGGCGAGTAGTATCGCGATCGGCCTGGCTAGCCAGTAGATCGAGAAGAGAATAGTAACCGCCAGGACGAGAGAAGCCGTCTGCACGAGAATAGGTTTCCACCACGGAGCATCTAGTGAGGAACCGGTCATCCCCGGCTGAAAAGGCTTTCCTGGTCCTGTAGATGCTGATTGTTCGCGTTCGAAGTGCAAACGTGCTCGAATCTTCGTTCATT
>CAZNYB010000085.1:0-1891 GCA_964577155.1 uncultured Thermomicrobiales bacterium | reverse complement strand
TCAGACAGATTGCAGACAACTCTAACCAGTATGAGAGTTCTTCCTGGATACCGCTATGAATCTCGACCGGTCCGCGGATACGTTTTACGGTACATTTCACGCTATCGCTCCTGATGCGGTCTGTATCTCGATCTCTAACCAGTACCTGTGCCTGGTCTATTGATTCCTCGATTTCGCGCTGAAATCATTGATACTCGGGTCTATTGCTGAAGAAAGAATTCATAAGGAGCGTAACCGCATGCCCTGGACATCTGAAAACTACCCGAATACCTTTAATAATTTCACTGTCGATGTTCGAGATAAAGCGATTGAGATCGCAAACGCACTGGTGGAAGATGGCTATGAGGAAGACCGGTCGATTCGCATCGCGACTGCCCAGGCGAAGGACTGGGCACAACGGCGTGATATGCAGGTCTGGGTCGATCAACCGCAGAAGCCGAATCAGCACGTTGTGCCACATGATCAGCAGTGGGCGGTGCGCGCCGCTGGTAGTGAGCGCGCCAGCAAGGTGTTGCCTACGAAAGAAGCCGCACTGGACAGGGCAAGGGAAATCGCCCGAAATCAGGGCGTCGATATTGTCATCCACTATGCGGATGGCTCTATTGAAGATGTTGTCACCCCTCAATAGCCAGGTATATTCAGTCCAAACCCGTCCGATTCAGGCCGGTAACCAGGGGAAATGAGGTCGCGATGACAGAGTGGGAAGCAGTTGCCCGGGTTGCCATTGCCGCGGTTCTAGGCGGGGCAATTGGCCTGGAGCGGGAGCTGCAGGATAAAGAAGCTGGCCTGCGAACGCATATGCTCGTTGCGCTCGGTTCGGCGACGTTCATTGTGGCGGGGCTTCTGCTTATTGAAGATACGGATCTGAATACTAGCAATCTGCAATTTGACCCCATGAAGATCATGGAAGGTATTATCGGCGGCATCGGTTTTCTGGGCGGCGCGATTGTCTTCCGCCGTGAGGGCTTCGCCAAAGGCGTCACGACTGCCGCTGGCATCTGGACTGTCACTGGTTTGGGAATTGCCGCAGGTTTTGGTTACTACATCCTGGCTGTCGCCACCACGGTTCTCATCTTGATCGCCCTGTTTTTTCTCGGTATTGCCGAGCGGACCATCGGCATCAAAGAGGAAGATACAGAGACTCCGGCTAGCTAGCTTGCCCGGCGCAGTTTGGTCAAAAGGGGCAGGGATTGTTTGCCGGTGATTGCCTGCCGAACGAGTTACAGGACGCCTGATGTCAGGCGTCCTGTGCGGTGAGCTATGTATTCACCACTGGCTTTGTCAACTGGCCAGCTTGGTGGTCAATAGCCAGGTAGATTCCTCATCCAGAGCCTCTTCAACGCCGCGAAGCTCAACGATGCCGAGCGCCCATAGGAGCAAGACCAGCAAGATAGCGGCAAAGACGATGCTTACCGGGCTGACGCCCCAGCCACGGCTGTAGGGCCAGGCTGGCACGGTGGCGATCAACGCTAGAATCAGTATGATGAGTAGAACCATCCAGATCGTCATGTTCAGATTTCCTCTTCAGTCCACTGATCGAGAAGGGCGCAATTGCTTGCGCCCTTACACTTATCTCGTCACTACCGGCACATGCGGGACGCGACGTTTGTCTTCGGAAGCATCCCGGTCAGGACTGGGATTCGACGTCAGCCAGGAGCTTGAATTCGGATTTGTCGATCGAAAGATGGAGCCCTTCGTCGGTAAGGTCCGTGATGACGTCGGCAGGCAAACGTTTGTGTTTCCGGCCTAGCAGACCGTATTTCACATAGAATGCAGTCAGCTTGCCGTTGTCGCTCTGCATCTCATCAACTTCGCCAAGGGTTCCGCCTCCCGCGCCGATAACCGGCGTGCCAGCTGCAAGCCACCGGCGGACAAAGGATCCATTCGGGCG
>CAZNYB010000084.1:0-17216 GCA_964577155.1 uncultured Thermomicrobiales bacterium | reverse complement strand
AAAGTATATGAAATCAGAAGGCATGTCAGAGGACGACCTCGTAGATTTATGGAATGTTCAGTGGGACCGGAATTGCCCGAAAGAAATGAAGTATTCGTTAGCAAGCGCAGCGAGACGAGAATTGATATTTTGCGGAGATCGTGAAACCTATAGAAAGGCTGGACAGATCCGAAATGCTTTCTTCCACGGGAACGACGATCCGGATTTGCTTACACTCAGGTGGCGATCAAGCGAAGTCAAGGAAACAATCGCTCGTTTCATTCGGCTATCTATTCTTCGATTGTCAGGGTTGAACGCAGAGTTCATCGACACGCTTTTGGACCCAGATCTAGATTCACCAATTGGTCTGTTTCCATCTGAAACGTATATCAGAGGCGTATTGTCTGGAGAAGTAGGTCACATTGGTCCACCATATACTGAACACCCGCAACTTTACATGGACCAGTCGATAGATAGTTGGAAGAAAATAGACCAGTTGCCAGGTGCGTACGATTTGTCAATAAATGAGGTGATATCTGCGACGCGTCCAGACGGAAAAGCAACACTGCCAAGGGGTATAAAATTCATTCCGCTTTCTCGGGAACACTGGGTTTCGAAACGACCTAAACCTATTGACTAAGCACTATCTGGTCGATCTACACATCCAACTAAGTAGACATATCTTGTGTATATCTATATTTTCGTTAGAAGAGCGAACGTGGACCGTGATAAGGTATGAAGACCTCAGCCTCGAGGTAGACCAACGACCGTCAATTACTCCATAATGCCGGTTGCGATTGAACATCCTCGATCACCATATGTCAGCACTGACTAACGATCGTGTAGAGTAGCCTTCTGTGATGCATCCAGTAGCAATGCAGCAACGAATACACTTTGATGCGTTTCCAATGGTCTGCAAGTCCTACGAAACCCCACGAGGGTCAATCCAATGATCGCCACAGTTCGAGATGCAGTCCAATCCAGGTTGAATCGCGGGGATTCTGCTGATGAGCAGAAAGGCTACGGCACCTTCAAAGGGGTGTTCACCCCAACCCTGCTGACGATCCTTGGCGTCATTATGTTCCTCCGTGAGGGATCCGTCGTTGGCAACGCCGGTTTGCTCGGCGCATGGGGCATTATCATTCTCGCGTTCCTGATCACCACAACCACCGCCCTGTCGATGTCCTCGATTACAACTAATATCCGGATTGGCGCGGGCGGCGCATACTCGATCATTTCGCAATCGCTCGGTCTCGAGGTTGGCGGTGCCATCGGCATACCGCTCTACCTCGCCCAGGCGATCGTCGTCGCGCTGTATATCTTTGGTTTCCGCGATGGCTGGCTGCTGATATTTCCCGGTCATCCAGCATTAGTGGTCGATATCGCTGTCTTTACCTTGTTGTTCGTGATCGCGTTCATCAGCGCAAATCTGGCGTTCCGGGTGCAGTATCTGATCATGGCGATCATCGCCGGATCGTTGATCTCCGTCTTCGCGACGGTCTTCACCGGCGCGATGAAGTACTCCCCGCAGTGGCTAGGCAACTACCGTGGATTTCCGGAAAGTGGCTTCGACGGCACCAACTTCTGGGTCGTTTTCGCCATCTTCTTTCCGGCGGCTACCGGGATCCTGGCTGGCGCTAACATGTCTGGTGATCTCGAACGGCCACGCCGGAGCATCCCGATCGGCGTGCTCTCGGCGATCGGGGTCAGCTTTGTCATCTATATGGCGCTCGCCTACTGGTTAGCCAGCGTCGCAACACCAGCCGAACTCATGGCGAATTACACGATTATGGTCGACCGCGCGCTCTGGGGACCGTTGGTCATTGCCGGTCTACTCGGCGCGACCTTCTCCTCCGGGCTGGCATCGCTGGTCGGCGCGCCGCGCATCATGCAAGCACTGGGCGACCACCGCATCTTGCCTGCCAGCGACCTGTTCTCACGGCGAACGGCTTCCGGTGAACCGAGAAACGCGCTCATCTTCACCGGCGGAGTTGTAGTGCTGGCTTTGCTGCTGCGAGACCTGAACGCGATTGCCCCGCTGGTGTCGATGTTTTTCCTGATCACCTACGCCATGATCAACGTGGTGGTCCTGATCGAGCAGACCCTCGGCCTGGTCAGTTTTCGCCCGCTTTTTCGCGTACCACTGATCGTTCCGCTGCTCGGGACGATCGGAACACTAGGCGCGATGTTCATCATCAATCCATTGATCGGTCTGGCGGGTGTGCTGGTTGTCATCATTATCTATGCGTTTTTGCTTCGCCGCAGGCTCGTCTCTCCGCATGCAGACCTACGCAGCGGCTTGCTCATCGCGCTGGCCGAGTGGGCTGCTCGCCGTGTTGCGACTCTTCCGGATGCGCACGAACGGTCCTGGAAGCCGAACATGCTCGTCATCGTCGAGGATACTCACGCGGTGCTGGGATCTCACAAACTCATTCGGGATATCACCTACCCCAAGGGTTCGTTGCGCTTTATTGGCACAGAGAACGGAGACAACGCTTCCGAGTTATCCCGGCAACTACCTGAAATAACGCTGGGATTTCAAAAGGATGACTTGCTCGCTTCCTGGACGGTCATTGATTCGCATACGTTTAGCAGCGACATAAAAACCTGTATCCAGGTGCTGGCTGGCTCGTTTATGAGCCCCAATATTCTCTTTCTGCCGCTCCCGCCGATGGGGGTCGAGCACTCGGAGCAGGATCTACAGCTGATCGCGAAGACAGCGAGGGAACAGCGCATCGGCACCATCTTCTTCGCCGCCCACTCGCAGGTGCAACTGGGTCAGATGCAGACGGTCAATGTCTGGATCCGCGACCGCAGCCCGGACTGGAATGTCGAGCGATGGATCGGCGATCTTGACCTGGCACTCCTGACTGGCCACCAGCTGACAAATAACTGGGACTGCGAGCTGCGACTCATCAGTGGGGTCGATAATCCGGCGGATGTTGAAAAGGCGCAAGAATTCCTTCAAGAACTGGCGAGCCTGGCACGATTTACCAACGTTGAGGTCTACGCCGAATCTCAGTCATTTTCAGAGATGCTTATCCGCGCTCCGCGTGCAGACATCAACATTTTCGGACTTGGTCCGCAGTTCAGCCTGACTCACGCCCCAGACCTCGTCGAACAGCTCGGCGCGTCCTGTATCTTCATCAGTGATTCAGGCGGTGAAAGTGTTCTCGCATAACTAGACCTTTCGGGATCCAGCGAGTCGACAATTCATCACTCACCGTATCGAGCAATAATTTCCTCTTTCGTCTGACCGAGAATGCCGTATTTGTTGCCGATGTTTGTGAAGGCTTCTATCGCCTGTTCGATCTGGTTTTCGGTGTGCGCGGCGCTAAGCTGGACACGAATACGCGCCTGACCGCGCGGGACCACCGGGTAGTAGAAGCCGATCACGTAGATCCCTTTGGCATAGAGATCATCCGCCATCTGCTGCGCCAGTTTCGCGTTATAGAGCATGATCGGGACAATCGGGTGGACGCCTGGCCGGATGTCAAAACCGGCTGCCGTCATGCCTTCACGGAACTGCTCGGTGTTCACTGCCAGCCGGTCTCGCAACTCGGTCGATTCGACGAGCAGGTCGAGCACGGTCATGCTGGCTTTGACGATGACTGGCGAGAGAGTGTTGCTGAAGAGATAGGGACGGGATCGCTGACGCAACAGATCAATGATTTCCTGCCGGCCGGACGCAAACCCACCGGATGCGCCGCCGAGGGCTTTGCCAAGTGTTGAGGTGATGATGTCAATTCGACCCATCACCCCGTTGAATTCGTGCGATCCTCTTCCGGTTTCACCGATGAAGCCGGTGCAGTGTGCATCGTCGACCATCACCAGCGCGCCGTACTGCTCAGCCAGATCACAGATGGCGTCCAGCCGGGCTATGTCGCCATCCATGCTGAATGCGCCGTCGGTGGCGACGATACGGTACCGGAACGACTCCGCCTCCTTGAGCTTATTTTCGAGGTCTGCCATGTCGTCGTGACCGTAGACGAACCTGGCCGCCTTACACAGGCGAACGCCGTCGATGATCGAGGCATGGTTTAGCGACGCCGAGATGATGGCGTCCCGTTCGTCAAGGAGCGGTTCAAAGATTCCGCCATTAGCATCGAAACATGAGGCATACAGGATGGTGTCTTCGGTTCCCAGAAACGTTGAGATCTGGTGTTCCAGTTGGCGATGGATGTCCTGGGTGCCACAGATGAATCGCACACTGCTGAGCCCGTATCCGTGTGTTTGCAGCGCTTCGGCGGCTGCTTCAAGCACCCTCGGATGAGAGCTCAACCCGAGATAATTATTGGCGCAGAAGTTCAACACATCCTGTGGCGGATTGCCCTCCGGGTAGACAACGGTGATCTCCGCCGACTGGGGAGTCAAGATGTACCGTTCTTCTTTGTACAAACCCAGCTCGCGGATAGATTCCAGTTCCTGCTGCAATTCCTGACGCATTGCGCCGTACATCTCACCCTTCTCCTTTGCTGTTTCCTGAAGCTCTGTCCACTCAACTCTTGAACGGCAGCCGTGCCTACAAGTAGAGGTTTCCTTCGGCATGGCGGTTTGCGAGTATCGTCAACATCGCTTCGGTCATCGTTTCAAGATCGTAGGCAGGTTGCCAGTTCCAGTCTGCTCTCGCTACAGAATCGTCAAGCGATCTTGGCCAGGAATCGGCAATGGCTTGCCGTTCATCTGGTTCGTAGGCGATGTCGAAGTCAGGAATGTGACGCCGGATTGCTTCCGCCAGTTCTCCAGCAGTGAAACTCATTGATCCGACGTTGTAGTCTCCGCGCCGGCTCAGATTCGCTGCGTCTGCTTCCATCAGGTCGATGATCGCCTTAAGGCAGTCTGGCATGAACATCATCGGCAGTATTGTCTGCTCGCTGACAAAGCAGGTATAGCGGTCACCTTCAATGGCTTTGTAAAACATCTCGACCGCGTAATCGGTGGTGCCGCCCCCGGGAAGAGCGTCGGCGGAGATGATACCGGGAAATCGCAGCCCTCTTGCGTCAACACCGTATTTGTGGAAGTAATAGTCACAGAGCAGCTCTCCAGTGACCTTGGTAATCCCATACATTGTGGTCGGCCGTAGCACTGTTTCCTGTGGGGTGTTTTCTTTCGGGCTGCCAGGTCCAAAGACCGCGATAGAACTGGGAGAAATCACCTGCGATACGTCCGTCGTTCGAGCGATTTCGAGACAGTTGAGTAGACCATTGACATTTACCTGCCAGGCCAGTTGAGGATTGCTCTCTCCTTCAGCCGATAGCAACGCAGCCAGGTTGACGATGGTGTCTATCTCATATTCTTCGCAGGCTCTCGCCAGTTCACTGCTATTGGTGACATCGACCGTAACAAATGGACCTGTTTCGGAAATGGCCAGAGAAGGCTTCGTCGTGTGACCACCAGCGACGACGCGATCATCCCCGAACTGCTGTCGCAAAGCCAGCGTCAGTTCTGAGCCTATCTGCCCGGTTGAGCCAGTGACGAGAATTCGTTGGCGCGTTTCCATTGCCACTCCATCTCTGTTTCCCCGGGAAAGAATTGCCCTACTACTTTAGCTTCTGGAGCAGAATAGCATCTCGCGGGGGTCGATGGAGGTCGTTTGCAAGGGAATTCTTAATATGTACTAACAGGCCCGGTCAACAATGACCAGACCTGCCAGGAGAAATTCACAAAACCAATCGGAAAAGCAGTCGATGACGGAATTTTTCGAACAACACCGGCTAACCGGTTGGCTCCAACAC
Source organism: uncultured Thermomicrobiales bacterium (assembly GCA_964577155.1). Classification (GTDB taxonomy): domain Bacteria; phylum Chloroflexota; class Chloroflexia; order Thermomicrobiales; family CFX8; genus CAZNYB01. The sequence continues at coordinate 11,502 of CAZNYB010000084.1, read as the reverse complement.
GATCACCGGAATCGTTCGGTCCGTCAGTTCTTCATACTCGGCAAAGTTGGGGTAATCTTGCTTCTGCTTCGTCCAGATTTGCTCTCGCTCTTCGCCTTCAGCTTCCCGGGCAGTGGCCTGAACGCTTCCCGTTCCGAGCTCGACGGTTACCTCGGGAGTTTCTTTGAGGTTGTGGTACCAGTCAGGATTAGTCGGCGCTCCCGCTTTCGAGGCGAATATCGCGATTTCATCGCCGACTTGCTGGTACATCAGAGGAATTTCGTAGGTTTTGCCTGATTTTGCGCCAGTGCAATGCAGGATGAGCAGCGGCGCGCCTTCAAACGGCCCGCCAACTTTTCCGTCATTTTCGCGAAATTCATTGATGATCTGGGTGTTCCAGTCGTTTTGACCTGACATTTCAACTCCTTACAATCCATTCAACACGCAGCATCAAACCAATACAGTAACTATTACATTCCCGGAAAAGCTGCCAGTTTGAGTCCGGGCTTAGCGTCCGGCGCCCTTGTTCGATCGATTTCGCAAGCATGCGGTGAAAGTGGAGGCATCAGCCAGATTCAGACGGGTCCTGTTGCAGGAACCGATAAAGGCTTTACCCGTCCCCAGTAGATCGAGAGCGGGATTGAAAAGACGAGCAAGATCGTGCTAAACGCCACAATCCCGGCTTCTGCGCCAACATCTGAAAGGCTGCTTTCAGCTATAAGCAGCGCCAGAGCGACATTTCGGAGATTGGTCGTTAATGCGAGCGCGCGCCGCGTCTGGATATCTGGTCCGCCCAACAGCCATCCGATCAGGAGCGTTCCCACAGCGAAAATGCTCATGACAGTGATCTCTTCAACCCCGATCTCTCGCAGGTCGTCAAAATTGGCCGCGATGACCACAATAGACGCGATGACGAACGACAGGGTTGAGATAATCTGGAACCAGCGGCGGAGCATGGCGGCAATCAATGGTCGCGTCTGGTGAATGGCCAGCCCGACCAGCACCGGGGTCAACAGAAATAGCAACATGATGATGATTACTCGCAGAATATCCAGGCTGATATTTTGCTCACCAGGCAGCATGTAATTTGCGGTGGTTGGCGTGGTAAGCACCGCCACAACAAGCAGGATAAACATAATGCTAACAGTGAACCCCAGGTTAGCTCGCGCTACATTTACCAACATCGCAGTAATCGGGGCGCCTGGCGCGGCGGCGGTGAGCAAAAACGCCACCGTAACAGCCTGGTTCAGATCCACAAACTGGTACAACCCCCAGGCTAGCAGCGGAGCAAGCACCAGATTTGCCAGTAACGAACGAGCGATCAGGCTGACCTGTTTGGCCGGGCCAACGATTTGCTCGATTGTCAATCGCAACCCGACAAAAAACATCGTAGCGATTACAAAACTGCGAATCGACCAGGTTGCCAGGAAATCGATATCCAACCGTTTACCCTTTGGTGGGGAATCACAATGTGAATCAGACGCTTTGAAAGAGTGAGTTGATCAAGCGCTATTCAGCTCAGATGCACAACAAGCGTCATTCTAGCCTGAACAGTCGTTTCATGAGCGGCTAGTTTGCAGATCAATCGACTGAATTTGGCGGATCGATTTCCAGGCACGCCGGCATCTAGATTGCTGCGGCGATGAAATTGTCCAACCAATGTGGTTGAACCCGGCTGTTCAGGTTTGCCGGGAGACATTGCGCCTGGAATTAACCAGGGAGTACCACAGCGAAAGCAGATAAAATCTGAAACTACCGGCTATAGTGCGGCTATGCCCAGTTCTTCTTGCAAGTCACGGATAGTCTCAGCCCGGCTGCGGCTTGGTCTTCTTTCTCGAAGCCCGATCGGCAGATTTTGCACTTCGGGAACGATCTTCGTCGAAACAAAGACTGGACCTGGTTTGCTGAGGATGTCCTCCAGCTGAGCTTTGAATTCGTCCAGATTGTCAAAATGCCAGGTTTCAGGATACCCAGCGCCTTTTGCGACCGTCGCATAATCTATTTCCACGGCATTGGGCACTGGTTGTCCGCCGGTTGTGGCGTAACACTCGTTGTCCAGCAGAAAATGGTAGAAATTCTGTGGTTTTTTGTGGGCAACCGTTGCCAGAATGCCCAGATTCATCAGGAGTGCGCCTTCCGAATCAAAGAGCACGATCTTCTCGTCAGGCAGGCCCAGCGCCAACCCGAAGGCGGCAGACGAGGTCTGACCCATAGCCCCTCCCAATGAAACATCCCGTTTCGGATGCGTACTGACATCCGCCCAGTGGCGGCCTGCAGTGCCCGTCGTCACGACAATGGCATTGCCCCGGTACGGTTGAAATGCTTTGAATAGCTCCAGCGCTTCAATCATTGAGATCTCCTGCTACTCTACGAAACAACTCGAATATCCGTGAAATTGAAAACTATGTCCGAGCGAGATTTTTCGCTAGCGGTTGAATCCGTGGTACTCGTCCCCAATGAGCACCGCTACCGGTCGGCGGGTCTCACGCGCTTCTTCGAATGCGGCGGAAATCCTGTCGCCATCGTCATCGTATTCCACCAGGTAGTAGTTGATGCCGAGCGCATGCAAGAAAGGCTCGGTGTAACGGGCTGCGGTGTCGGTCGTTATCCCGCGACGGGTCCAGCCCCGGTAGCCGACGACCAGCACCAGCGGAAATCCAGCGTCCAACGCCATCCCGCGAATCGAGTCGCCGGATTCCATCATGCCAGTATTCTGAATGAGGCTGACCGGGACTTTTCCAGCAGCGCTGAGACCTAGGGCAATCCCCATCGTCTCACCTTCACGAGAAACCGGTATGATGTCAAGCCATGACTGTTCGAGCATCAGTTCATAGAGATGATTTGTTTCGCTGTCAGGGATGGTTATGACATGCGTAACACCGTTTTTTTCAAATTCATTTACCAGCGTCTCTGGTCGCAGAATCTGTGCTTGCTCGGTTACCATTGAGCGTTCCTTTCGCTATCGAACGGCGCAGCCAATGCGAACGTGTTCACCTATCAGACCATTCAGGTCCGCTACTGGTGAATGTAGATGCAACATGCCTGATTGTCAAAGGCAACCTGTGTTGTCAATTTTCTCAACCGATCCGCAAACGCATCGTGTTCAATCCAGGCAGATAGAATCACACTGCATGATGATCCAGATACAGGAGATCTCGCTTGTTAGCGCTAATCGCATCGGATTAGGTCACGGAGCAGTGCCGGATCCTAGATGCCGCCAGGCATAGTAGTGCCGGCCTACATTTCCGGCTTCTACCTGCCACTCAGGAGCGTTTGTCGGCGTATAGGTCAGGCAGCGCCGTTCGAAGCACTGCATTAGCACCAGTTTGCTCATGCCGCCAACCAGGACATCGGCCCAGTACGGTTCAGTAATCGGTCGACCGGTTGCGAACACAGGATCCTGGAAGAGGCGGGCCTCAATGAATTCGCCGTTCTCGTACACGACACCCTTGGAGTTCATGAAATCCCAGAACGGTAAAGCAATATTATGTTCGGTAATCGGGTCATACGCGCCAACGACGATATTTTGCTGATCAAGAGTCGTATCGGTGGATACGTCGCCTGACCGGTTGACCCGCTCATTGATGATCAGACCACTACGATTCGAGACCTTATCCCGCAGATTCGTAAAAGTCGCGTAAGTTGGTCCTTCTGGATCTTCGATGTCGCCGGCTACCGGTAGGTGTGCAGGCGTACTTTCAATGAATGTTGTATGCCCGGTCTGCAACCGGCCAGCGATGAGCTCAGTAGCCAGCAGTCCGTTGGTCACCGCCCAGACGAACTCCGGATCAATCGTCGGATCGCTGAATTCCATCCGGCTTTTATCAAAGTACTGAATCAACCGTTTGCCGGGCGTTCCGTCTGGCAACGAGCCTTCGGCGTAGGTTTCCGTGAAGGTTGGAGTCACCGGTTCTGGTCCCCACATCCAGGTACGGGTTACTTGACCGTCGGCGACGGGTTTGTCGGTCCGTTCCCAGGTACGGATAAAGGTTGAATCTGTTTGCACGGGACCAGCCAGGGAAAGGGAAGCCGTCGTCAGCATGATTAACAACACAACAAGGACAGCTCGAAAAACGCGGCGAGTATCCGAAACGGCAGATGTCTTTGAGGTCATTGTGGTCCCTTTTCCATCCAGAGTGCATACGGCAACGTGCCATTTATTCGTGATTCGCTTCAACGGAGCATTGGCCACCAAATAGTTGACCGCCAGCAGGCACCTCCATTCTTGATAGCGAGATTAATCGAGGTCTCATGGCGAAGAAATTGGTTGCCATTGAACAGGCTGGTCCTGATAATAAGAGAGTGGCATCGTTGTCACTGGTAGCGTCGTCTGACTGCTGAGCGAGTGAACGCACACCGTTCCGTAGCTCCCGCACACTGTTCCTTGCACAGCCAATATTGATCCATCCGAAGACCAGCTCAGCCAGCCAACGCCAGGGTAGAGAGCGGCCGGATCATTCTCACTCTCAGATTCCAGGTCTCCGTTGACTGGATCAAAGAAATACCAGCCAGTCTGAGGATCCGGCTGCATACACCTTGAAAAATCCGCGGTTTGTGAACATCTGTAGACAAGCAGTCGCCCATCGGGCGTATATGCAGTGGTCTCGTTACTGACCGGCCAATATTCACCGGTATTGTGAACCCATTCGGAGATGGTTTCACCTTCAAAGTCAACGACGCAGAATGTCAAAGCGCCGCTCTGGTAGCGATTGGCAAAGTAGGTCAGCACATCCCCGTAGGGCGACCAGTGTGCTTCATAACGCTGCTCAAACCCACAACTGACAAAGTTCGGTTGAGAAGGGTTTGAGACATCAGCAATCAAAATGGTCGCAAATCGACCGGCGATGTCTGTTCTGCCACTGCGGTAGGCAATGCGTGCGCCGTCTGGCGACCATCTGGGTTCAAACTCATCATCACCTGGGTACAGGCTGAAGTTCGTTGGATCCGACCCGTCAGCGCTCATGATATAGATTTCTTTATCGCCATCTCGGTTTGTCGTAAATGCAATCTGCGATCCATCCGGCGACCAGACGGGTGCACGATCGTCCACTCCAACGTTTTCCGTGAGCTGGCGTAGAATCGCTCCCTCAAAATCCATGACGTATATTTCAAAGTCGCCGTCACGGTCACTTGCGAAAGCAATTTCCATCCCATCAGGAGACCAGGCGAAGTCGTTATCTTGAGCCGGATTACTGGAAATATTTTTCAGCCTCAGCCCGTTTGATTGAACGGTATAAATTTCGTCGTTTCCGCTTTCATCCGTGACAAATGTCAGTCTCTGGTCTTCGAATTCCTGATACCTCCAGGTATGGTAGTGCAAACCAACATTTCCGGCTTCAACCTGCCACTCAGGAGCGTTGTCCGGTGTAAAGGTCAAACAACGCCGTTCAAAACATTGCATCAGGACCAGTTTGCTCTCCCCGCCGACGAGCACATTAGCCCAGTAGGGTTCAGTGATCGGTCGCCCGGTCGCGAATACTGGATCCTGGAACAATCTATCCTCGACAAACGCCCCATTTTCGTACACCACTCCGGAGGAATTCATGAAATCCCAGAACGGCATGGCGATATTATGTTCAGTGATCGGGTCATGGTAGCCGACAAGGATCTGCCTGTCGTTCAACGTAGGATCTTCCGTCACCTGACCGGTTCGGTCCACTCGTTCATTCACGATCAACCCGCTGCGGTTAACGACTTTCTCAGTGAGTTCGGTGAATGTTGCATACGTTGGACCGTCCGGATCATCTGGATCACCTGCAACCGGAACCTCAGCTGGCATACGCTCGAGGAAATCATTGTGCCCGACCTGGAGCCGGCCGGTGATCAATTCCGTGGCTAGCAAACCATTGGTAACAGACCAAACGAATCCAGGATCGGCTTCCGGATCGGTCAGCTCCATCCGGCTCTTGTCAAAATACTGCACCAGCCGTTTGCCGCTGGTTCCATCAGTCAGAGTGCCTTCAGCATACTCCTCAGCAAATGCCAGGGAAGCTGCGGCGGGTCCCCACATCCAGGTGCGTGTGGCCTGACCATCCTGCACCGGTTTATCGGTGCGTTCCCAGGTCGACATGAATGAGGAGTCAGTGTCTGGCGCAGCAAGTGTTTCAAAACCAATCATCGATAACAGGAGGAAGGTGATCAGTCCCACCTTGACTATAGGCAACTCTTTACCGACCGCTCTCACGATTTTCTCCTTACTTTGCGGCGACCCACATTCGAGGTCAGATTACCTATCTACCAGAACTATTGTTAACGCAAGTACTGTAGATGCGTCATCAACAAAGCATGAAACGTACATGCCGACGCTGTTTACGATCAAACTCGTGATACCGAGAATCGTAGCATTCCAGAGCAGTTCAGCAAACCCGGACAGGCTGTTATTTTCATTGCGATCTGGTTACTCAATGAAAGCAGAGCAGGGTAAAGGCGGCTGAGATCCCGACGTAAAATAACCGGCCAGACCTGTACAACGTACGATGTACACCGTTTCCGTAGACAACTGCCCGAATTCGAAGTGTAGAGAGCAATGGCGGTGCTAAGGCGATTGACCGCTAATCATCGCTCATGCTAGCCTCGCCGAGGAGCAACCTTTCGTCATGGAGCGTGATCAATAGCTCAGGAGTCCTTCAAGTATGAAGACGGCAGAGCGGTTCGAACAGCAGTCAGAAGACACAGTTAACTTTGACGAATTGATGACCGGGGATGAGTATCTGGAGAGTCTTCGCGACGGTCGAGAGGTGTATCTCTACGGAGAAAAAGTCGATGATGTGACAACGCACCCGGCATTTCGCAATTCTGCCCGCTCGATAGCCCGGTTGTACGACGCCATGCATGATCCGGACCAGCGGGACTCCATCACAGGAGTCGACCGGTTTGGCATTCGAACACACAAATTCTTTATGCCGAGCCGGAGCGCGGAAGAATTGTATGAGGCGCGTGAGGCAATTGCCGCCTGGTCACGACTCAGCTATGGATTTATGGGCCGGACACCGGACTACAAAGCGTCCTTCATGGCCAGCCTTGGCTGCGCTCCCGATTTCTACGATCCGTACACCGAGAATGGCAAGCGCTGGTATGAGCAGTACGCTAAAAAAGGCTTGTTTCTCAACCATGTCCTGGTGAACCCGCCAGTGGACCGGCACAAACCGGTGCATGAGGTGGCGGATGTCTATGTCCATGTCGAGCGGGAGACTGACGCTGGCATCGTCGTCAGCGGCGCGAAGATGCTGGCGACTGGATCGGCGCTGACTCACGCGACGTTTGTCGCCCAGAACAGCTCGGTGCATTTGGAACCGGGCAAGGCAGAAAATTTCGCGCTCGTGTTCATCGCGCCGGTCGACGTGCCCGGTACGAAACTGATATGCCGCAACTCGTACGAACTATCAGCACATAGCGCCTGGGACAATCCGCTCTCCGCCCGGTTTGACGAGAACGATGCCGTGCTTATCTTTGACAATGCGCTTATTCCCTGGGAGAGCGTGCTGGTTTACCGTGATATCGAACGGGCCAATGCGTTTTACCGCGAATCAGGATTTTTCCAGCGATTCAATTTTCAGAATGGCGTCCGGCTCGGGGTGAAGATGGATTTCATGATTGGCTTGTTCGCGAAGGCTATCGCCGCGAATGGCACCGATCAGTTCCGCGGCGTGCAAGTCGCGCTGGGTGATCTGGTTGCCTGGCGAAATATGATCTGGGCGATGACGACCGCGATGGCGCTTGATCCCGAGCCTGGACCGGGTGACAGCGTGGTCCCAAAAGTACAGAATGCTGCCGCGCTTCGAGTGTTTGCTTCGGAGTGCTGGACGAATCTGCGGACGACGTTCGAGAAGTTCCTCGGTGGCAGTCCGATCGTTATACCCTCCGGTCAGGAGGATCTGCTCAGCGAAGATTTAAGACCGCTGATCGACCATTATTACCGAGGATCCGATTCATCAGCCGAGGAGCGGATCAAGCTCTTCAAAGTAATCTGGGATGCTCTTGGCAGTGAATTTGGCGGCCGGCATAGCTTTTACGAACGCAATTACGCTGGAAACAACGAGCAGGTCCGGCTGGATGCCGCCAATTTTGCCCGGGTAAGGGGCGATCAGGAAACGTTTGACGCTCTGGTCGAATCATGTTTGAGTGATTTTGATCTTGAGGGCTGGACCTCCAATTACTGGTACAACCCAACCGACCTGACGGCGAAGTCGCGGTAGATTCCAAAGGATCAGCTAATGGAGATCGAGCCGATTCAGGATGTTGCCCATCTTGGCCATATCGAACTGCTGACGCCTGACCCGCAAGGCACGTTCTGGTTTTGCCATGACATTCTCGGGATGTCCGAGACAATGCGATCCGGCCAGTCGGTGTTCATGAGAGGCTGGGGAGACTACGAGCAACATACGCTCAAAATAACCGAGTCACCGCTTCCCGGCCTCGGTCATACCGCCTGGCGGGCAATGAGTCCGCAGGCACTCCAGCGGCGGGCTGAGGTGCTCGAACAAAGCGGGCATGGCATTGGCTGGATCGACGGAGATGAAGGTCACGGTCCGGCTTACCAGTTTTATGACCCGGATGGCCATCTGATGGAGATCTATTACGACGCTGTCAAATTCACCTCCGAACAAGATGACGCTGCCTATCTCGTCAACCAGCATCAGAAATTGCCTAACCGAGGAGCTGGCGTCCGGAGGATCGATCACCTCAACCTGCTGGCAGAGGATGTGAAAATTAATCGCAGGTTCATGCAGGATTATCTCGGATTTCACCTCAGAGAGCAGGTGGTTCTCGATAATGGCGTCGAGGCAGGCGCCTGGGTCAGTGTCACGCCACAGGTACATGACGTTGCCTATACCCTCGACGCCACTCGCACAAAAGGCCGGTTGCATCACCTTGCCTACTGGCTGGATACGCGGGAGGACATCATGCGTATGGCTGATCTTTGTATGGACCATGGCGTCAGCATCGAGACCGGTCCTTCGAAACATACGATCACCCAGGGATTTTTCCTCTATGTTTTTGAGCCGGGCGGCAATCGTTTCGAGGTGTTCACCGGCGGCTACCTGATCTTTGCTCCAGACTGGAAGCCGGTAATCTGGGATCAGGAACACCGTGCACGAGGCCAGGCCTGGGGATTGGAGTTCCCGGCAACGTTCCACACCTACGGTACTCCCCCGGTCGATGTGCATGACGATGAGTTGATCGACATTCCGATCAGCATTGTTGATTGACAGGGAATGAACGCACCACACTCAAACGCTGACTCCTACGACCAGGCGCTGCAATATATTGCCAGCCGGTCTGGATACGAGCGTGGATTTGTTGCCGACCCGTTTGCCGGAGATGAGGTTGCGGCGCTTGGTCTGCTCCGCACACGTGCTCTGCTAACACAGCTCAACGAGCCGGATCGAGGCATGCGCATTTGCCACAACGCCGGGACCAAAGGCAAAGGTTCTACCTCGGTAACCGTTGAAGCTCTGGCGAGAGCAGCCGGTCTTCGTACTGGCCTGTATACTACCCCGCACCTCCACTCATTTCGAGAACGTATTCAAATCGACCGCCAGCCTGTAAGCAGAGACGAGTTCGCAGCTTTACAACAGACCGTGGCCTACGCGAGCGAAGGTGTCGAGCGTTCCGAGCCGGACATTGGCCAGCCTACGGCGTTTGAAATCATGACCGCAATGGCGATTGAGGCGTTCAGGAGAGCGGACGTTGACCTGGCGATTCTGGAGACCGGCCTTGGCGGTCGATTTGACGCCACAAACGTCTGCCTGCCGGAAGTCACCGCCATCACCAGTATCTCCTACGATCATATGGCAATTCTCGGGAACACGCTGGAAGAAATTGCTCGCGAGAAAGCCGGCATCATCAAAACTGGTGTGCCTGTCGTTGTCGGTCCGCAGCAACCAGAAGTCGCCACTGTGCTGGAGACTATCGCTACGGAACGAGGAGCGTTAGTCTACAAGGCTGACCGGGACTGGACTGCCAGTGGGCAACATCGTTCAGCAACGTTCACGGGACCATGGGGCAGTTGGAGCGAGGTCGAGCTTGCGCTGGCTGGAAACCATCAGGTGGAGAACACAGGCATCGCCTTGATGACAGCCTATCTGCTACAGACGGATCTCTTGCAGGACGAACAACGCGCCCGCATAGCACTCAAACAGGTCAACTGGCCAGGCCGGTTCGAACGTGCCGAATTTGACGGCATTGATCTCATCTTTGATGGCGCACACAACGTAGACTCAGTTCGCAGGCTCGCTGAACTGCTCGAAACGGAATGTGCCGATAGAACGATTGTCACCGTATTCGGAGCGGCTGGCGACAAGGAACATGCCGGCATGCTTCGGGAGATTGGACGGGTTAGCGATTCGGTCATCGTCACCCAATCTAGCAGCCCGAGATCGGCGCCAACCGAACAGATCGCACAAGCAGCCCGGCAGGCACATCTGGAAGTCATTCAGATCCAGCAACCTGGATTGGCGCTGGAACAGGCAATGGAACTCGCCAAAGACGCATCAGGGGTGGTGTGCATCACCGGTTCACTCTACCTGGTTGCAGATCTCCGCGAGGTAGCCGGTCTGGCTCACCCGGGTAACCCAAACGAAAACCAGATACTCTTCGGCAGTTATTGACCAGTCAGTCAGGTCAAGTCTCCATTCGCACGCCGAGCATGCTAATCTACGACATTCAATAGATATGCCGAGTAGAGATCAAGCAAAGGAGGCAGCGATGTCAAACGGTTCAGCAGAACATCGTGAAGAACAGAGGCAGCGCATAAAAGACGCCATCGCCCGGGAGCAGGAGCATATCGTAGAAGTTTCGGAAACCATCCGCCAAAATCCTGAGCTCGGCTACGAAGAGGTCATGGCGTCGCAGCTACTGGCAGACCATCTGGTTGAAGCCAGATTCGACGTAGAGAAGCCATATGGCGGTCTGGAGACCGCTTTTCGCGCTACCCGACGTGGAGTTCGTCCAGGGCCAACAGTGGCCGTCCTGGCCGAATATGACGCTCTGGCGGGTATTGGTCATGGCTGCGGACACAATCTGATTGCTGGTTCGGGTCTGGCAACCGCCATCGGGCTGGGGGAAGTAATGGATGAGATCGGTGGCACGTTTGTGATTATCGGCACCCCGGCGGAGGAAGGCGGGGGCGGCAAAATCAAGTTGCTGGAGACTGGCGCATTCGAGGATATCGACGCCGCGCTGATGATTCATCACTCCGGTGATCGCAGCGGCGCTCCTCTCAACTGGCCAACCGGAACCTGCCTCGCCGTTCAGGACTTTTCCTTCGAGTATTTCGGCAAACCCGCCCACTCGGCCGGTGACCCGTACAACGGGGTCAACGCCCTCAACGCAGTCATTCATCTGTTCACCGGCATCGATGCTTTGCGGCAGCATGTCACCATGCCGACCCGTATTCACGGAATCATCACCCACGGCGGCGACGCGGTGAACGTTGTGCCAAAGTACGCATCAGCGAGCATTATGGTGCGTTCGGATACCGTTGGCTATCTCAACCAGGTGATTGAAAAGGTGAAAGGTGTC
>CAZNYB010000083.1:14097-17294 GCA_964577155.1 uncultured Thermomicrobiales bacterium | reverse complement strand
GTCGTTACAATCGTTTTTTTTGGACTGCGAATCTCCGGTGATCCAGTCACTTTGATGCTTGGATTTGAGGCCCGTCCGGAAGCCTATGAGGCTATGAGTCAGAAGCTTGGACTCGACCGGCCAATTGCAGTCCAGTATCTGAAGTACATGCAGCGGGTATTGCAGGGAGATTTCGGAGAATCCATTAGAGAAAAGCGACCAGTGATCGATGTCGTCGGCGATAGGCTACCTGCGACGATCGAACTAGCCGTCGCGGCGTTGTTGCTGGCGGTCCTTATTGGTATCCCTGTTGGGGTACTTGCGGCGCTCAACCGAAATTCAATGGCCGACCGGGGACTCATGTCAATCGCGTTTGTTGGACAGTCAGCACCAGGATTCTTCGTCGGCATTATTTTGATACTTGTTTTCAGTTTCTGGCTGGCTATCCTGCCTAGCGGCGGCAGGGGAAGTATGAAACACCTGCTGTTGCCGGCGATAACGCTTAGCTTCGCCGGTGTCGCCAGCATGGCGAGGCTAACCCGTTCGTCGGTCCTGGAGGTGATGAGTCAGGATTACGTGCGGACGGCGCGAGCCAAAGGTCTGGGAGAATCGCGTCTGGTTATGACCCACGTGCTTCGCAATGCCGCGCTTCCGGTGTTGACGACCTTCGGCATCCTTGTCGGACTGGCGTTGTCCGGCGCGGTGGTGATCGAAACGGTGTTTGCATGGCCAGGTATGGGACGGTTAGCTACAAATTCGGTGCTTCAACGCGATTACCCGGTTATTCAATGTATCGTTCTCCTGGTTGCATTCTCGATCGTCGTTACCAACTTCGTGGTCGATGTGCTCTACGCAATTATCGACCCGCGGATCCGGTTGCGATAGCCATGACGTCCGGATCGGCGATCGCAAACAGTCGAAAAGAACAGGCTCAGGTTGAACTTTCCACGACCAGATCCAGGCTGGAATCTATCAGATCAATTCCAATCCTTATCCGGCTCTGCCTGGTCGTGCTTGTCATCATCGGCGTGGCTGCACTTTTTGCACCGGCAGTTGCTCCGCATGATCCGGCACGGCAGGATTTACGGGCCAGGTTACAACCACCGCTTGGTTTTGGCGGGAGTTTCAGTCACCCGTTCGGAACGGACCAACTTGGACGCGACATACTCTCGCGAGTCATCTATGGCGCACGTATATCGCTGGGGATAGGCGTTCTCGGCATGGTGATCGGATTGACCATAGGCACGACGATCGGGCTTGTCTCCGGGTACAACAGAGGGATTGCCGATGATCTGGCGATGTTTCTCGTTGATGTCCAACTTGCACTGCCAGTCATCATCATCGCACTCATAGCCATCGCGGTGTTCGGAACTTCACTGACTGTTTTGATACTGGTACTTGGAATTGCCTACTGGGAGAGCTATGCGCGTGTGACCAGGAGTCTAACCCTCAGTAGCAGTCAATCGCAGTATGTTCTGGCCGCACAGGCACTAGGCGCGACGCGATCGCGTATTCTCGGGAAACACATTTTGCCGAACGTCATTGCGCCACTGATTGTTCTGGCGACATTTCTCCTGACTCTATTGATATTGCTGGAGACTACGCTGAGTTTTCTGGGACTAGGTGTTCAGCCGCCGACAGCTTCCTGGGGACGAATGATGAGCGAAGGCAGAAGCTATTTGAACACGGCCTGGTGGTTAGCCGTAGCCCCAGGTGTAGCAATTATCCTGACAACGATGAGCATCAGCCTGATCGGCGACTGGCTTCGTGATGCGTTAGACCCGTCGCTAAGAAATCAATGGTTAAGTTGAGTGCGACTTGAAGAAAAAGAGAAATCCTGTGCGTAAAGAAAGAGATCAAACTTTGATGAATAACCCCGTCTCAAGGCGTCAGTTACTGATATCGCTTGGAAGTGGTGTGACCGTGTTGAGCGCCGGCGCATTGCTGTCTGCCTGCGGCGGTGACAGTGACGACGAACAAACTGAAGACTCGACATCCACACCCGAAGCAGGAGCTGAATCAACAGCCAGCGTGGTGAGTGAACTTCCTACATCAACGGTTGAGAGTCTGACGTCCAATACTCCGGAAAGTAGTGAGCGACCCGTACTGAGAGTTGCCGTGCAAGAGCTGCCTGCTACCCTCGACCCCTACCAGGAGCTAACCAATGTCGGAACGAGAGTTACCTATTCATTGTTCGATCACTTGCTTGAACGTGATTTCATCGATGGTGATCCTCCGGGAACCGGAAGCGGCATCCTTCCGATGCTTGCCACTGGCTGGGAGCGAATTGATGAATTGACGATGGTCTTTACTCTGCGGGATGACGTCATATTTCACAATGGTGATCCGCTTACTGCCGAGGATGTCAAGTTCACCTTTGACCGGCTCATAAACGATCCGCCAGAAGAGCTGGTTGAGGCGGCCGGCTACGTATCCACCATTGGTTCGGTCGAGATCCTCGACGAATTCACCGTGCAATTTAGCACGCCGTTTCCCGATCCACTGCTGGAAATCCGGCTCACTTCGTGGGCAACCTGGATTCTTCCTAAAAACTACTACGGAGAGGTTGGCGTCGAGGAGTTTGCCTTTGCCCCGGTCGGCACCGGACCGTACAAGTTTGTCGAGATGCGAGCGGATGAATTGCTTGTTCTCGAGGCGTTTGAAGGCTGGTGGGGTGGCCAGCCACCCGCTGCTCGGGTGGAGTTTCGAGTTATTCCGGAAATTGCCGGGCGAGTTGCCAGTCTCTCGTCTGGGGAGTCCGACATCATTACCAATATACCGCCGGATCAGATCTCGGCGATAGAGAGCATAAGCGAGGCTGAAGTTCGCAGCGTCCCGCTTGCAAACTGCCATGTCATCCGCTACAACACGAACTTTGCGCCATTGAGTGACCAGGCGATGCGTCAGGCGATGAACCTTGCCATCGACCGCGAACTGCTCGTCGAAACGCTGTGGAGTGGTCAGGCAGAGCTTATGCGTTCGTTACAGTTTCCCGAATATGCAGGACCAATCGGCGGAGATCAGTTCAATCCTGATCGGCCATACACTCCGTTTGACGCGGACGCTGCAGTCGAGATGCTTCAGCAGTCCAGCTACAACGGCGAGGAGATTGTCTTTCGCTCGGCTCCCGCCTACTACACCAATGGCGCGAACGCCGCCGAAGCGATCGTGCAAATGTGGCAAGACATCGGCATCAATGCCAGGGTGGAACTGCTGCA
>CAZNYB010000083.1:0-13997 GCA_964577155.1 uncultured Thermomicrobiales bacterium | reverse complement strand
GGCACCGATCTGTATATTCCGATCGAACACTACGGGGTTCGGTCAAATGTACAGTGGATTCCATACTCATTCTATTACATGGACTTTCGACCGGATGCGCTGCAGTTCGAGTAGACAACCTACTCTAGCCCGAAGATTGCCATCCATTTGCACTTGGTACACCAGTTGACCAACGTCAAAATGGCAAAGTCCTGTGCTAAGATCCGACGCACCAGGTTGAACCAGCTCAATGGCTGGCCTTAGCAGAACGAACGATGGTTGTGTTTCGAATATGTGGAAATGTAGGCAAGTTCAATGAATCGCGTTGTCGACTATAGCCGCTATTTGTTTGTGCTTGCTGTTTTCAGCGCTATCGTGCTCGCGCTCCTTTTATTCTTTTTCGGAGTCGTGCTCACGGTAGATGCCGTTATCGACCTCATTCGGGATCGGGAGTTTACCCCTGAAGCAGCTCAATCGGTTTCGTTCGAAGCGATCGAGATCGTGGACTTTTTCTTGCTTGCAACTGTGTTTTACATCGTAGCGCTTGGACTTTATACACTGTTCATTGATGAAGATCACCCGATGCCGCCGTGGATGCATATCAACGACCTCGATGACCTCAAACACCGGCTAGCCGGTGTCGTGATCGTAGCGATGGCTGTTTCATTCTTCGGTCTGCTGCTGTCATCCGATGATCCAGAGCACTTGCTTCGCATTGGTGTTGGCATCGGCGCTGTCATCGTTGCGCTCACCTACTTCATGAACAGCCAGTCTGACCACAAGCAGATTCAGGAAGCCTCACTTCAAGAGGCTGCCCAAAAGGAGACCGAGCAACCAGCAGTCGAGGTGGCTGATCAATCTACCGCTGACTAACATCTACGTGCTTAGTCTGAATTTAATGCAATATCGGATGAATCGTGGAAGATCTGGAATCGAACTCATTCGAGAATAGTTGAAGTTGTAGCGCTTCGAGCTCCCGATCAACATAGGTCATACAGACCCAGTGATCGATTGCCTCAACGAATGCTGCCTCATCCCAGGTGTTTGAATGTGCTTTGCGTGCGGCTGGTTCGGCGATAACCTCGAGAATCGCCCCATTCTCTTCCAAGAGATAGGCAGCATCAAATCCGGTAGCTTCACCGAAGTCTTCAAACAGGAGCCGGTTGTACCGATCACTTGTGACCGCAGGGTTGACGATGGTCTTGCCCAGCCTTTCGATCAACTGCAACCACAATATCCGATTGGGGCAACGATTTCAATCTGGTGTCGCCGGACCCTCGACGACAAGTTCTCGAATTGATGGTACAAATCACCTGGTGAGCCACGATCTATGACCAACGACCAGTCAGTTGTTGAGATGTCAGAAAGAGAGCTGAAGCATGGCATGGGCAAACCTGGGTGAAGCACACCGGCCAGTAGTAATGGGAACGCACGGTATGGTGGCCAGCGCTCACTATCTTGCATCACTTGCCGGTCTCAATCTGCTCCAACAAGGTGGGAATGCAATCGACGCTGCCGTGGCAACGGCTGCCGCACTCAATGTCGTCGAGCCATACATGTCAGGGCTTGGCGGTGGTGGCTATATGATCATGAGGTTGGCAGATGGGACGACGACCACGCTGGACTATTCAGGCAAAGCCTCGTTCCAGGTGTCGCTCGACGAGCTTGATCTCGATTCGATCGATACCGGGCCGAAAGCTCCGGTTGTGCCAGGCGCTCCAGCCGGATGGCTTGAAGCCTTGTCCAAATTTGGAACGAAGACCGCTGATGAGGTATTCAGCCCGGCGATAGGCTATGCCCGGGATGGCGTGCCGATCTCCATACGCAACAACTGGTTCATCTCGCAGTCTGGAAACAGACTCGGTGAAGTTGCGGCAAAAACTTTTCTGGATGGCGACAAACCACCGGCCGCCGCATCAATTCGCAAACAACCACAGCTGGCGAGATCGCTTGAAATGCTGGCAGCAGAGGGTTCGTCGGTCTTCTACGATGGAGTTCTTGGCAATGAAACCATTGAATGCCTCAGCTTGGCCGGTGGATTCATGTCTCATGAAGATTTGCGCTCGTATAGCGTAAGCTGGCGTGAGCCGCTAGCTGCGACATATCGCGACTATCACCTGGCAACGATTTCTCCCCCAGCAACAGCCTTTCAAGTTCCCACTACCCTGAAACTACTCGAAGGATTTGATCTGAGATCGAACGGGCAAAACAGCCCCGACGCCATTCATATCATGGCTGAAGCGATGAAGTTGGCTGTCGTTGATCGAATTTGCTGGGCAGGTGATGCTGACGCTCCATTTGACGGTCTTTTCTCAACAGACTACGCAGAGCAGCGACGAGAACTTATCAATCTGGCAATGGCGCAACCGGTGGAAGGTGAGCGATACACCCGGCCGCTGCCGGAAGGGGCAGTCCGACCCGGTAGCCCGGAAGATTTTCAGCGGGAGAACACGACCCATTTCGACGTGGTCGATGAAGCCGGCAACTGTGTATCGGTGACCCAGAGTCTCGGGTCGGCCTTCGGTTCCGGGGTCATGGCAGGGGACACTGGCATTCTACTCAACAATTTCAGTCACTTTTACGATCTTGATCCGGAAAGCCCGAATGCTATTGGACCCGGCGTGCCGCGAATGACTTCAATGGCGCCGACGATTATCTCAATCGAAGATCAGCCATTTCTCCTGATTGGGACACCAGGAGCGTTCGGGATACTCGAGACAACCGTTCAGATGATTTCGAACGTCATCGACCATGAATTCAGCATTCAGGCTGCCATTGAAGCGCCTCGTTTCAGAACCTATGCCGGTAGAGAACTGGCGATCGAAGGCAGGGTACCGGCTGAAGTGCTTGCAGAGCTTGGTAAACGCGGTCATGAGCTCAGGATCCTCGACCCCTGGTCGCCGGTTGTCGGTGGCGGCCACGGAATCATGATTGATCCGGAGACAGGCGTGTTACAGGGTGGCGCTGATCCACGCCGGGATGGGTTTGCGTTAGGTTTTTGATGAATTCGAACAGAAATCTGTATTAAAACTAGCGATAAATTCACCAAATTCTAGAACAGTAAAAAAGGTGACCCCGCTCGGATTCGAACCGAGGACCCACGGATTAAAAGTCCGCTGCTCTACCAGGCTGAGCTACGGGGCCGCGAGGATTATATAGCAAGATTAGTGCCGGGTCTATTGCTTCAGGCTAGGATGTTACATAATGCTCACCAATGCTCAGGCTCGGCGAATCGCCTCACTCGGAGTTGCTCAGGCAGGAGGAGGTTGGAACATTGTCAGCTCCCCGCGGCACCCGTTCTCAATGAATTCGATTCAGGAAGAGCAGGTCGAGGATCACACCGTACGAATCCATTTTGGAGAGATGAGTTCGCCGGCTATCGTTGAAGTCGAAGGCTGGGTGTTTGAGATTAAAGATGATGACGAGCTGGTGCTGCTTGATCGGCCGCGTTCTCGAAAACTCTGGTGATTGAGCAACTTGTCATCGGACTGTCTGTCTCGGTGATCGTGGCTACCATTGGTTTTGTATGCCGAGCGCTGACTGGTTGGGGCGCGATCTCAGCGGTGCTTGTGGGAACAGCCGTAATCTGGGGCGTTTCCTGGGGTGGAGCACTGTTGCTTGGCGCGTTCTTCGCTAGTTCTTCAGCTCTTTCAGTGTTTGCTGGGGCGCAGTTGTTGGGTGAGAAGTCAGGCCGGCGGGATGCAATGCAGGTGTTTGCCAACGGCGGTTTCGCGGCACTGGCGGCTTTGTACGCTCTCTGGGGGAACGAGCTTGTGGTCTTTACAGTCGTTGCAGGTTCGCTTGCAGCCGCTACCTCGGACACCTGGGCAACGGAAATCGGGTCACTCTCCAACCAGCGTCCCAGATTCATCGTTTCACGGACGCCAACAATTGTGGGTGAGTCCGGCGGGGTGACAAAGCTGGGTCTCTTCGCTGCCGTTGCCGGAGCAGTGTTTATTGGTTTGATTGCGTCAATCTGCGCCGTGCTCCAGTATCAGACTGCTAGTTTCGCAGCCGTATTGGTGGTTGTTTCGATTGCAGGTTTAACCGGGTCGGTTGTCGACAGTCTGGCTGGTGAGTTTTTGCAATCGAAACGCTGGTGTCCGGCTTGTCAGGAAGTTTCTGAATCTACATCGCACCACTGTGGTTGTTCGACGGTTCGGTGGTCCGGAAGTGTCTGGATCGACAACGACATGGTGAATGCGTTTTGTACCGGGTCGGCGGCCGGGTTCAGCCTTGTTGCCGCCTGGCTAATCGCTGGCTGAACCTAATTTGTAACTGGAAGCGGCGTATCCACGCTCACCGATTCGAGCGCCTGTTCAAAATCTCCGATAATGTCCGGCAGGTTTTCACAGCCAACGGAGACTCGAATCAAGTTGTTCCGCGCAGGCATCGGATACACCAGCGTGAAGACATCGCCGAGGCTGACCGCCAGGTCGCACAGCTCCAGCCTGTTCGCGAACCGGTTCATCATCGATCTATCGCCATTCAGCTTGAAGGAGAACATTCCGCCGTACTTGTCTCCAAGCAACTCATTTGCGACTTCATGACCGTGGTGACTACTCAATCCGGGATAATTGACCACCAACACTTCCGGCTGTCGTTCTAGCCAGCTTGCCAGCTCCAATGCGTTCTGACAGTGGCGATCCATTCTCATGGGCAACGTTCGAACGCCTCGGAGCACCAGCCAGGAAGCCAGTGGCGCGATACAGGATCCGAGAACATCGAGCTGGTATCTGATAGGGTCGATGAGTTCTTTCGATCCTGCGACGACACCAGCGAGCACGTCTCCGTGTCCGGCGATGTACTTGGTTGCAGAATGCAGCACCAGATCTGCCCCATGCTCCAACGGGCGAAGGAGGTAAGGGCTTAGAAAGGTGTTGTCGACCACAAATGTGAGTTCGTTGTCCTTGGACAGCGACGCCAGTGACGGGATGTCTGCTACGTACATGTGAGGATTGGAAATTGATTCGGCGAAGAGCACTTTCGTGTTGGGCTGTACCGCTTGCTGGATAGCATCAAGATCAGTAATGTCGACAAACGACACTTGAATGCCTTTTCGAGGGAGGTCGGACTCCAGGAAGAAACGGGAGATCACGAAGATATCGTTCGAAGCGATCAGGTGATCGCCGGTATCCAGCAGGCTCAACAGTGTCGTTGAAACGGCGCCCATGCCGGATGCGCCGACTACGGCGGACTCCGCGCCTTCCAGAGCAGCCAGTTTCAGCTCAAGACGCTCGGTGGTCGGGTTGCTGGTGCGCGAGTAGAAGTGTCCGCCGGTCGCCATGACTGACGCTTTTTGCTCCGCGGATTCAAACGCAAAGGTAGAGGTCTGGTATATCGGTGAATTATGGGCGCCTGTCGCGGGATCTGGTCCTTCACCAGCGTGGATCGCCAGCGTTGCGAAGTCCAGCCTGCGATTGATGTTGCTCATTGGTATGACCTCCCAGTCCACCGGGGTGCTGCCGGAAAGTGCGCTTCCGTCTATTTGCGCAACTGGCCGGCAATCGCTGGAACTTGCTGGGAGCTGATCTTTTCAAGAGCTTGTTCAAAGTCGGCAACGATATCGTCAGCATTTTCACAACCAACCGATACCCGGACAAGCTGTTCCTTCGACGGCCAGACCAGCGTGAATACGTCTCCGAGACTGACTGCGTGATCGCAGAGTTGCAGCGCATCGGCAAACAGATTTGGAGTGTGTTCGTCGCCTTTGAGCTTGAACGTCAGCATGCCACCGTATTTCCCGCCAGTGAGATCTCTGGCAATCGCATGGTTGGGGTGGGATTCCAGACCCGCATAGTTGACATATTCGACTTCAGGTTGCCGGTTCAAGAAAGTAGCAAGTTTCATGGCATTTTCGCAGTGGCGCTCCATGCGGAGTTCAAGGGTGCGGATGCCACGAAGGACCAGCCAGGCGTTAAATGGGCTGATGCACGATCCGGTTACCTGTAGTTTGCGGTGCGCTCTGGCTATCAGTTCTTTGTCGCCAGCGACAGTGCCAGCCAGTGTGTCGCCATGTCCAGATAGATACTTCGTCGCCGACTGGATGGACAGGTGCGCGCCATGCTCCAACGGGCGAAAAATATACGGACTGGTAAAGGTGTTGTCTACTGCAAGGACGATGTTGTTGGCACGTGCGAGCTTGGCCAGTTCGGGGATATTGGCGATTTTGATTTTCGGATTGGATAGAAACTCGACGTACATCAGTTTGGTGTTGGGCTGAATTGCTGCCCGTACGGCGTCGAGATCTGAAATGTCGACTATGGTAACTTCGATGCCAAGCTCTTCCGCATCTTCGTTGAAGAACGTAGTCGCCCAGGTATAGAGTTCATCCGATGCGACAACGTGGTCTCCGCTTGATACAACCGAGAGAATCGAGGCGGTGATAGCTCCCATCCCCGACGAACTCGCCAGCGCGGCTTCGCCACCTTCGAGCATCGCTATTTTCGCTTCCAAAACCGCTGTCGTCGGATTGCTGTCTCTGGTATAGACAAATCCGCCGTCTAGTGCGCTAACTTTGTCCTCGAGTGTCGGAAACGCGTAGGTGCTTGTTTGATAGATGGGGGTGTTGTGCGCTCCGGTTGCCGGGTCGGGTCCTTCTCCGCCATGAATGGCTATTGTCGAAAATCCGTAGTGTCCGTTTGAACCTGCCATAGCCTGCTATTCTCCTCAATTTGCGCCTGCTTGATGATCGTCAGGTAGATCAGTCGAACTCGAACTTCGCCCAAGGGTGCTTGAGCAACCAGTGGATGATACAGGAAATCACGACCTACAGGATGAGTCCGACTGAGTGGCGGGTTTCGTATATTGGGTAGGCACAACTACGCGGAACGAAATCATATCAGCGTTGTTATAAAGTGTAGTCCCGTTTCGACCGATGATCGAATCTTCCTTAACAATCTTTTTTGGCTTTAGGTTGCCTGTCGCCAGGCACGCATAGTTCTGGATTATTTCCGCGATGGCGGCCCCGCTCAAGCAGATCCACCGGAAATTCGGATCTGGTCGAAACTGACCCAAGATTCCTGACCCAAAGATAGCTGTTCAAGACAACGGGCGCATGCCGAACTGAAATACCTGTTGACTGGATGGCATAGATGGTGTACTGTACGGACATTATGTACGGACGCCTTGTGAGGACCATAGCTACCGCTTTAATTGCGGTCAGGTTGAACAATCTGGAATCCGGCACAGAAATCTAACACGATTTCTTTACTACACAAGTTGGTTTTCGGGAGTCCGTACCCTGTAGGCCGGCCAGATGTGTCATGCTCTGGAGATTTTCTCCGGGTAGAGGTCGCTGTAGGTCGTGTTCCAGCTCCTTCAGGCAACCTCTTGCCGCTTGAGCTCCGGGCTTCTATTTGTTTCATTCGCCACTCTCCGAAACACATGATCAGGAGGCATACATGCAACTTCTCGAACGTCTCGACACCCTTAGAACCCAGGAAGAATCACTGAAGTGGCAGGGCACTTTCGCGGAGTATTTTGAACTTGTCTGCGAAAACCCCAGGATTGGACGGCTGGCCCACGCCCGGCTGCACGACATGATTGTTGCCGAAGGGACAGTGCTCGACGATTTTGGAAATACACACTACCGGTTTTTTGAAGATGAGATCTACGGCATCGAGAAGACGCTCGATCAGATCGTCGAGTACTTCCGATCTTCAGCTCAACGGTTGGAGGTGCGAAAACGAATCCTGTTGCTGATGGGTCCCGTCGGCGGCGGGAAATCAACCATTGTCTCGCTTCTCAAACGCGGGCTAGAGCAATATACCCGCACCGATGAAGGTGCTATCTACGCCATTACTGGCTGCCCGATGCATGAAGATCCACTTCATCTTATTCCCGAACCGCTTCGCTTTGAAATTGAGAAAGAACATGGAATTTTCATTGAAGGAGATTTGTGCCCGGCCTGCCAGTGGCGTCTGATCCATGAATTCGATGGCCGGCCGGAGATGATGCCGGTGCATCGCATCACCTTTTCGGAGAAGTTCAGAAAGGGCATTGGCACGTTCACTCCATCGGATCCCAAGAGCCAGGACATCAGCGAGCTGGTCGGCGGCATCGATCTTTCGACGATCGGTGAAGTCGGGTCGGAGAGTGATCCTCGTGCGTACCGGTTCGACGGAGAACTGAACATCTCCAACCGGGGCTTGATGGAATTCATCGAGATGTTAAAAACCGACGAACGGTTTTTGTATGTCCTGCTCACCCTTTCGCAGGAACAGAATATCAAGACCGGCCGTTTTTCAATGATCTACGCCGACGAGGTGGTCATCAGCCATACAAACGAGCACGAGTACCGGTCCTTCATCGGAAACAAAAAGAGTGAGGCGCTTCAAGACCGGATCATTCTGGTTAAAGTGCCATACAACCTCAAAGTGGATGACGAAGTCAAAATCTACAAGAAGCTTTTGCGGCAATCCGCGGTACGAGATGTTCACATTGCTCCAGGAACACTTGAGACTTCCGCCATGTTTGCGGTGCTCTCCCGTCTCGAAGAGTCCCAGAAATCGGGCATGGGTCTGGTCAAGAAGATGAAGCTCTACAACGGCGATTCTGTTGAAGAATTTACCCCGAAGGATGTGAAGGAGTTGCAAGCGGAAGCTGAGCGGGAAGGGATGGATGGCATATCCCCGAGATACGTCATCAACCGGCTATCCGCCACGCTCGTACGAGATGGAGTGACATGCATCAACTCAATTGACGCTTTGCGGGCGTTGAAAGACGGGCTGGAACAGCACACCAGTATCGGACGTGAAGAGCATGAACGCCTGCTCAATCTCATCTCAGATGCCCGCCGCGAGTACGATGAGTTCGCCAAACGCGAAGTCCAGCGCGCATTCGTCTATGCCTTTGAAGAGTCAGCCAAAACCTTGCTCGACAACTACCTGGACAACGTTGAAGCGTTCATCAATGACACCAAAGTTGTGGATCCGATCACCGAAGAAGAACAGGATCCTGATGAACGGTTGATGCGCTCGATCGAAGAGCAGATCGGAGTCAGTGAAAATGGGAAACGGCAGTTCCGTGAGGAAATTCTCATCCGTATCTCATCCCTCGCCCGTCGCGGTCAATCGTTCGACTACGCCTCGCATGACCGGTTGAAAGAGGCTATCGAGAAAAAACTCTTCACCGATCTCCGGGATGTGGTCAAGATCACCACGTCCACAAAAACGCCGGATGCAGAGCAGTTGCGTCGGATTAATGGTGTTGTGGATCGTCTGGTGTCTGAACACGGCTACTGCACGACCTGTGCCAATGAACTATTGAAATACGTCGGAGCATTGTTGAACCGATGACCACCAGAGTATTATCGAGAAAGGTTAGGCCAATGTCATGTATAGCGTATCGATCAGCAACTATGATTGGTCCCTACACCGAAAAGGAATCGTAGATCAGGCACGACACCGGGAGAAGGTAAAGGAGGCGATTCGCGAAAATCTCGCTGACATCGTCTCCGAACAGTCGATCGTTGCTAACGATGGCAAGAAAATTGTCCGGGTGCCGTTGCGCTCCCTGGAGCAGTATAAATTCCGTTATGACCCGAACGACCCACGTGGTGTTGGTCAGGGCGACGGGAATACGAGTGTTGGCGATGTCCTGAAGCGATTTGACAAGAAGAAGGGCCAGGGGCAGGGTCAACAAGCCGGTGACCAGCCAGGTGAGGCGATCTACGAAGCCCGGATTGATTTAGCGTCCCTCGAGCGGCTGGTGTTTGAGGATTTCGAACTACCATTTTTAGAACAGAAGCGGCAGCAACAACTCGAAACCGAAACAATACAGTTCAAAGATGTCCGAAGAATCGGAGCTTATGCCAACCTTGACAAGCGACGGACGATCAGAGCCAACATCCTACGGAACGCACTTCAGGGGCATGCTGAATTCTCAAATGTCTCGATGGACGATCTTCGCTACCGTACCTGGGAACCACAGATCCGGCGGGAATCAAACGCTGCCGTCATCGCAATGATGGATGTCTCCGGATCGATGGGTGAATTTGAAAAACAGGTCTCGCGTGCGTTCTACTTCTGGATGGTCCAATTTTTGCGTACGAAATACGACAATGTGCAGATTGCCTTTGTTTCCCACCACACTGAAGCTGCAGAAGTCACCGAAGAAGAGTTCTTCTCACGAGCTGAAAGCGGAGGCACGAAAGTTTCATCGGCATACCGCCTGGCTCTGGACATCCTGTCGGAACGATTCAACCCAGTTGACTGGAACGTCTACCCGTTTCACTTCTCGGATGGCGACAACTTTATCAGCGATAACGAAGAATGCCTGGCGCTGGCCGAACAGTTGGCTGGCGCGTGCAACATGTTTGGTTACGGAGAGGTGAGACAACGCCGGCGCAGCTACCAGAGCACCTTGATGAGCGCATTTCAAAATATCAACGTTCACAATTTTGTGAAAGTAACCATCTCGGAACAACGCGAGGTTTACAGCGCATTGAAATCGTTTTTCTCATCAAACACTTCCAAAGAGGTCAAGGCATGATACCAGCACAACTTCTTTCAGTTCAGGATCCCGTGTCACTCGAACCTTCGATAGAACGGATCTGGGAGATCGCACGTGAGTCGGGACTACGACCATTTCAAACGCATTTTGAAATTGTGCCGTCCGAAATCATGTACGAGTTTGGCTCGTATGGCATGCCTGGCCGTTTTTCTCACTGGACCCACGGCAAGATCTATCACCAGCAGAAAACAATGTACGATTTTGGGATGTCAAAAATTTATGAACTCGTGATCAACACCGATCCGTGCTGGGCATTCCTGCTTGATACCAATACGGAGTTGCAGAATAAGTTCGTCGTCGCACATGTCCTTGGCCATTCCGACTTTTTCGCCAACAACGCTTATTTCCAGTCCACATCCCGCCGGATGCTGGATACGATGAAATTGAACGCTGACCGGCTTCGACAGTTCGAGTTTGAGCACGGACACCACAACGTCGAACGGACGTTGGATGCCATCCTGGCAATTCAAGAATATGTTGATCCGAACGCCAGCTGCGAATTGCCTGAACCGGAGAAAAAGCGTCGCCGCGAGACCGAATACGATGATCTTTGGTCCCCGGAACATTCTGGCGACGCAGCCAGCCTGCCGACTGACCCGGCTCGACCTGACTGGCTTTCTTGCCCTACTCCTCAGCGGGATCTGCTGCTGTTCCTGGCGCGGGAGTCGCCAGTGCTTGAAGAGTGGCAGCGAGATACACTCGAGATCGTCCGTGGCGAGATGCTGTATTTTCTGCCACAGATGCAAACCAAAATTGTGAACGAAGGCTGGGCGAGCTACTGGCACGTTCAGATCATGAGAGAGCTTGACCTAACAACACAGGAGCATCTGGACTTTGCGAAGTTGCATTCCAGCGTGGTCTCGCCACACCCAGGAAGACTGAACCCTTACTTCCTTGGATATACGATTCTGAACGATATCGAACGCAGATGGGATGAGGAATACGGCGCTGGCGCAGGGCGAGAACAACTGTTTCTGGTTCGAGAAACTGAGTGTGATGTATCGCTGATTCGGAACTATCTCACCGAAGAGATCTGCATCGATCTTGATCTATTCTATGCAGAGCGCGTAGAAAATGAGCTTCTCATCAAAGAAAAGCTCTGGACCAGCGTTCGCGACCGGCTTGTCGACCAGCTGACTGATTACGGGATTCCAACGATTATCGCCGAAGACGCGGACTACAACGGCAACCGCGAACTTTTTCTTCGCCACGACTGGAATGGCCAGTTGCTCGATCTGAACTACGCAAGAAAGACTCTCGAAGGCGTCTACTTCCTCTGGGGCAGAAAGGTCTGGCTCGAGACGAAAGATGCCGAGGAAACGACGTGTCTCCTCAGCTACGATGCCAGCAGCGGGCACTCATCTGACTGAAATTTTTTGATCGATTGCTCAAAAAATATTTCAAAGGCTTTTACTGCAAACAGGAGTGTTGATTCGACGGCGCATACTTCTCGACATGCGACCGGGTGTCACTGATCCCGGGCAGCGAGTGCTGCCGACCACATCACTTCAAAGGGAGCTTCACGTCCGGTCCAGATTTCAAAGGACTTCGCGCCTTGATGCACCAGCATCCCCAGTCCGTCGACCGTTTTTATGCCGGCTTTCATGGCGGCATCCAGGAACGAGGTTTGACGGTAAGTCAGATCGTAGGCTATTGCATCCGGTGAGAGGGATTGGAATATCGCCGTACTGACAGGGAATCGTTCCCCTTCCCAGCCGATCGCAGTTGCGTTAACCAGGAGGTCGGCATCATCGGCTAATTCAGGAGCACGTTCGAGATCACAAACGTCGATCTGATATCCCTGAAAATCGTTAGCAATAAGTTCTGCTCGACTCAAAGTTCGGTTAGCGATTGTTATGGAACCGATGTCACGGCTGGTGAGGCCAGCTACCAGGCCACGCGCTGCGCCACCTGCCCCGATGATCATCACCTTTGCGCCGTTGAAGGTAAAGGCTTCGTCGTCGAGCGATTGGAGAAACCCGTATACATCCGTGTTGTCGGCTACCAATCTACCCTCTCTTACAACGATGGTATTGATTGCCTGCGCGTTGACTGCTACAGAAGAGCAGTCGTCAACGAGTGCAAAAAACCTCTCTTTGTGAGGCACGGTGACATTTGCGCCGTAGATTTCACCAGAACGCAGCTGTTCTATGCGTTCGCCAATTGCATCATCTTCAGTTTTCCAGAGTTCGTAATACACGGGAAGTCCGAAATAATCAAATGCTGGCTGTTGAAATGCTGGAGAGAGAGAATGAGCAACTGGATTGCCGATCAGTCCGATTTTCCCGGAAATATGTGTCCTTAATTCACTGGTTCTAGACATTTACGGCGTTTCCTCAGATTGATAGAGGTCGATGTTTTCTTGATGTTCCTCAAGCGTTGTGGCGAATGCATGTGTTCCTTCACCGGTTGCCACGAAAAAGAGGAAGTCAGTCTGGGCTGGTCCAAACGCGGAGTTGATGGCGTCAAACCCTGGGTTGCAGATGGGGCCAGGCGGAAGATCTGGATTGAGGTACGTGTTGTAAGGACCCCGTTGGTTCAGGTCGTCTCCGGTTATCACCGGCCACCAGTCTTCAGGTGTCCCGGTCGCGTACTGGATCGTGGGATCAGCCTGTAGTGGCATGCCAAGCTGCAACCGGTTGTAGTACACCGATGCGATCATTGGACGCTCTTCTTCCAACGATGTTTCCCGTTCAACGATAGACGCGAGTGTCAGCGCCTGATGCAGGGTCAATCCGAGGGCGCTTGCGCTCGCCTGAAGATCTGTTGGAATCTTGGACTGGAAATTGAGCAACATCACTTCGATGATTTGATCAGCGGTCCAGTCTGTCCGAAATATGTAAGTGTCGGGAAACAGATACCCCTCAAGTCCAACGTCGCTCGGTCTCGAATGGAGAAATCCAAACTCATTGTTCCATCGCAGCTCGTGCGTCGCGCCGATGAACTCTTCAGTTGAGGTTACCAGGCCAACCCTCACGAGCTCCTCTGCGTACTGGTCGACTCGCCAGCCTTCGACAAATCGTACTGTGATTTCTTCGTAGGCGATGTTGTCCTCTGACGTAATGATGTCCAGAATCTGAGTTGTCGTCATGGCTGTGTTAAGTTCATGACGTCCCGCAACGATCTCCTGATCCTGACCGGTTAGCTGGGCACGAAAACGAAAATAGACCGGTGAGCGGATGAGCTTTTCTTCGTGCAGTCGTTCAGCGACGGAATTTACCGTTTCACTCTGCTCGATGGTAAAGAAGATCGTCTCTCCGGTCTGACTGCGTGATTCATTGAGATGATTGATGATCGTGCGCTGGCTGAGGTAAATCACTCCGCCGGCGATGACGATGATCGTAGCTACTACGAAGATATGCTGAAACGCTCGTCTCACTTGGGTGCCTCTGACCTAGAACAGATACCATTCACCGGAAACAATGGAATCTGTACAGATCCGTCACGGAACTCGCAGAAACCAAGTCTAGCAATGATGGGGTGTACGTACAATATGCCAGCCA
>CAZNYB010000082.1:0-17931 GCA_964577155.1 uncultured Thermomicrobiales bacterium | reverse complement strand
GCAGCTGCGTAAGAACGACTAGCCAACGTGATGTTCAAGAAACCTCCTGGACACGCCGCAAATGGATAATCTGGTCTCTCAGCAGCGCCGCTCTCTCAAATTCAAGCTGTTTTGCCGACCGTTCCATTTGTGATTCAAGGTCTTTTATTAGCCTGGCCAGTTCATCAGCCGGTATCTCGGCGATCACTCCATCCGGGGAGTCTGCTGAATAGCCTGGTGAATCCTCGGCGGCAACCTTTACCCGGTCAGTAAGATCTTTGATCTCCTTGATAATCGACCGTGGCTCAATACTGTTTTTCTCGTTGTAGTCCAGCTGGATCGCACGCCGGCGATATGTCTCACTGATTGCGGCTTCCATTGAGCGGGTCATATTGTCGGCGTACATGATTACCGTGCCATCCACATGACGAGCTGCGCGACCTATGGTTTGAATAAGCGATGAAGTGGACCGAAGGTAACCCTCCTTGTCGGCATCAAAGATTGCCACCAGCGAAACTTCAGGTAAATCCAGACCTTCTCGCAGGAGGTTAATGCCAACGACGACGTCGTAAACACCCATCCTCAGATCCCTGAGAATCTCCACTCGTTCCAGAGTGTGGATCTCGGAATGTAAGTAGTGAGTTCGCACTCCCATCTCTTTGAGATAGTCGGCGAGATCTTCAGACATTTTCTTCGTTAGCGTTGTTACCAGGGTCCGTTCACCACGAGCGACCCGTTGATGAATTTCGTCCAGCAGATCATCGACCTGTCCACGAGTTGGCCGCACGGAAATAGAAGGATCGAGGAGACCGGTCGGCCGGATGACTTGTTCGACGATCTGAGCTGAATACTCCATCTCAAATGGACCGGGCGTAGCAGAGACAAAGATGAATTGATCGGCTGCGGCTTCAAACTCTTCAAACGTAAGTGGCCGGTTGTCCCTTGCTGATGGCAATCGGAATCCATGCTCGATCAGCGTGTCTTTTCTGGAACGGTCACCGGCAGACATTCCTCGTACTTGCGGCAACGAGATATGAGACTCGTCGACGAAGAGAATGTAGTCAGACGGGAAATAGTCCAGGAGCGTCCACGGTTTCTGGCCTACTTCTCTTCTGGAGAGGTGCAGGGAATAGTTCTCAACCCCGGCACAGTAGCCGGTCTCCTGCATCATCTCGATGTCGTACCGGGTCCGTTGTCCTAGCCGGGCGGCTTCGAGGACCTTACCTTCCCTCTCGAGCAGTTTGAGGTGATCTTCAAGTTCGGCTTCAATGTCATTGAGCGCGTAGGCGAGCTTCTCCGCAGTTGTGACAAAGTGCTTCGCCGGATAGATGGTGATTTCGTCCCGCTCGGACAGGATCTCCCCGGTAAGAGGATCAACCTCTACGATGCGGTCAATCTCATCTCCAAAAAACTCGACGCGAACAGCCAGTTCTTCATATACAGGGTGGATTTCGAGAGTGTCCCCGCGTACACGGAATGTTCCACGAACCAGCGTCATGTCGTTTCTGTCGTATTGAATGTCAATGAGATGCCGCAACACCCGATCGCGGCGGATATGGTCGCCTGGTTTTAGCAGAACTGTCTGTTCGTCATAATCAGACGGCGCGCCCAGACCGTAAATGCAAGAAACTGACGCGACGATAATGACATCTCGCCGGCTCCTCAGCGCACGAGTAGCTGCATGCCGGAGTTTGTCGATTTCGTCGTTGATTTGCGCATCTTTTTCAATATAGGTATCAGTTCGTGGAATGTACGCTTCTGGCTGGTAGTAGTCATAATATGACACAAAGTATTCAACAGCATTTTTGGGAAACAGTTCTTTCAGCTCGGCATACAATTGAGCGGCCAGGGTTTTGTTGTGCGCCAGTACCAGAGCTGGCCGTTGAACCTGCTCAATAATCTGAGCCATCGTGAAGGTTTTGCCAGAACCAGTTACCCCGAGCAAAGTCTGGTGTTTAGCACCGGTGGCTAATCCAGTTGTCAGGGCTTCGATTGCTTTCGGCTGATCGCCGGTAGGTTGGAGTTCGGAGACAATTTCGAATGCGGGCAACGGTAATCCTCGGTCCTAGTTCAGAGGCAACGAAACCGGCCAGTCGTGGCCGGTATGTTCAACACAAATTATACTGAATTACCGCGTCCGAACGCAGCATTTGGAGTCCGAACCTGATAGATTTCCGATTCTTCTCCGCCATGTGCGATGACATCATAAATGTGCCGAACGGCCCAACGCTGGGAATTGAGCGGAAGGCGGGCGGTCGTCTCTTCCAGGTCGCACCAGGCGTAATCACCGTACTGCTCGGACAGTGAAGGTTTCGAACGGGCTGCGACTTTAAAGGCGAATGTTGGCGCGAGGACGATCGTGTCGGCATTGTAATCAAAAAATTGATTCACGTAATCTGAAGAGTAAATACACTCAGCGCTAAGTCCGGTTGCGCTCGCGACTTCACGGGTTGCGGCTACTAGCGCTGATTCGCCAGTTGCAATTTTTGCGTGGATAGATTGCCAGGTGTCACCCATTGCCAGATCAGGTTTGCGCCTGAGAACAAGAAACTGAATGCGGGCGTTTACGCGACGGAAAATATATCCGTCGACAACATCACTTTTGATGTTTGGCATCTAGCTGGCAACACTCCCAACATCGTGACGTCGATCGATCAGGCTGAAAACTGGAGGATACCCCATCACTGCCGTTTTCTGCTGTTCCACCACCGCGATATTGCATTCGTTGACTGCTGATCGTGGGACGGACCAAATTCAATATCTCGTCCTCGCCATCGTTTGGTCTGGGTGCCGCCGATAGAACTCGTGGATGGCCCAGATCGCACAAAGAGCAACGAAGCAAAACAGAGTACGCTGAGCACCGCAAATACACCGGCCAGAAGAGTAGAAGCATTTCTTCCGAACAGGGCTAGAAGGGCAAATATGAGTGCGAACGCCAGAAGTTTTCCTGGCGTCAGCAACTGTCGGAAGCCAGGGATGCGCAATCGAGGTTTCGGCATTGAGAAACTGGATTTTGATCTGGCGGATCGGAAATCGACGATGTTGTCAGGACGAGATTCGTCGTCGTCACCCATTTCATCCAGTATTTCAATAATCTCACGTTCTACTTTGGAATAACGATCGTCTGATTCAGACATCCCAGTGTCCTTTCAGTAGCATTGAAGCCGCGACGCGCTGAAATGCCAGGGATTCTGCGTCTTCAGCAACGGCTTCGAGGCGAATGGGATACAGTTGTTCAAGTCGTCCGAAGGCCTCTTCTGGATAGTGTACGACACTGTTACCGATTGGTTTATATGGATTTAAATAACGTGAGCTGATTCCTGGAATTTAGTTTCAACTTGGGTCCACTTGGCACAATGTTTCAACAAATTTACGAGTTTTAAACTGGGTCAATATTGATTGCGAGAGCAGTGAACACAAATAGCGGCAACACGGCGCTTCAAGAAATTCGATTCACCGTGGCAGGCGACGATGGAACGGCCAGCTTCGTCGGTCCCGCACACGCGATAAAGATGTTTGTTGCCGGGTGTGCGCAAAATCCCCGCTCAATCCGGGAGTTGCTTGATTTTGCACGCCCCTTCGATGAGCAGTATTTCACGTCGGTCGTAAATGGGCTGGCAAGTTTTGACGAACACAATTTACGAGAAGATACTGCTGCTATTGAGACCGAAATCATGCGGAAGCCACACACCGAGTTGCCGCCGTTTCGAATCTACAACGAAGCAACCCGGGCGGCTTCAACGCAGCCGGCACGGTTAGGACTCATTATATTCAATCTGGTAGCGCGGCGTATTGTGCAGGTGCAGAATCAATATGCCGAAATCCGTCGACGTGACCGGGGGCGAATCAGGCAACATGGAGAGCCGGTAAAACGGCTATATCATTACCGGCTGGGCAACAACTGGTCGCTTGTGCCGTGAGCTAGCCCGATTTCTTTGAAGGTTCATCACGAGTTCCATTGCCGTCGACTCGAGGTCTGCGCCGGAACAAGTTGCCAAACATCATTTGGCTGAATTGAGATCCGAACGAGACATCGACATGCTCATCAGCAGTATCCTGGATGAGCCTGCCTTCTGAGGATTCCGCTGTCGACCACTCGGCGTGGGCATCTCTGGCTTCGCTGAACACTTTCAGTAGAGCTTCGTCCGCATCTGGCGTATTTTCTTCAATCAACGATCGCATTGTGAGTAGCTGGTCTATCGACTCGTTGACCCACCGTACGATAGATTCACGATTGGTGATGCAAATGTCCCGGTGCATTTCCGCGCTGCCACCTGCCATACGCGAAGCATCGCGAAAACCGGTTGATGTCAGCTTCTTCATGTCACGCCAGCCGGCATCCTTGCTGACGGAATTCACCAGGGCAGTGGAGAGCATAAAAGGCAGATGACTGATACCACCCACGTAGCCATCATGCTCATGGGCGTCCACGAACAGCGTCTCCGCGCCCAGGGCTGCCGCAAGTCCGATTGTTGTTTGTACGGCGGCGTCGTCGGCGTCAAGCGATGGAACGATGCACCAGGTGCATCCTTGAAACAGGTCTGCCTTCGCGCCCTGAATGCCGAGTGTTCCGCCAGCCATGGGATGACCCCCGACAAAGTGGACGGTATCTGGCAATAGTTCTTGCGCCCATTCCATGACTTGAACTTTTGTTGACGTCACGTCAGTGACCACTGCGCCAGGTTTGAGAACTGGTGCGATGGACATCATCACTTCCTTCACGGCCAGCGCTGGAACGGCAATCACGATTAGATCGGCGTCTTCAACCGACGACTGCAAGTTCCACTCTGTTTTTTCGACCGCTTTGATTTTTTTGGCGTAGTTCTGATTATTGAGATCGGTATCAAATCCAGTAAGGTGCAAGACATCATCTCGTTTGCCGCTGTTGTTCGACCACTGGCGCAAACCAAGGCCAATCGAGCCGCCGATGAGCCCTAATCCAATTATCGTTACGCGCTCCACTATTCGTTCCTCTCTCGCAAGTTGGATGAAGGGTCAGATGTAGATACGATTGGCAGTATACCAGCGAACTTCTGGCTCTCCTGAAACTATTCAGGGTGTAAGCTCTGAAGGATGAGACATCGGTAAAAGCCGGTTCAGCTCTATGGCGCTGCTGAAGGACTCTCAGTTGGAGTGATCACTGGCGACACATTGTTTTGTTCAACAACATCGCTGAGGACAGGTTCCAACCTGATGAAAACCCAGAAAAACGTCACAAACAGCAGCACCAGCGCGATAAACATCGCGCAGGAGGTTGGCCAGGCTGAACGACGCCGGACCTTAACCAGTTCAAATTCGTCTGTTTGACCTTGCATACTCATCTGTGTTCCCGGAATCCGAGTATTCTGGCTGTGCGGTGTCCATCAGATGCTGCGTTGGAGCCAGAATTATCGGTTTGCTACACTGCGCTGAGTGGTCTGACCAGGCTACCGTCCCAGGCTACAGAAACACGCTAAGTAAAACATTACATCATTGAGCGAAGGAGAGTGACACGAACATGTACAAGAACTACATCAATGGAGTCTGGCAGGAGTCTCAATCTGGCGAAACCTTTGAGCGTAATAATCCTGCCACTGGTGAACCTGTCGGTGTCTTTACGAAAAGCGATCAACGAGATGTAGATCTTGCAAGCCAGGCTGCCGCCGAAGCATTTAAAACCTGGCGTCTCTACCCTGCGCCAAAGCGTGGAGAAATACTTTTCCGGGTTGCACAGATGTTACAGGACCAGAAAGAATCGCTTTCACGGATGATGACCGAGGAGATGGGCAAGGTCATTGCCGAAGCGCGCGGCGACGTCCAGGAAGGCATCGATATGACCTTCTATATGGCAGGCGAGGGGCGTCGCATGGCCGGGCAAACAGTGCCTTCCGAGCTTCAAAACAAGTGGAACATGTCCGTCCGCAAGCCAATTGGCGTGATGGGCATGATAACCCCCTGGAACTTTCCGCTGGCGATACCAACCTGGAAGATGATGCCGGCGCTGGTCGCGGGAAACACCATCGTCTGGAAGCCGGCCTCCTATACACCTCGCGAAGCAGTCAAACTGGTTGAAATTCTTGAAGAGGCAGGTCTACCACCAGGGGTCGTGAATCTCGTTCTCGGTGGCGGCGAAGATGTGGGAGAAGCGATGTTGCGCCATCCGCTCATCGACTTTATCTCGTTCACCGGATCGAACGATATTGGCCAGCATGCCAGAGTCGAAGCCGCGAAAATGGCGAAACCGATCTCGCTTGAAATGGGTGGCAAAAATGCTGTCATCGTCATGGATGACGCGGATATCGACCTTGCTCTGGATGGCATTGTCTGGAGCGCATTTGGAACATCTGGCCAGCGATGCACGGCAGCTAGTCGGATCGTCGCTCACACTCGAATCGCCGACGATCTCACCCATGAGCTTGCGAAACGCGCCGGTGGCTTGAAGCTAGGCTATGGACTCGATGATACGGTGGATGTCGGACCGGTTGTCAGCAAATCACAGCTCGATCGTATTCATTCGTACATGGCAATAGGTAACGCAGAGGGCGCGGAACTTGCCACCGGCGGTGGGATCGCTGTCCTGGATGAATACAGCAGTGGTTTCTACCATGAGCCGACTGTGTTTGGGAACGTCAAACACAACATGCGTATTGCCCAGGAAGAAATTTTCGGACCGGTGACGGCAGTCATTCCTGTTGGTTCACTCGAAGAAGCCGTCGACGTCGTCAACGGGGTGGAGTTTGGACTCTCAGCTTCGATTTTCACCCGCGATGTGAACCGAGCATTCACCGCCATGCAAGATATCTACACCGGTATCTTGTATGTGAATGCAGGCACGATTGGCGCTGAAATCCAGCTGCCGTTTGGTGGCACGAAGGGTACCGGCAACGGTCACCGGGAAGCAGGTCAAGCCGTTCTGGATGTCGTTACCGAGTGGCAGTCGATATACGTCGACTACAGCGGCACACTCCAGCGAGCCCAGATCGACACTTAGAATTCAACTGAATGAAACGTTGTCTGCCACCGACCTGGGTCCAGTTTGGACCAAATCGGTGGCAGATCTGACTGCATTGATTTTCCAGTCACCTGGCGGGAAGGGAGGGATTCGAACCCTCGGTAGACCGTTTTTTGGCCCACAACCGCTTAGCAGGCGGCCCCATTCAACCACTCTGGCACCTTCCCAGGCGCAATGCGTGCACTGGCGGAGAGGGAGGGATTCGAACCCCCGGGACGCGTGAACGCCCAACTGTTTTCAAGACAGCCGCCTTAAGCCGCTCGGCCACCTCTCCGAGAGGTGCAGACCAGAGAATTCTACGCTTCTGTTTGGTGCCCGGTCAAAGTTACCCCTGAGCCGTGATTCGTTCCAGCCCACCCATGTACGGCAATAGGACCTCAGGAATGGTGATTGAACCGTCCTCTTCCTGATAGTTCTCCATGATTGCGATATAGGTCCGGGGTAGTGCCAGCCCCGACCCGTTGAGGGTGTGGACGAATCTGGTCCGGCTACCGTCATCAGGCCGGTATCGTATGTTTGCTCGTCGGGCCTGGAAATCTCGAAAGTTTGAGCAGGATGAGACTTCCAGCCACTCTTCAGCTCCTGGCGCCCAGGCTTCCAGGTCTACTTTGTTGGCGGCGACAAAAGACAGGTCGCCGGTACAGATTTGCAGGTGGCGGTACGGGATATTGAGCAATTGCAACGGTCTGGCAGCAGCTTGCAGCAGGCTCTTCAGCTCATCACCTGAAGATTCCTGATCGGTGAACTTCACCATCTCAACCTTGTCGAACTGGTGAACTCGTTTGATTCCGCGAACGTCTCGTCCAGCGCTAAAGTGTTCTCGCCGGAAGCATGGCGTGTACGCGCAGTGATAGATCGGCAGATCATCAGCGGAAAGTATCTCGTTGGCATACATATTGGTGACGGGAACCTCGGCGGTTGGAATCAGCCACAACCCGGCTTCTTCATCGCGAAACTGATCCTCGCCAAATTTCGGAAGCTGACCGGTTCCAACAAGTGCTGGTTCACGAACCAGTGCCGGTGGGTAAACCTCGGTAAACCCGTGTTCGTTGACGTGCAAGTCGAGAAACCAGGATATTAGTGCCCGCTGAAGCTTTGCTCCAGCTCCTTTCAGCATATAGAATCTGGCTCCTGAAATTTTTACGGCTCGTTCAAAGTCGATAATGCCCAGGTCTTCACCAAGCTCCCAGTGAGGCTTCGGCTTAAAGTCGAACTCCCTTGGTGTGCCCCAGGTTTCAGTGACGACGTTCTCGTGCTCGTTTTTTCCCTCT
The DNA here is from genome assembly GCA_964577155.1 of uncultured Thermomicrobiales bacterium. Classification (GTDB taxonomy): domain Bacteria; phylum Chloroflexota; class Chloroflexia; order Thermomicrobiales; family CFX8; genus CAZNYB01. The sequence goes on along the minus strand of CAZNYB010000082.1, from coordinate 9,690 downwards.
GGAACATCGGCGTCAGGCAGATTTGGAACTTCCAGCAACCTGGCGTCCAGATCGCGGTCGATCAGCGTCAGATCTCTTTCCATTTCCTGGATCTGATTGCCAAGCGCTCTCATCCTTGTGATGTGCGCTTCTCGTTCCGGACCAGCATTGATCTTTCCTGTTTCTCTTGATCCTGCGTTTCGTTCGGCTCTAAGTAGTTCGGTCGCAGTCAACAGTTCGCGCCGTTCAGCGTCAAGTCGAACGATTTCGTCGATCGGTCCGGTGTCGATATGTTTCTTTGCGATCTCGTGTTTGACGAATTCGGGTTGCTCGCGAATAAGGCGAATGTCCAGCATCGATTTACCCTGTCTAGTTGAGTTTCACACATCTTTAGAAATGATAAACGCCCTGTCTGGACAGGGCGTCGCGATCGTGCAGGCTACAGACGGCACTGCCGACCGCTCAAATACTGCTCTCGCTAACAACAGTCAGTTTGCTTGCCACATCGAGACCGGGCAAAAACGGCAACCAGTTTTCATTGAGTGTGGTAGAGAGTCGTCGCTCGATTGCGTAGTAGACACCAGCCCGTGGTTCTTGAGGCTCGGTCAGGAGCCGCAGGCGGGATTCCTGAACAAGATTGCCGCCTTTGCGGTGATTGCAAGCGCGACAGGCAGTGACGACATTCTCCCAGTTGTGGGCTCCACCCCGAGATCGGGGGACGACATGATCAATCGTCAAATCTCGGTTACGAATTCCGCAGTACTGGCAAGTGTAATTGTCTCGGAGAAAGATTTCACGGCGAGTGAGCTTGACCCGCGGCCGGGGCCGTTTAATGAGTGAAAACAGCCTTATGACCGACGGGGCTGCGAAATCTCGGGTCGAGGTGAAGATCCTCGCGCCATAATCGGCGAGCATCTCAGCTTTTTCCCGGATAATGAGCACCAACGCCCGCTTTATTGTGCACACATTCAGTGGTTCGTAGTTTTGATTAAGTACAAGAACCGGTTTTGTGGTTAGCATTTCCAGCCACCTGATGAGTACAATTCCGGGGTGTTTTCACCCTTGATTGGAAGCCAGCTGCGCTGCTACGGTGCAGTTCGCTGAATGATAACAACGCATTCTTGAAAAAGACAACTAGCGGCCGACAACACCATGTCGCTTGCTTTGGCGCCATCAATTAGCCTAGTCGGCTGCAATGAGTAGCTCCTCAAAGAGAGGCTGCAGCGCCTGACCGGTAAACGAAGCCGCAATCCGGCTTACATCCTCCGGGGTACCTTCGGCAATGACATAGCCGCCTCGATCGCCGCCTTCCGGGCCGAGATCGATGATCCAGTCAGCCGACTTGATAACGTCGAGATTGTGTTCGATAACAATGATCGTGTTCCCGGCATCAGTGAGTTTTTGAAGGACATTGAGCAATTTTTCGATGTCCGCAAAGTGCAATCCGGTCGTCGGCTCGTCAAGGATGTAAACGGTTTTGCCAGTAGCCCGCTTGCTCAACTCCGTCGCCAGCTTCACGCGTTGCGCTTCTCCACCAGAGAGCTGGGTGGCTGGCTGTCCGAGCCGAATGTAACCCAGGCCGACATCGGAAAGTGTTTTCAGTTTGTTCTGAATCCGCGGTATGTTCTCAAATAGTTCCAGGGCGTCATCGACGGTCATCGCTAGCACGTCCGCAATGGTACAACCCTTGTACTTGATCTCGAGCGCCTGCTCGTTGTACCTCGCCCCGTGACAAACTTCGCACGGCACATAAACGTCTGGCAGAAACTGCATCTCGATCTTGATGATGCCGTCGCCCTTGCAGGCTTCACACCGGCCGCCTTTGACATTAAACGAGAACCTGCCTGGCTTGTAGCCTCTTGCTCGCGACTCCGGTAATTGAGCAAAGAGTTCCCTGACATAGGTGAACAACCCGGTGTAGGTCGCCGGGTTCGAACGCGGAGTCCGCCCAATCGGACTCTGGTCGATATCAATGACCTTGTCGATGTGCTCCAGACCTTTGAGTGAATCATGAGCGCCGGGTTTCGCTGTTGAACGATATATCGCCTGAGCCATCCTGCGGTAGAGCGTGTCGGTGATCAAGGTGCTCTTTCCTGAACCGGAAACGCCTGTCACACAGATGAACGTGCCGAGTGGAAACTCGACTTGAACGTTTTTCAGGTTGTTCTCGCACGCGCCGGTCAGGACGAGTTGACTACCGTTTCCACTCCTCCGGGATGAGGGTACTGGGATCTCTAACGAGCCGCTGAGATATCTCCCGGTAATTGACAACGAGTCTCGACGAATCTGGTCAAAGTTCCCCTGAAACGTGATCTCACCGCCGTGCTCGCCTGCTCCAGGTCCGATGTCGATGATCCAATCGGCCGCACGCATCGTCTCCTCATCATGTTCGACGACGATGATCGTGTTTCCGATGTCTCTAAGCGATTCAAGCGTGGCGATCAAACGCGCATTATCGCGATGATGAAGACCGATGGATGGTTCGTCCAGCACGTATAGCACACCCATCAGGCGGCTACCTATTTGTGTTGCGAGTCGAATCCGCTGGGCTTCTCCGCCTGACAACGTAGTAGCCGATCGATCCAGCGTGAGGTAGTCGAGACCAACGTTAACCAGGAAACCCAATCGATCGCCTATTTCTTTGAGCACTTGACGACCGATGAGCATTTCTCGTTCGTTGAGCCCGCCATTTCGAAGCTCCTCGACCAGTTGATGCGCCTCGACAATGCTCATACGGGTGACGTCGACAATCGAGCGATCGAGCACCGTCACGGCCAGGATTTCTGGCCTCAGCCGCTGCCCTTGACAGGTTGGGCAAGGGCGAGCGGACATGTACTGTTTCAGCTCTTCACGGACGTAGTCGGACGATGTGTCCCTGAGGCGGCGTTCAAGGGAAGGAATGATGCCTTCGAAACGCGCTTTGTAGTTTCGTTTGCGTCCAGTGCGAGACACATACTTAATCTGGACTCGCTCACGCCCTGCGCCATAGAGAACGATCTTTCGTTGTGCCTGGGTTAGCTCTGACCAGGGTATATCCAGCGGAATGCCATGGATGTCAGCGACACCGGTAACCAGCGAGTTGTACCAGTTGGACATCTCCTTGCCATTGCGTGCCCACGGAACGAGCGCGCCGTCCGCGAGCGAAATTGATCTATCGGGAACAATGAGATCTTCATCAAACTCCATTGCTACACCGAGACCGTGACACTCCGGGCAAGCGCCATGAGGACTGTTAAACGAAAAAGATCGTGGCTCAATCTCAGGTAGTGAAATATGGCATTCAGGACAAGCAAAATGTTCAGAAAACTGTAAAGAATCGCCATCTATGACAGAGACAACGATGTGTCCTTCACCCAGCGCAAGCGCCGTCTCAAGGGAATCAATGAGTCGGGTTCGGAAAGCGTGGTTGTCCTCTTCGTCCTCATACGAACGAATGATTAGCCGATCGACCACGACCTCGATAGTGTGTTTCTTATTTTTGGACAGGTTAAAAGACTCATCGAGATCTCGAAGTTCCCCATCCACCTGAACCCGAACAAAGCCTTCTTTCTTTAGCCGGTCAAAGACCGCTTGATGCTGACCTTTGCGATCCCGGACTACCGGTCCGAGGATCATGAGTCGCGTTCCTTCACCCAGGCTTAGGACGATGTCTGCCATCTGGGCCGGCGTCTGTTTCGAGATCGCTCTGCCGCATTCCGGGCAATGGGGGATGCCGATCCTGGCGTACAACAGCCGAAGGTGGTCATAAATTTCGGTGACGGTGCCGACGGTGGATCGCGGGTTGCGGCTTGTGCCTTTTTGATCGATCGCGATGGCAGGGGAGAGTCCGTCAATCTGGTCAACATCCGGTTTTTCAAGCTGTCCCAGGAACTGACGGGCGTACGCTGACAGCGACTCGACATACCGGCGCTGACCTTCAGCGTAAATCGTGTCAAATGCCAGCGAGGACTTGCCTGAACCCGAAAGGCCGGTAATGACCACCAGCTGCTCTCTAGGAATTTCAACATCGATGTTTTTCAAATTGTGTTCCCGAGCGCCGCGGATGATGATCTTGTCGTTCTTCATTCAGCCTCACAGAGTCGAAACGGAGCAGCCGGCTGTGTCAATCTGGCACGACTGACCGTACATAGAACAAACATTCGCATCGCTGATTGTATCAGGTCATGTGACAGACAGGAACCCCGAGGATCGGTTGACGATGAAGGTAAAATATCGGGATAGGATGATGAATGAGTCTGGATTCAGGTTCCTTGCGAACACCGGATCTTCAACCTCATCAGGAACTCAAAAATCGGACGCAACGAAGATAGCTAGCTGCCAAAAGCCGGGATACTACATGACCGAAAAAGAAAGCACAAAAGTGGAGATGGAACCGCTGGGAAAAGCCTATGACCCGGCGAAGACTGAACATCGCTGGTATGAATTCTGGGCTAACGGGGGCTTTTTTGAACCGTCATGGGAACATGGAGATGAACCCTTTGTCATCGTCATGCCACCGCCGAACGTCACCGGTGAATTGCACATGGGACACGCCCTGTTCGTGACCGCCGAAGATATCATGGTACGTTACCATCGCATGAAAGGCCGACCTAGTTTATGGTTGCCTGGCGCTGATCATGCCGGCATCGCCGGGCAGTGGGTTGTCGAGCGTGAACTAGCCAATCAGGATCTGACCCGTCACGAACTCGGCAGGGAGCGGTTCATTGAAGAAGTCTGGGAGTGGATGGATCGCTACCAGATTCGAATTCGGGAGCAGCTAACCTCTCTCGGCGCTTCATCCGACTGGTCCCGTTACCGGTTTACGATGGATCCTGGCCCAGCCCGTGCCGTTCGAACGGTGTTTAAAACGTTGTATGACGAAGGTTTGATCTACCGGGGAGAGCGGCTCATTTCCTGGTGTCCACGCTGTAACACCGCGCTTTCTGACCTTGAGGTCGTTCACGTCGAAGTTGAAGGAAGCCTGTGGCATATTCGTTACCCGTTGACTGATAAATCCGGGTACATCGAGGTCGCGACGACACGACCGGAAACGATGCTTGGCGATACCGCTGTTGCCGTTCATCCGGATGACGACCGGTACCAGCACCTTGTTGGCACAACAGTGATGTTGCCGATTGCCAACCGGGAAATACCAATCGTTGCCGATAGCGCGGTGGATCCCGAATTCGGAAGCGGAGCAGTGAAAGTCACGCCGGCACATGACCCGAATGACTGGGACATCGGAAATCGGCACAATCTACCTCGGGTAACAGTCATCAATTTCGATGGGACCATGAACGAGCAGGCAGGCGAGTACAGCGGCCAGTCTGTTGACCAGGCTCGTGTTGGCATCGCCCAGCAACTGGAGGATGACGGATTTCTTGTGCGAGTTGAAAATCACCCGCACTCCGTCGGCACCTGCGACCGTTGCGAATCGGTGGTCGAACCACTCATTTCGAAGCAGTGGTTCGTGAGTATGAAGCCGCTAGCCGAACCAGCCATTCAAGCCGCCTATAACGGTGATGTGCGGTTCGTGCCAGAGCGGTTCACTCGGGTGTATCTGGACTGGATGGAAAACATCCATGACTGGTGCATCTCGCGCCAGCTCTGGTGGGGGCATCGCATCCCGGTCTGGACCTGTCTGGATTGCGGTCACCAGTGGGCGAGCGTGGAGGAACACCAGGATAGCTGTGGGGTCTGTGCTTCGCAAAACATTGAGCAAGATCCCGATGTTCTGGATACCTGGTTCTCTTCTGGACTCTGGCCTTTCTCAATGCTTGGCTGGCCGGAAAAAACCGAGGATCTGGCTCGGTACTATCCCGGTTCAGTGCTGGAAACTGGTTATGACATCATCTTCTTCTGGGTTGCCAGAATGATTTTCTTCGGGCTGAAGTTCATGGGCGAAGTGCCGTTCCACACCGTCTATCTGCACGGGACTGTGCGTGACGCGAACGGTCAGCGAATGAGCAAGACTAAAGGTAACGTCCTCGATCCGACGACCATCACCGCGAAATATGGGACGGATGCCCTGCGGTTCACACTTATTACAGCTTCCGGTCCCGGAGCAGATTTGAAGCTCGCCGAGGAACACGTCGAATCAAACAGGAACTTTGCCAACAAACTGTACAACGCAACCAGATTTGTACTTGGAGCCATCGAAGGCGCTCAAATTCAGTTAGGTGACGATGGAGGTCCTGCAGAACCTGCCGAGAAATCGATGTCGCTGGCTGACAAATGGATCGTCAGTCGCCTGGATCGAACACTTGAGTCAGTCAATCGGAACATGGAGAATTACCAGTTTCACGAAGCTGGTCGTGAACTCTACGAGTTTATCTGGTCAGAGTATTGCGATTGGTACATTGAAGCTGCGAAGGTCCGTTTGCGAGCGGATACAGTCGATCCCGCAGCAGCTCAAACACTGGCGTTTGTCCTGGAGCGTTCGCTACGGCTGCTCCACCCGTTTATGCCATTCGTATCTGAAGAGCTCTGGCAACGACTGCCTCACACCGGTCCCGCTCTTATCGTCGCCCCATGGCCAGAAAGTAACAACCAATACGAAGGAAGCTATGCCGCATTTGAGGTTGTTAAAGAAGTTGTCCGCAGCATCCGGAATGCCCGTGCGGAGCAGCGTGTTGAGCCAGCCAGGCGAATCGCAGCCATCGTTTATCCGGGAGAGTTTCAGATGGCATTCGATGAGGCAAGTGAAGAGATTAAATTTCTGGGCAGGATAGCCTCCGATGGCTATGACGTCCGTACTGGCGAACCGGTTGCGCCAGACAATAGCATCTCCATTGTTGCCGGTCCGGTGTCCGTATTCTTACCGATGTCTGGAATGGTCGATCTGGAAGCCGAACGGTCGAGGTTGTCACGGGAACTTCAGGAGACCAGGGACGAAGCAGACCGAGCCAGAGAAATGCTAGGAAATGAACAGTTTACTTCTAAAGCTCCAGCCGCTGTCATTGAAAAACAGCGATTGAGGCTGAGCTCTGCACTCGATCAGATCGAGATGCTTGAGTCCCGTCTGGCTGCCATTGACTGATCCAGATAGCATTTTACCGTGCTTCTGTTTCAGGAAATTTGCGGTCGAGGTTGCGAAGGATTTGATCGGTCGCACAATCACCGTACACCATGCTCCGGAGAGTTCGGTACAGGCAACGATCATCGAAACGGAAGCCTACGGCGGGGTTGATGATCCTGCCTCCCACGCTGCGTTTCGCCCGGGTGGCAGAGCTTCACAGATGTTTTGTGAGGCTGGAAGTATCTATGTCTATGCTGCTTACGGCATGTATCCTTGTCTCAACATTGTTACTGACGACGTGGGTCTACCTGGCGCTGTGTTGATACGCGGAGCGCGCTTCCACGACACCGGAATCGAAGTATCCGGACCAGGGAGAACGGCAAAGGCTCTAGGTATTACTCTCGCGAACCAGGCCGAAACCGTCTGTGGGAACCGGATTCAAATCTCCCGTGCCCGCGAGAAGCAGCCAGTTGCTCGGACCGGACGTGTCGGTATCAGCCGAGGCACGACAATTCAGTGGCGTTTTGTTGTCAGCAAGGACGCATCGGAATACGCCGAATGACCATTCACCGACTTTCAAAAGAAACAATAGGCCAGATTTCCGCAGGCGAAGTCGTGGAACGACCCGCTGCCGTTGTCAAAGAGCTGGTGGAAAATGCTGTCGATGCTGATGCCCGACGAATCGATGTTGTCATGGACGGCGGTGGAACAGCTCTCATAGAAGTTCGCGATGACGGGTTTGGTATCCCGTTTGGTGAGCTGGAGTTAGCCGTAGAGCGCAACGCGACCTCGAAACTGAGCCGAATCGATGACCTGGCAAGCATCTCGACACTTGGCTTTCGCGGGGAAGCCCTGGCTTCGATTGCCTCAGTCGCGGACGTGTCGTTACAGTCAGCCTGCCGGAACCAACGAAGTGGTGGTGAAATCCGCGTACAGTATGGTCAGCTGACCAATCAGGAAGCAATAGCCCTGGATCACGGCACAGTCGTGCGGGTCAGGCAGCTCTTCGACAATGTGCCAGCAAGACAAAAATTTCTAAGAAAACCAAGGACCGAGATCGGCTACGCGCAGCAGGTGGTTAGCGCCTATGCGCTCGCGTATCCGAACATCGCTTTTTCATTCAGCGCCGATGGGAATCTGATCTTCTCCACCCATGGAAGCGGCGACCGGATCGACGCAGCCGTGCACGTCTGGGGACTACAAATCGCGGAACACCTCGTAATTATTGAAGGGTATGAACACAACCATACCGGGTACAACGTAGCTGGAATTGTCTCCCTGCCAACGATCGACCGGGCAAACCGGCAGTATCAGTTCCTGTTTGTTGGCGGGCGACTGATCTCCAGCCGCCAGCTATCCACAGCCTTTGAACAGGCGTATCACACGTTGCTGATGCTGGGCAGACATCCTCTTGGCTGCATAGTAGTCGAAACACCGCCCGGAAAAGTGGACGTCAACGTCCATCCGACCAAGCGGGAGGTCAGGTTTGAAGAGGAGCGACTGGTTTTTGCACTGCTCCAGCGCTCAGTTCGTGCGACACTCCTCATACACACCAGCTATCAACCTGTGCCGACTGTCTTATCGTCGCCAATTGTCGCTAGCCCGCCTGATCCAGCAGTGCAGCGTCATTTGAGACTTGCCAACCCATCTTCACGAGTCTCTGGACCCGGCTTTCGCACGGACTTTGCCGAGTTTTCAGCTGGGATGGATTCGATGGAATCGGAGCCGCTGAAGAAGCCGGCAACAACTGACCAAATTTCCGGTATGCCTGTGTTACGAGTGCTTGGCCAGGTTTCCGGAATGTTCGTCATCGCCGAAGGACCTGATGGTCTCTACCTGATCGATCAGCATGCGGCACACGAACGAATCCTGTATGAACAGGTGCTGGCGGAATACCAATCCAGGAGAGCGGCTTCCCAAACATTGATCGAACCTGCTATCGTCGAACTGACGGCTTCGCAGGAAGCGATGTTCGAGCAGTGTCAGGAGGAGCTAGCCGGCTTTGGCTTTGAAGTTAGCCAGTTCGGATCGCTGTCTGTATCGATCCGAGCAGTACCGGCGATCCTGAAAGTAAAAGATCCAGCCAGCTCGCTGTTAATCATTCTGGATGAGCTCATCGAAGGGGGACGCGGTGACTCCCGGTTGGATTCACTGGCAATCAGCGCTGCTTGCCACGGTTCAATCCGGGCTGGGCAGCCACTATCGCTTGTTGAAATGCGACAGCTAGTTGTTCAGCTGGAAGCTTGCTCGTCACCAATGGCCTGTGGTCATGGCCGGCCGACGATCATCAAGATGACGGCGGACGAGCTTTCAAAGCAATTCTCCCGCCGATAACCATCGAATCCCAAATCCCGATTCCAATACCATCGTCTTCACAGAGCGCATTCCGAAGTTCTGTCAGCGGACAATCACCTGCTGTCATTCGAACGTTTACCTGACAGATACGTAGCAAAGCAAGTTGGAAGCTGTATGATCGATGGTGAACTGTATTAGAGTGAAAGCACGGTTCCGAGTGCATTTCGAATGTGCTGACTCGTGATTATTTTTGCTCCAGAAGCGAGAATGTAGCGTGCGGAAATTTATGTTCCTGGCGACCTGCCTGGCATCCACATAGTTTCGGAAATAGTCCGGTTCGATGTCTTCAGTCTATGTCGTTTTGTGAGCGTCTGAAAGAATGAGGAGCTAGATCATGATTGGCCTGGTGACCATCGGGC